>NZ_JBFKLW010000006.1:0-91595 GCF_041630135.1 Shewanella sp.
GGGGTGGATACAGTTGTTTGTTTGGTGTAACTTGTGCTTGTTCTGCTCGGAGATTGGCAGAGCATGCAGGTTGACCCAAATATTTACACGGAGGTTGGGCGTTATGTTCAAGATTATTCATTGGATGGTGGTGTCACGTTCACATTTGCTGGGTGACTTGCTGGATTGTCGTTGGCCCCAGGAGTTTTTGGTTAAATTGACCAAGGCTGAGCCTGAGGAAATGAGCAATAAATTACACCTCAGCCAAATTTCATTGGTGATAATCGATCTGGCATCTGTGGATATGCAAAAGGCGTATCAGCTTCAGAAGCATATCGAAAGAGAATATTTATCCGTTAAAGTGGTGTTTATTCACTTTCCACGTCAAACAGATGCGCGTTTTCTTATAAATGCTTCGGTTACAGCTGGGGTATTTTATTTTGATTCCAGCCTTGCACAAGTGGGTGAAGGGCTGAGTGAGATCCTCAAAGGCCGTCACCAAATCCCTGCCATGTTGCGTCGCAGTATGACTGGGCAACATGATGAAGAAGACAGCGATAAGCTGACCATTCGTGAGCGAGAGGTATTGCAGGCACTCCTGTCCGGCAATACCAATCAGGATATCGCCAACAGACTTTATGTCAGTGAAAGCACTATTAAAACACATTTGTACCGGGCATTTCGGAAAATTGGTGTATCCAGTCGTGGGCAGGCTATCGCGTGGGCTCAGACACATTTGCACGAAGTGCATGTATAAAGCGCTTGTATCTTACCTGGCATTAATGTCGGACGTAGTAATAGGCTTGCATTGACATAAATTAAAAAAGGCGTGATAGCGCCTTTTTTTAATTCCATACTTCTGCCTTTTAAGTAAGCCCGTCGGGGCGACTTAAATCCAACGGCTTGCCAACGTATTTTCCATTAAATGCAATGATACGGTATCCAGAGGCGCTTCCTGAAGCACCAGCGTTGCGGTATGGAGCTCGTCGCGGCGAAGGAAGTGAATATCCATTTCGTTGCCAACGGCATAACTTTCCAGTTGTTTCTCAAGTCCGGCACCCGCCTGCAAATAATCCACAGCAATCAGTAAATCACCTGCTGAAAGCCCGGCTTGATGGGCGCTGCCACCTTCTGCCACGGTTTGAATGCGCACGCCAACGGCTTCCGGTTTAAATTTTGCACCCAAACAGACCTTAAGAGTGTCGGGCGTTCCGCCACCGGTATCGCTTTGGCCTGAAGCAGGGCGCAGTTCCATCCGAACCCCAAATTCTGCCAGCAGTGGCTCGAGGGGCAGGTCATCTGTGTTATCCAAGTAGGCGAAAATGTCGCCAGCATCTCTGCCCAAAAGTTCACTCACCAGTTCAAGGTGACTGGCTTCTGTAGTGCCTGTGCCTGTAAGGCCAAAACGTTGCCACAAGAGTTGCATCAGAGAATCTATGTTTTTTTCACCGTCGGTTTCTTTGCGAAGTGTCAGGTCAAGATACAGCGCAAACAGGGCTCCTTTGGTGTAATAACTGACGATGGCGTTCTGGGCATTCTCATCCTGTTTGTAAAATTTGGTCCAGGCGTTGAAGCTTGAATCCCGCAGACTTTGCTTAAAGCGCCCTTTGCCGCGGTACACCCGGGTCATGGTTTCACTCAGCATATCCAGGTATGCCTCTGGGTTTACCCGTCCTGCGCGCAGGGTGAGCAGGTCGTCATAGTACGAGGTAATGCCTTCGTAGGCCCACAGCTGGCGGGTGTAGCTCTCGCTATCAAGGGCGTAAGGCAGAAACACCTCGGGCTTGATGCGCTTAACGTTCCAGTTGTGGAAATACTCGTGGCTGCAAAGGGATAAATAAGTGCGGTAGTCCTTGCTGACCGCTTCGTCCATGGTGAGCGGTAAGTCCTTGCGTGAGCACACCAGCGCGGTGGAATTTCTGTGCTCAAGACCGCCAAAACCGTTATCCAGTACCATGGTCATAAACAGGTATTCATCGAAGGGGGCGCTGCCACCAAACAGGCGGATTTGGGTTTCGCAGATGGCCTTGAGGTCGGCGCACAGCCTTGGCATATGGCAGCGATGACGTCCGGTCAGCACTATATGATGGGGCACGCCGCAGGCCTCAAAACTTGCCAGAGTGAAATCCCCCATCTCCACCGGATGGTCAATCAGGGCATCGTAATCATCGGCAATGAAGTCTCCGAAGTGCCATGCCTCGCCGCTTTGCCGTTTGAGTCCGGTGGCAAGGCGCCAGTGAGTAAGGTCAGGTAAATCAGGTGCCTGCATTGAAACCAGCAAAGGCTGCCCGGTTTGACCTTCCACTGCCAGAAACACGCTGGATCCATTGAAAAAGCCGTGGCTCATGTCCAGATGAGCACTTCGCACTGACATATCGAAAGCATACACCTGATACTGCACTGTCAATGGTGCGCCTTGGGCGCATGCCAGCTGCCAGCGCTGTTTATCGAGCTGATTGAAGGCAACAGCTGCGCCGTTTTGGCTGGCACGGATGGAGATCAGATTGCGGGCAAAGTCCCGGATCATATACGAGCCCGGGATCCAGGACGGCAGCGATAAAACCTGGTTTGCCGCAGGGGAAGGAATGTCGATGCTGACCTCAAACAGATGGGCTTTGGGATCGCTTGGAAGAATGCTGTAACGGATCATAATGGTTCCCGATGTTTAGGTGTTGTTGATCTTTTGTGGTTGTATTTTGTTCGAGATAAAAGCGTTTTAATCAAGGCGAGTCTTTGCCGCCTGGTGATTCTAAGCAAAGAGCGTTCGACGCAGAGTAAAACGCCTTTAGCCGAACCCTTCGGGCAGCGTTTGTGGATTCTTTCTCAGGCGTTATAGGCTTATCAGGTCGAATGACTACCTTTGAAATTCTCTGCCTTGTGTAAATAATCCTCAAATTGCTGCGATAATCAGCACGAAAGGTAAACAGCCCCCTGGAATGCTCGCATGCTGCCAAAAAAAGCAGGTGTTGGCAAAGTCTGCAAAAGACGTTCACTCTCTATAGAGGCTCATCCAAAAGACGCTTACCCAAATACCGTTGGCCTTGCTATCATAAGCCCATTGAATTTCTGGCAGAATGCCGAATCATTTTTTAGGGCAAATCTGTCTTTTGGAACAAACTGTCCTTTTAGGGCAACTTTGGGCAAGCCACTGGCAAAGCCTGGCAGCATATGGAGTTCACCATGGCCGAAGAAACCATTTTCAGCAAAATTATCCGTCGCGAAATCCCCGCCGATATCCTGTATCAGGATGAGCTGGTCACCGCTTTTCGGGATATAGCCCCCAAGGCGCCAACCCATATTCTGATTATCCCCAATCATCTTATCCCCACCGCCAATGATGTGAAGGCCTCTGATGAGCAGGCGCTGGGGCGTATGTTTACTGTGGCGGCCAAGCTGGCTGCTGAGGCAGGTATTGCCCAGAGTGGTTACCGTCTTATCATGAACTGCAACAGCGACGGCGGCCAGGAGGTGTACCACATTCATATGCACCTGGTGGGCGGCGAGCCGCTGGGCCCCATGTTGAGCAAGCGATAAGCCATGAAAGTAAATTCGGATTTTTTCCCGTTGACCACACTGGCCAAACGCTTTGTCAGTCAGTTGGCCCAGTGCCGCCGTCTTGGGATTGAGGTGCTTGAGGGCAGCGAGCACCATGTGCTGCTGCAGCTGCCTTATAGCTCAGCGCTGATTGGTTATCCTGATACCGGAGTAATTCATGGCGGGGTTATTACCACCTTGATTGATACTGCCAGCGGTACTGCTGTGGTGTGCGCCATCCAAGAGAAGTTCAGCACCCTGGAAATTTCTCCGACACTGGATTTGCGGGTGGACTACATGCGCCCAGCAGAACCGGGAAAGCCTGTGTACGCATTTGCAGAGTGCTACCGTTTATCAAACAATATCGCCTTTACCCGCGCCATTGCCTATCAGGACAGCATTGACGAGCCTATTGCCCATGCTGTGGGCTCATTTATGCGTATCAGCCCGGAAATGGTCGGTGAGCAGTTCCGCGGCGCCCTGCTTGAAGATGGCGTAGTACTGGGGCCGGAAGTGACCGAGCTTTCTCACTGTCCGGACGAAGCCACCCGCTCAGCGCCCATGGACGTCAAAGAAATCGTTCGCCGGGTCACCGAGCTTAATGACTTTGGTCATCTGTTGGAGCAAGTGCCTTACGCCCGCTTTATCGGCATGGCGGTTGAGCGCTTTGGCGATGAACTGGTATGCCGTTTGCCAGCGCGGGATGCCAACATCGGCAATCCTGTGCTGCCCGCTATTCATGGCGGCGTGATTGCCGGTTTTATGGAAATGTCGGCGATTGTACAGCTGATGGTGTTTATGCAAACATCCAGGGTACCCAAGGTGGTGGACTTTTCCATCGACTATCTGCGGGCAGGGCTGAACAAGGACACCTTTGCTGAGTGCATCATCACCCGCCAGGGGCGCAGAGTGGCCAATGTGAACATTAACTGCTGGCAAACCAACCGTAAGCAACTGATTGCCACCGCGCGGGCACACTTCCTTATCGACTGATAGCAAAGTTGATAAGCTTGGATTCAGCAAAGCCGTGGCACTCTGTTGAAATTAGTTAATCGGGAGGCAAGATGAAAAAAGGAATGACATTGATGCTGGCAGCCGTGCTGGCCATGGGCGTTGCCGGTTGTGCCAAGCACACCGCAGGCGTATCTGTGGCATCCAGCGGCGAAAGCCGAGTCGATAACGCTACGTTCAGCCGCGAAGTCTCGGTTTCAGATGTGCGCTTGATTGGCAGTGGTGATTTGCTTAAGGGCTCCGCCCTGATTTCAAGCAAAGTTTCCACGGATCTCAGATTGCAATACAAGTTCAGTTGGTATGACGCCCAGGGGCTGCTAGTGGAGGCTGAGGGTCAGAGCTGGCAATCGCTGAAATTGCATGGAATGCAGCAGCAACAGGTGAGCAGCGTGGCGCCCAATTCAAGTGCAAGTAGAGTGGAAATTTATGTGCGCAAGGCTTTTTCGAACTGATTCGTTGCGATTCGTGTAATAAAAACACCGGCATTGCCGGTGTTTTTTCTTTATGCCTTAACCCAACTGAATTCGCACCTGGTCACAAAATGGTGTCTGATGGCGCAATTTTCATCAAAGCCCTTGCAACAAAAGTATCATCTTTGACTTGGATGAGCGTATAATTGGCCGCGCCAAGGGGTGTCCGCCGCAGGCGGACTGAGATGTCCACCGACAAACCCTTAGAACCTGATCCGGCTGATACCGGCGTAGGAATGGGCCAACGATTTTCTTTGCCGCTCCGAGCTTGCCGGATCTCATACAGTTTTTGTTGAGGTCCCAATGTTTACACCACACCGCAGTTCCCGTTTTCCATTATGTAATCTGGCGCCGGTTGCGCTTGCCGTGGCATCAGTGATGTCGCCGGCTGCGTTTGCCAATGAAGCCGATTCAGATGAGCCAATTGAAGTGATGCTGGTCACCGCTGATTTCCGTGGTCTGGCGATTGAAAAAATCCCCTCCAGTGTCACAGTAATTGATGCGCAGCAGCTTGAGGATGAAGGTGCACAGCACTTTGAAGACATACTTGGCGCTGTGGCCAACTTCAACTGGTCCGGTGGCACCTCGCGCCCGCGTTATTTTCAAATTCGCGGCGTTGGCGAGCAGGAAGAATACAAGGGCGCACCAAACTCCTCTGTTGGCTACCTGATTGACGATATCGATCTGTCTGGTCTTGGCATGGTGTCGTCCATGTACGATATGCAACAGGCTGAGGTGCTGCGTGGTCCCCAGGGAACCCGCTATGGCGCCAATGCCCTTGCAGGCCTGATTTACCTCAAAAGTAACGACCCCACTGAGCAATTCGAGCATGGTGCTCAGCTCAGTCTGGGCTCGGATAATCTGCGTACCTTTTCCGGTTTCAGTTCCGGCCCCATGGTGGACTCGGGTGAGCTCTTGTATCGGGTGTCGCTGCAGCAGCATAACCAGGATGGTTTTCGCGACAACCTGTTCCTTAACCGCTCCGACACCAATGAACGTGACGAACTGAGCCTTAGAACCAAGCTGCGCTGGTACGCCAGCGACAATACCCAGGTGGACTTTACCCTGCTGCATGCCGATTTCGATAACGGCTATGATGCATGGACGCTGGACAATAACGGCTTTGATACCCTGACTGACAAACCGGGAGTGGATGCCCAACGTACCACCGGAGTTGGTCTTAAGGTCCATTATGATGGTTTCAAATCTGCCGAACTCACCTCGCTCACCAGCTTCGCCGGTACTGACCACAGGCACGCCTACGACGGTGACTGGGCTAACCCTGAGTATTGGGCAAGCCGAGAGTGTGAAGCCTATGACGACGACTGGAATGTGATTGGCACTGAGCCTTGCGTGTATGACTACACCTGGGATAAACGCGGTGATCGCACCACTGTATCCCAGGAATTCCGTCTGGCGAGTAAAGAAGAAGCGCGTATTTTTGCTGGCAGCACCGACTGGCTGCTGGGTGTCTACGGCATGCAGCTGAATGAAGACAACGATCTTGCTTCTTTTTATAACGGCTGGGCTGATGAAACACTGCGCTCTGAGTACGATGCCCGTAACCTGGCGGTATTTGGTCAGCTTGATACCGACTTCGGTGATGGCCTGAATCTGTCGGTGGGCGCCCGGGTTGAGCGCCGCGATGCCGAATATGTGGATGATGCCGGTGATGCCTTCAGCCCGTCAGAAACCATGTGGGGTGGGCATATCGCCCTTGGCAAGCAGCTTAATGACAGCCATAACCTCTATGGCCGTATTGCCCGAGGCTATAAGGCCGGTGGCTTTAACATGTCGCTGCCGCCAGAGTTTGCCGACAAGAAAGAGTTCGATACCGAAGTCCTGTATAACTACGAAATTGGTCTCAAATCCAGCTTCCTTGATGGCAACCTGGGCACCAACGTGGCGGTCTTTTTCATGGATAGGCAGGATCAGCAGGTATCCGCATCGCAGCAGGATCCAGAGCGGCCACAGCGTTTTATCCTGTTTACTGAAAATGCCGGCAGCTCAACCAACTATGGCGCCGAGCTCGATGCCAACTGGTACGCCACCGATAGCCTGCATTTCTATGGCAGTCTGGGCTATCTCAAGGCCGAATACGGTGATTACAGCTATCAGGACAAATATGGCAATACTGTTGACCTCAGTGGCCGTGAACTGGCCCATGCGCCAAACTGGACCTGGTCTGTGGGCGCTACCTGGCGCGGTGACAGCGGCTTTTTTGCCAATCTTAACGCCAACGGCAAGAGCAAGTTCTATTACTCTGACTCCAATGATTCGGTGTCACAGGCTTACTCTGTGCTAAATGCCCGCGCCGGATATGAAGGCGATAGCTGGTCTGTGTACCTGTGGGGACGTAACCTGCTTGATGAGCAATATGGCGTCCGTGGTTTCTATTTTGGTAATGAGCCGGACAACGGCTGGGCCGACAAGCAGTACATTCGCTACGGCGATCCGCGCAGTGTGGGTCTGACTGTCGATGTCAGACTCTGACACCTGCGTGATTCATTCGATTTTGCGGCGCCCGCGGGCGCCGATGGAGACAAGTAGATGAAACTTACCGCTGAAATCAGCATGTATCCGCTGCATGAAAATTATATTGAGCCCATTCGTTGGTTTATTGGTCGCCTCGACAGTTACCCGGGCATCACCCGTCGCACTAACGCTATGGCCACTCAGGTTCAGGGCGATTATCAGGAGGTGATGACCATGCTCGCCACGGAAATGCAAGCGGCACATGAACAGTTCGGTAAGGCCGTATTTGTGTGCAAGTTTATTGGCGGCGCCCTGGATTTGTCGCACTCGGAGTAACCCATGCAAGTGGAAAATTGGAGCTGGATTGGCGGCGCCCTGCACAGTGCTTTTGGTGAAATGCAGGCGTTGTCGGTATGGGAGGCTGTAGCTGTAGCGCTCGCTTTGGCGTACCTGCTGCTTGCCATGAAGCGCAATCGACTGTGCTGGGTGGCCGCTTTTGCCAGCACAGCCATTTATACGGTGCTGTTTTATGAAGTGGCACTGCTGATGGAGTCGGCACTCAACGTGTACTACATGGCGATGGCCGTCTATGGCTATTGGCTGTGGCAAAAGGATACAGACGATGAGCTCAAGGTCAGCAGTTGGTCGCTGTCACGGCATCTGCTTCTCATTGCAGTGACCACTCTGGTATCACTTGGCTGCGGTTATCTGATGGCCAACTACACGCAGGCTTCTTTCCCGTATCTGGATGCGGCCACCACCTGTTTTGCGGTCATGACTACTTATCTGGTTGCTAAAAAGGTATTGGAAAACTGGCTCTACTGGGTGGTGATAGATGTAGTGTCGATTTATCTTTATCTCAGCAAAGGGTTGATGATGACGTCACTCTTGTTCGTGCTCTACGTTGGGATGGCGGTTGCGGGATACTTTATCTGGCGTGCCGCGCTCGCTGAGCAGCGTGAGCCTGTACTTGCGCTCGGATAGTGATGAGCGAATCCGCTGATAACATCGAGTGCTACCCCTGGGAAACCCCGGGGGTAAGTGCTTTTATCTCGCAAGCCCTGGGTGGTGACGTATTGGCAATGGCCAATGTCAGCGCGTTGACTCAGGGACTCAGTAATGACAATGCCCTGATTGAAGCCAATGGCAGAGCCTGGGTGCTGCGTATTAATCGTGATGAAAGCAGCGCTTTTTGTCAGCGTGCCTTTGAAGCCGGTAATTGGCAATTGGCGGCGAGGGCAGGGCTGGCACCGCCACTGCTTGCAATTAGCGACGATGGTCGCTGTTATTTGTCCCACAGGCTTGACCACGGCGACTGGCCGGAAAAATACGCCGAAATTCCTGCCTCTGGTTTCAGGGGCTTGGCAAGCAGTGATGAAGGAAAATGGCTCGGCGCTCCTGTGGATAGCGCTCAAGCTGATGCCCGCCTGTTACTTGCATTGCTCAAAGGATTACAGCAGTTACCGCTGCCAGCTAACGCCAAGGGTTTTACTGAGCAGTGGCAGGATTACCAGCGGGCACTGGATTCTGGTTTGCCCCAGTGGCAATACTGTGATGAATGGCGGCGGGCGCAAATGCAGCTGGCGTCATGTGCCTGGGACATTCAAGCCGCGTTGGAGCGAATTGAGCGCAAGCCGCTAAATTTTCAGTACAGTCATCGCGATCTGACGCCCCATAACCTGCTCTGCCACGGTGGCAAGCTGTATTGCATTGACTTTGAATATGCCTGTGCATCCCACCCGTTGTGGGATCTCGCCACCGTGCTGGCATCCCATCGGCTGACTGCCGATGCCCAGACGGCGCTGGTTCATGCGTATCTGGATTTTCACCCACAACTCGACCAACGCGATGCCCCCCTCATTGTTGATGCTGTTGCCCTGCATTGGTATTTTGGCGCCATTTGGGCGCTGTTGATGGCGGGGCAAAGTGGAGACAACAATTATCTTTCCTGGTTTCACAGATACTTACAATTAGCGAACAGTTGAGACATTTTCAGCTCCGGCCACCCTTGGTAACCTTGAAACAGACTGATGTGGAAGGATCCTCAATGAAATCTCGAGCCATTATTACCCTGATGCTGCTGTTTACGCTGGCGGCCTGTTCCACCAAGATGAGCTACTACTTCCTCGACTGGGCCATTGAATGGCAGCTGGACGATTATGTCAGCCTGAACAAAAGTCAGCAGCAGGCGTTCGACAAGGTGCTGGATGAGTTTATTGTCTGGCACCAAAAAGAAGAGTTGCCGCGTTATGTGGCGCAGCTGGACAACCTTAAAGCCCAGATGCAATCCAATACCCTTACGCCCGCGCTGTGGGCTGAGCATGTTAATTATGCCCAGTCCCATTGGTTCAGGTTGTTCGACCATGTGTTCGACGGTATTTTGCCGATTATTCAAAGTCTTTCAGATGAGCAGGTTGATGAACTGATTGCCCAGCTCAGGAAAGATGAAGCGGAAACGGTGGCCGAGTATGCCGGTAAGAGTCAGGCCGAGTTGGTTAAAGACTCGGATAAACGCCTCGAAGAGCGGGCCGAAAAGTGGCTTGGCAAAGTAAGCAACAAGCAGAAAGCGATGATCCATGACTCCAACACCACCCGGCTGGCAACGCTGGATATGTGGCTTGAGTACCGCCACGAATGGCTCAGGCAGTTCGAGCAGGCGCTCAGGCAGCGCAGCGATACCGAGCAGCTCGCCAGCCGTTTGCGCCAGTTGATGACGGCACCGCATACCCTGCGCTCACAGGCGCATCAGGACGCTATCCGTCTGAATCAGGAGAACTTTGGTCGCCTCGTGATGGACATCTACCGCGATCTGTCTGATAAACAACGTAAGAAACTGTGGCGTGAATATGATGCTCTCACCGTTGACCTGCGTGAGTTGGCTTTGGAGGCGGCGGACAGTTCCGGTCAATAACAGACTTACGCCGAAATAAACTGTTGCAACATCGGGTCTTCATAACATAGCCACTTTTCATACGTCTCCTTGGCTGAGAGGAACCCATGCTGCAACTTATTCAAAAGCTCAACACCCAGGGCCGTCATATTGGCGACGCCCTTGCCCCTTTGGCACTCAGGCTCTATCTGGCACCGGTACTGATGCAGGCCGGTTACAACAAGTTGGCACACTTTGAAGATACTGCCGCCTGGTTCGGTAATCCAGATTGGGGATTGGGACTGCCTTTTCCGTCGCTGATGGCGGGCCTTGCCGCCGGAACAGAGTTTTTTGGTGCCATCCTGTTGATCCTTGGACTGTTTACCCGCCTTATTTCGATTCCACTGATGGTAACCATGTTGGTGGCCGCTTTTACCGTGCACTGGCAAAATGGCTGGCTTGCCATTGCCGACCCCTCCAGCTGGCTTGCCAATGACCAGGTGATGCAGTCCGCCGAGCGTTTGTCCCGTGCCAAAGAGATATTGCAGGAATACGGGAATTACGACTATCTCACCGGCAGTGGCAACTTTGTGGTGCTCAATAATGGTATCGAGTTCGCCATCACTTATTTTGCCATGTTGCTGGCGCTGTTCGCCCTGGGCGGTGGCCGCTACACCAGTATCGACTGGTACGTGGGCAAGCGTTTTGGCCTGACCAGAGACTGATGCAACAGGGCTTGCCAAGCCCCTGCCATGGACATCCCAACAATCCCGTACGCCTGTGGCGGCGGGATTTTTGTGTTTTTCATGCTATGCTGGCGCCATGCATGATAAAGAGGATAAATCATTGGATGCCTTAACCTTATTGACGACCCGCCAGTCCTGTCCACGGCTGTTGGCCCCGGCGCCGGATGCAGCGCAGCTGAAGCTTATTCTGGATGCAGCGGTGCGGGTGCCAGATCACGGTGCCCTCAATCCATGGGAGTTTATTATTGCACAAGCTGAGGGTCTTTCGCGGCTCGGGGAAATCTTCGCCGAGGCAGCAAAAGCCAACGGTGGCGATGAGGCGTTTTTAAGTAAGGCCGAAGGCATGCCCAAGCGGGCGCCCATGGTGATCACCGTCGTTGCCAAGACTCAGGCGCACCCCAAGGTGCCTGTACTTGAGCAGCAAATTGCCGCAGGCTGCGCTGTCATGGCGATGCAGCAGACTGCCTTTGCTTTAGGGCTGGGCGGCATCTGGCGCACCGGTGACTTTGCCTTTGATCGCAAAGTGCATCAGGCGCTTGGGCTTGGAGATGATGACCAGATAGTCGGCTTTTTGTACTTGGGTACCCCCGCGGTAGACGCGCCTATCAAGGCGCCGCGGGATCCAAGCCCTTACGTGCGCTACTTGTGATTAACCTGCAAAGCGGCTAATACGTCCGCTGATTGCCATTCATGGGCATGCAAAGGCTAAAGAACAGTAGCTATAGGTCTCAACACACTAACTCCGGTGTTGGTGACAATAAAAAAGGCCCGTGTGGGCCTTTTTTATTGGGGTAAGAACACAGTTCTTTTACAGGGCGATGCCCACTTCCAGCGTATCGAACCAGTCGAGAAATTGTTTTACCTGATGGCCTTTGAAAATTCGCCCGTGTTGGGGGCACATATACTGAATGTCCAAATCGCGCATGCGGCTGACCCAATTGCTTTTGGCGCGGTTTGATGGCATCCAGCGGCGGTGGAAATACTCCATTTTGCTTACGTGAGTGGCAAAGTCATCCACAAAAATATCGGCTTCGGCGGGCTCAAGCGCAGCACCTATGTCTCCCGACATCAGCACTTTGGCAACTGGGTCGTACACGTGGAAGTTACCCGAGGCATGCAGATAGTGCGCCGGAATAAATTGAAGTTCCACTTCGCCGACCAGCAGTTTGCCACCTTTATCTTTGATGGGCTCGTAGCTGATGTTGTTCATGCCGAAATGGCGGATAAAGCCTTCCCACAACCAGGGGGCAAACAATTTGGCCTTGGGCAGAGTTTGATCCCATAGCCCCAAAGATGAAATGATGTCGGGATCCTGATGTGAGGCGAACAGGTATGTGAGCTGTTCCAGCGGCAGATGGCGGACCAGGCTGGCTAACATGGGGGCGAACAGCTCAATGCCACCGGGATCCATCAGCAGCGATTGATTGCCGCTTTGTACCAGATACTGGTTGGTATCGATTATTTTTTCGTTCTTTTCAGGATCGCGACCAAAATACAGCCACTTATGTGTCGGCGTCTCTACCAGTAATTGGGTCTTCATGGTTAATCCTTAACGTCAGTGATAATCAAACAGGCGAATGGCAGTATCCACACGTCCACGAATCTGTGCCGCAACCGTATCGACTTTATTGGCAACATCCACAAAAATTGCCTGGAATTTGCCATCGACGCGGCAGGCTTCTACGCGGCAAATGCTGGCAAGGGCATTGGCGCTGCGAAGGTTTTGTTTTAAGTCAGTCAATTGCACCTGCATTTTGCCAAGCACCTGATTGAAATCGCTCTGTAGCCTGGCGTAGTTATCTTCGGTGGTGTAGATGGCGTTTTTCATGCTGTCAGCGTAGGCTGCATTGATGGCTTTATCCCGGGCGGCATGGAAGTAGCGCAATGCGGTTTCTGTTCTGGCCGTCTGGGTTGCAAGTTTGCTTGCTTGTTTTGCCAATAGGTTAATTTCATTGGCAGCACGTTTTGTGTAAACAGCGAGTTCGTCTATGTAGTGAGTTAACGCCTTGAACCCCAATGCGGCACTGCCAATCCGGCTTGAGGCGGCCTGAGCATTACTGGCGGTGAGATTAATCTCTTTACAGTAGGCGAGGGTATGGTTCAGCTCAGCGGCAACCATGGCGGCCGTAACATAGTAAGGTCGACTTCCCCGTGAAGACGTTTTCATAGCTGTTCGTACTCCTGTTGATCACCATATCCATACTCAGGAAACAACGTCGGCACGTTACACTGATTGTGCCCTGCGGCCAGCCATTCACAATGCCGCCCGAGCTATGTACATTCGCATATCTGTGGCCTGTAGGTTTGCTGTTGTATTGGCACTAACAAGGCTGTCAAATGTTGGTGCTAAACGGTTTAAAGTATAGTCACAGTTACGGTTTTTGCATGAAAGCCAGAGTAGCGCCTCAATAAATTTTCATTGCAATATTCGGGCGAGCGGGGTGATGATTTATCACTCAGCCAAGGAGGCAGAATGCAACCCTTTCAGACAAAACGACTCGCTTTGCGCGAATTTTCACAAGAAGACTGGCCAGAAATGCTGGCCTTGCTCAATACAGCGGATTTTATTCAGAATATCGGTGACAGAGGTATCAGGGATGAGCAGGGCGCACGTAAATATCTGCTTGATGGGCCGATAAAAAGCTACCGGGAACATGGGTTTGGCTTGTGGCGGGTATCGCTTGTTGAGAACGATGTTTTCATCGGAACTTGCGGCCTTATCAGACGTGATACCTTGCCGGAAGTGGATATAGGATACGGCTTGTTACCCGCCTACTACGGCAAAGGATATGCTGTTGAAGCCGCGGCGGCATGTGTTGCCAGGCGCGGAGAATTTGGCATTGATGGCTTGGTGGCGATAGTGACAGAAGCCAACCTGCCTTCAAGACGATTGCTTGAGAAAATCGGCCTTACATTGTCACATCAGATCCAGTTTGGTGAGCCTGCGGAGGATTTGTTACTTTATAAGCTTGTAACGGATTGAAATTGTGCGGTTTATTTTGATTGCTAACCACCCGGTTCTATCCTAGAATTTGCACGTTTTCCGGGGCAAAGGTTGGCATACTGCCTTTGCCGTATTGACGCCCTACCTCGAAAAATTGGCTCACTTTTCTCTCCTTTCGGGCCCTTGAGTACAGCGAAAGCGTAGCTTTTGTTTGGATCTTGCAATCATGGTTTGTAAGTTCAATGAGTCTGTACTCGATGAAGTAGCAGACAAGCTTGTTGATCGCGGTTATGTCTGCATCGATGACTTATTCGACTCTGAGTTGGTGACTGGACTCCGCCAGAAGGTATTCAGTCAGGCTGACGTTACATTTAAACCTGCCTGCATCGGCAGAGGGCATGAACAGCATCGTAATACCGATGTCCGCCGCGACAGCATTCGTTGGTTGGAACCGGGCTGCACTACTGACAATGGTTACTTAAGTCTGATGGACTCCCTTAAAGACGGGCTTAATAGGCGCTTGTTTATGGGACTGTTTGACTACGAAAGCCACTATGCGCTCTATCGTCCCGGTGCGTTTTACAAAAAACATGTGGATGCACTGAAGGGAAGTCAGAACCGTATTCTCACGACAGTGTTTTTTATGAACCCGGATTGGCAGGCATCTCACGGGGGCTTTTTGAATCTCTATGATGAGCAGGATAATCTGCTGGAAAATATTGCTCCTCAAGCGGGTCGCCTGGTGATTTTTTTATCTGAGCGTTTCCCCCATGAAGTCTTGCCTACCACTGTTGACAGGGCGAGTATCGCAGGATGGTTCAGGGTTGCCGGCAGCCAGCACGGGATTTGATCCTCACTCTTTTTTTGGGGAATGGGTGCAGCAACTGGCAGATTATTGCTAATAAAAGGCATGAATTTCAGCCTCGTGTTTGATACAACTTCGGGACGATTATCTTCCAGGGATTGAATATGTCAGACACACTTTCATCATCGCTTGTTGGTGAACTCGTGATTTTGGAACCGGTTAGCCTTGATCACGTGCCCGCTCTGCAGGCAGCCGTAACCGATGGCAAGCTGTGGGAGCTGTGGTACACCAGTGTGCCCGAGCCGGACGCGGTACAGGCTTATGTGGAAAAGGCTCTGGCACAACAGTTGGACGGCTCGGCCATTCCTTTTGCGGTGCGCTCCCGTGCCAGCGGACAGATTGTGGGTGCGACCCGCATCTGCAATATTGAACCTGAAAATCGTCGTATGGAGATTGGCTATACCTGGTACGGGCAAAGCGCTCAGCGCACCGGCATCAATGCTGAGGCAAAATTGCTCATGCTGGAATATTGCTTCGAGACATTACATGCCATCGCGGTGGAGTTTCGAACCCATTGGCACAATCATGCATCAAGACAAGCAATTGCCCGCTTGGGCGCAAAGCAGGATGGGGTGCTGAGAAATCATAAAATTCTCAAAGATGGCACCATTCGGGATACGGTGGTGTTTTCTATTCTCAATTCCGAGTGGCCGGTGGTTAAGCAGGACTTGTGTTTCCGTCTTGCCAGACACGCAAATACCTGAAATAACTTGATTACAGGGCGTTCGTCCGGTAGTTTTTCCAAAAAACTTTGAGGGAAATCACACTTATGTCCATCAAAAAACAGGCGTTGCTGGCTCTGGCTCTGATGATTACCGCTGGTGCAGCCCAGGCCGATGATGCCGAAAAGGCGCTGGCCGGTGAGTTGCTGGATTGCGCCGCCTATTATCAAATCAGCTCTGAGGCTATTGCCGCCATGAATGCGCCTCAAATGCAGGCTGTGGGCGAACGTCTCAAGCAGTCTGGAGCCGACGCCTACGGGCTGGCGGGTAAGTATTTTGGCGAGGGGGATTTGGCCGCAGCACTGCAGGCCGCCCGTGACAAACAGATTGCCTCCATGGCGGGTTCTTCCAGTCTGGGTAATCTGATGGCCAAGTATAAGGAGAGTTGCAAGGTGCTGTTGGCAGACCCGGAGAGTCGTCTTGCCTATTGGCAGATGGCGACCATGTAAGACCTATCCTTGATTTATATGAAACGCCTCGTTGGGTTTATCCAACGGGGCGTTTTATTTATTAGAGTATGGAGCGCGGAGCCGTATCCATCTCATGAGGTTTTTACCGGATCCCGCTGGTGTGGTTAACTTGTTTGCTCATGGTAATTTCCCTGATTTCGGGCTCAGACGTTAACCTGCCACATTGATTGATGGCGCGGTGAGATGGCAAACCTCATAAGATTAATGTTCACAACAAGGTGGTGCTGGATTTATTTTTTGAAATCACAGCCTGTTTAAACACAGGGCGTCACTTTGGAGTACATTGATTGAGTCGACTGTTACTCAGTGGTGCAAACCATAAATACCAAGGTGTTTGCCGATGGTATGCCGATGTGGTTTGTTAAGGAAGGTGCGAATGAAGCCATTCTTGCTCTGCGTGAGTTCACAGCAGTATAGATGCGCGGCACTGCTTGCAGCGAATGACAAGGCGTTTTCGACTGCTTTCCTTAACGCTGCTTCAGGTAATATTTGTTCAAAATGTCCGCAAAAGTTCCTTCAGATTCGAGTTGCCCTATCAGTAGTTGCAGTTGCTCTTTGGCTATTCGGCTTTGCGGATGGATGAGTGCGGCATGTTGGTACTGCTGATCCCAGCGGGATGAAATAAAAATTCGCTCGGCTTTCTGTGGATTTTGGCCCAGGTACCAATTCAGGAACGACTGACTGACTGGAGAAACATCACCCCGTTCAAGTAACAGGCCTTCAATGGCGGCTTGGGTGTCAGGTACCAGGGCGGCCAGAAAATCATGCTTCAATTTGGCCTCGTCGGTTTCAAACCCCACTATCCGATAATGGTAACCACGAACCAGGAGTAGGCGCTTTTGTTGCAAATTATCAAAATAACCCTCTGCCGCGGCCTGAGGTTTCAAACCGATAAATACTTCTCCATCTTCTACGTTAAGCGGAAGGACAGATTTTGCTGTATTTTCCCATCCCCACTCGGGGCTTTCAAAAAATAGCAAATCGAATCTGTGACGGGAAAAGGCTTCATAACGGTTGGAAACACTGGTAGGGACGAAACTGAAATTATACTGGCTTTCCAATTCGTTGAGTGCTTCAACCATCTCCGGCACAACGCCTGTATAACCGGAAGAGTTAACCACCACATAGGGGGGAAATGAGTATCCCCCAACAGTGACATTAATTTTATTGTCGTCCGTTGCATGGCAAATGCCTGTGACAAGCCAGAGTACCGGTAACCAGTACGCCAGTATGGTAGGGTAATTTTTTTTGCTCATTCAAGGGCCTTATGGCAATGTCAATTCAACAGCTGATAAGTTTACTTGCGATATGCAGATATCAAAAATAAGCAATTAGGCGAATTTACACCAGCAAAATAATCGACTTTCGACTTTACACCATGATAGGTGGCAGGTAGGCAGATGAAACATCTCTTTCCGGATAAAGAATCTGATGCGGCAAAGCTTGCAGCCTGGCTTGAGCAAGGCAAGGTCCGTAAGCATGCGGCAGCTGATGCATGGGCGTTGGCTGATGATGCCTCCAACACAGCTCCTCAAGATTGGCTGGCAAGGTTTTCCGTGGTTGGTATCTATCTTGGCGCGCTGTCGTTTGCGGTGGGAGTGATTTTCTTCTTTGCCTACAATTGGGATTATCTGCATCGTTTTATCAAATTTGCGCTTATAGAGTCGGCGTTACTCTTAATTCTTGCGGGTCTTTACCGGTTTGGTAAACGAGACTGGCCTTGGGGCATTCCTGCGGCACTTATGTTGCTTGATTTATTGGTTGGCGCCTTGTTGGCATTGTCGGGGCAGGTTTATCAAACCGGTGCGGATCCCTGGCAGCTGTTTGCAATCTGGTCTGCTTTTTCTCTTTTTCCGGCGTTTGCGTATCGCAATGATTTACTTTGGTGCGCGGCGATACTGCAGGCCAATCTGGCGCTGTGGCTGCATTTTCAGGCTCTGGGACGATTTTTTGTATTTGATTGGAGCGCTGACACCATGTTGCTGGTTGCTGCGATCGCTAATCTGTTGCTTCATCTTTTGGTTAACCAGCGTCAGCGACTGGCTAATCGGCAGGTAAAGCTGCTCCTGGCTGATGGGCTGTTATTAACGCTGGGAGTCGGTCAGCTTGCATTATACGCAGGCATGAAGGTAATGGGCGATGTATTGGACCCAGAGCATAGTATTCATGGCGTCGCAGGCGTGACCTCAGGTCTCGTTATCCTGTTTTTTCCGGTATTTTTATACTATCGCCGGCTGCAAATTTATGTGTTGGGCTTGGGGATGTGGGGCTTTGGTGCCATAGCGGTATTCAGCTGTGTGCTGGGCAGACTCTTATTTGAAATAGATGACCCCGTTGGTGGCTTTTTACTGGTTGGACTATTCATTGTTGGCAGCAGCAGTGCGCTGACTGTCTATTTACGACGCCTGATAAATACCGGTCAGGGGGAGCTTGTTACAAGGCTGCAGGAGTCGAAAAGATGAAGCATGCAGATTTTCGACAGCAACTGCTCGGTGCCGGACTGCTGCAAGACGCTACTGACAGCCCACACCAGCCACTGTGGCTTGCTTTGTTTACCGGACTTGCCGGTTGGTTTGCGGCGTTGTTTTTTTTGGCATTCTCCATTGCTCTGATTGATGGTTTCACTCCCTTTGATGGGGCACATTCGATAGGTGTGGGCATGGTATATGGCGCGATTGCTCATTATGTATACCGCCGTGCCGGACATCTGGAATTTATGCTCCAATTCGGGTTTGCGGTGAATATTGCCGCGATGGCCGCCATCATCTTGGGCTTGCACCGATATTTCAGCGGACACAGTGCTGGTTTTTACCTGATTGGGATAGGCGTGTTACTGACTAACGCCTGGTTTGTCCGTTATGGCGTGGATGCACTGGTTTCCCTGGGCGCAGCACTGGTGTTGGCCGGATTAGCTTTTGAAGAAGCCCGGATGTTGGCATGGTATATGCCGATATTGCTGCTGATGTTGGTGATATTCAGTGGCATCTGTCTATCCTCCTGCCCGTGGCAACTGCGGGTCCACCCTTTTGCAAGACGTTGTCAGCATGCGTTGTTTGTCTCAGTCCTGTTGCTGCCATTGTTGCTTGATAACAGTCTGATGTTTGGTGACCAGCAGATGTTGCGACATGGTGTTGCTGCGGATGCGTTACAGTGGGATCTATGGGTTTCCACTTTGCTGTTTATGCTGTTGTGTGCGGCGACTTTTCGGCGAATCCAGGTGGGTCTGGGTCTGGCACTGATATTGGTCATCGGGATTGCCGGCGTATATTGGTACTTTCCGGGGTTGGCCTTGGCCATCGGGCTTTGGCTTCTGGGATGGCTGTTGAGAGAGCGGCATTATGTGGCATTGTCGTTGTTGGCGGTAGTGGGGTATTTCTTTGCCTATTACTATGAGATGTCTCTCAGTTTGCTGGTGAAGTCCGTTGTATTGATGCTTTTAGGTATTGCTATGGCGTTGGCTGGCATTTATTGCAAAAGAAGGAGCGTGCAATGACGGCGCCAAAAGGCTTTTGGATCTGTTTTTTGGCGACCCTGTCATTATTGATAGTGGTTAATATGGACATTGTTAAAAAAGAGCGGCAGTTGGCTCAGGGTACTGTTGTTCGTGTTGCGCTGGCACCGGTAGATCCCCGCTCATTAATGCAGGGGGATTATATGGCGCTGAGTTATGCTCTGGAGGATGGCATTCAAGCCGCGTTGACACAAGATGAACTAACACGGAATATCGATGGATATTTTTGGGTAAGTCTTGACGACAGGCAGGTTGCGCATTTTATTGCCATAGACAGGGGGGCGTTGGCACCCGAGCATGCATTGAGGTTGCAATTTCGACAGCGGGAAAGGACAGTGAAATTGGCAAGCAATGCATGGTTTTTTCAGGAAGGCCAGGCAGCCAGATTTGCCCTTGCCCGATACGGGGAGTTTCGTCTTGGAAGCGATGGCAGCTTGTTGTTAGCGGCGTTATTGGATGAGAAATTAAATCGGCTTTAATCTCAGTTCGTTATGAATGGCATATTGACTGGCACATGAAGTTCTATCGCAGCAGATTCATATTTCACTGATTTAAGTCATTGCTATATAAGATGTATTAGTTGATCGCGGTTTTAATGCGCAGAAGTTATCCGTCGTTGGTATGTGCGGTTTTTAGCCCTCTGCGCTAAATTTCATCCCTGGGTAACGAATCATACAAAACAGTACCCCATAAATAGAGTTCGCCTGGCTTTACTACGGATGGGAATTTCTCTTTGCCACTGAACCACTGGCTATATATATGCACCGCTAGCTCACTACAATAATATTTATCTGGATGATTGACTCCGACAGTCCCCAAAAAATCATAATCACTGCCAACGAGGCTTTCAGCGTTTTTCCATGCAAGCTCTGCGTTTTCTACCGTTTTCCATCTTGGGCGGATAATGATAAGACGATAAGATTTATCTATAAACTCATCTATGTTTGAAAAATGAATACCTTGTCCATCAGCCTCTACCACCATCTGCGTTTCATGATTTATGATGCCTACATGACTTATGGGGAGCCCAGTGGCGTTGGCAACCAAATTGTCGGTGGAGTGGTAGCCCCTTATGACCAGCCAATCGCCGGTTTTTGCGATATCCAAAACGCTTTTTTTAATGATTTCGCTTTGTTTATCATGATTCTCTTTATCAATAATGCTGACCGTGGTTCTGGCCATGCAAGCTGTAAGCGTAATAATAGCGACGATCAGCAGAATCGATTTTTTCAAAATGAACATACCAAATAAAATTTTGGGTGATAATGTACACAAAACTGACAGCGTCAGCTAGGTTTATCAGCTTTTGTGGATTTTATCCAGTAGATTTATCAGCTCTGTTAACATAGTAAATAAATTCCTTGGTGTTGTGGTTAAGATATTGTCTTATGATTCTGATATGTTTTTTCAGGTATTTATATTTCGTATAAGTAATTATTATTGATTGGGTATTTAATTTTTTTAAAAGTGAGCTATCCAGCTTTTAGTAGATGTTATGTATTTCTTTTGGCATTGAGAATGGGAGTAAAGGCTTTTATTTTTGGGTATATGCTAACAACCGGTGCAATAATCGCCTGAATACAGGTTGAATGGTATTAATGGTGGTGTTAAAGGCATTGTTACTGCCTGATAGTGAGCTTTAGTCAACAAGCGTGAACCTAATTGTAAATCCTTCTTTGCTGCCGTCGCTGACTATGGCATTCATCTCGCCTTGTGCAACCTGTATATATTCAATTCTTTTGGGAAAGTCATGAGTTGTGTTTTCGAAAACGGCGTTTTTATCACTGCATTCTGTGAGTTTGAATGCAACTGGCAGCGAATTTTGGCTGACCTTGGCCAAATAAAATATGTCATCCGACATGCTTACGACTCTCATAGACTCATCAGTTTTTTTTACTCCATGAACATAGGTTGAGCCAGAACCTTCCAGAGTCAGATTGCTGACAAATTTCCATGACTCTGTGATGCTGGTGTCGGCATGTTGATGTTGCCAGGAACCGAGCATCCAGTGCAGTGAGCCTAAAGAATTACAGGTGCCAGCAAGCGATAATAATGGGGTAAAAACCAAAACGATGGTAATGAAAGCTTTCATGACTCTTACCCCTCTATGTCCATCACAAGACACTGCATTAATCCCAGATGGTTAGGGATGGTTGTGTTTTGGGACGGTTGAATATCAACCTGGCCAATACTGCCAGGCCAGGGGTATTAAGGTTCAGCAGCAGACTATTTTTTTATCCACTTGCCTGACTCATCCTGAATAAAATGGCCCTTGTCGGCGGCTTTCATGGCTTTTTCTGCGGCCATTTTCGCTACGTCTGCGGTGGCAATTTTGTTTTTAGCGGCAATTTTTTCGTAATGGGCGCGCCGCTTGGCGTTTACTTCTTCCATTACGGCGCGTGCCTCGGCGTTGTCTGTTACCAGACCAAGGTAGCCGTTTTGCTGCTCACCCAAATAGCCCTGTGATTTTGCTTCCTGTAAATCCATGGCAAAGGCGTTGAACGAGAGCAGGGCTGCGGCAGTAATTAACATGAGTCTTTTCATCGACTTCTTCTCCTGTTAGAACAACTTGTCATCGGCAAGCAGGGCATCAAGTTCCTTGTCTACCTTGATACGGATTTCGTGTTCAATTTTTACGTTCAGATTAATAACAATCGGCTTGTCCGGCGGCTCAATTTTGACCGTCGGTGTGCAGGCTGTTATCAGTAGCGCCATCATGGCGCCAACGCCGGGTGCGACTAATTTCACGGGCAAGTCCCTCAGTTAACACTCTGTTCAATATGACTTTGCAGCTTTTCACTAATGGTAAGGCTGCGGATTAGTTGCAGTAAGTTCTCTTCGTGAGAGTAATTCAAGTGGATGGGGCGTTCAATGCCCCGGCTTTTACCTTTGACTTCAACATTTATGGTGGCATCGCCGCTATCAAACATGTCGAAGCTGCCGGCAAGGCTTGAATATTCAAGGTGCTTGAGTGCATCAAATACCAGAGCCAGATGAGGCTGAGACGCCACCAATTCATCCACAGCCGGATTATTGGCCACTTCGATCAGGCCTCCGGGTGCACGGGCGGCGAGGCGACCACCGCTGACACTGACTTTGCCATTACGCATATCCATCGGCAACACGCCGTCGAAAATGCCATCAGCCTTGATGCCTTCCACGGGTTGCAGCGACAACAATTCCTTAAGGCTAAGCCCGGTAAGTATCAGGTAGGCATGGGATGGCTGCTTGAGGTTAAGCTTGAACTGGGGCAGTAAAAATTCCCCCTCCAGCAGTTTGCCCTTGCTGGTCAGGTCGATGTCAAACTCTGACAAGGTACCATCTTCGCCACTTTGCAGAGCCAGGGTGCCCTGACCGCTCAGGTCGCTGATGATTATACCGGGTTGAAAGTTTGCCAAAGACCAGCTCAGCATATCGCAGCCCAGGCGAAAATCATTATCGCGGCGTTTATCCTGAAATAGGGCGCAGTTGGCGTTCAGGTTACCACCGTGAAACGGATAGCTGCCGACGCTGCCCTCGAGTTCGGTAAAGCCGGTTTCCAATTGAATGTTGGTGGTTTGCTTAATCAAATCCAGCTCAATTTCAGCATTGAGGTGAGTATCTCCGGCCAGGGGGATGTCGCTGGATAAATTCAGGCTGCCCGCCAGCGCCTGGCGCCAGTTTCCCAGGCTGTTTTGACCCTGCCAGTTTGCGCTGATGGTCTGCAGGTTATCTGCGGTCAATATCAGTTGATGTTGGCTACTGAGCCGTATTGGTTGATATTGACCTATTTGCCATTGCTCTTGGCTTTGTACCTTACCCGCCCTGGCGTTGAGTTGTTGATTCAACTCTACCGAGTCGATATGGAATCGGGTGGATTTAAGTCGCTTTCCGCCGGCATTGCGGGATGTTTGTCGTTGTGCCCTGATATCAGATAAACGCAGGCTGGAAGATATCTCCGGCTTTGCTGCTAACAGCTGGCCAAATAATGGCGTTTCAGTATTGTCGTGGTTTTTTTGGGAAATGGGTTCACCCAGTGGCACTGACAATTCCAAAGGTTTACGCAGTTCAGAGCTCAGCAGAATTTCTGTTATGTCCAGCTTGTTCTGAGGGGGATTTGATGAAACTTGTGTCGCCGCCTTTTGGTTTATCGATACGTCTTGCAGCCGAAGCTCAAAGGCGGCATTTGGAGGCTGCGCGTTATTAGTTTTCAGTGCCATGGTAAACGCTCCCAGCCCGGATGGTGTTGCCGGATAGTAGCGCGCTATGAGGTGGCTGTTGTTGCTTTTATTTAGGCTAAGTACGCTTTTACCCAGTTGGAGTTGGGAGATCTGATCATCGTTTTCGCTGGTAATGGCGGCCAGATCCATGTCCGCCTTTAAATCATTAACCTGGATAAAGATGCCGTTTGAATCTGCCAAGCTGTTAACCCCCATCGGGGTTGCGCCACCGGAATCAGTGGGGATGTTGGTCAGGGCCGCGCTTGCTTTCTTTGACGTGGCATCAGGAAGGGGGCTGGCAATTGAGGATATAAGCACTCCGAGCGCGACTTGGGGCTGGCCAAGGCTGATGCTGGTGTGCTTACCAGTATCAGGCGTTATACCGAGCGCGGTTAACAAGGTGCTGAGGTCCAGGTCATTGTTATACGCCAGTTTCAGTTCCATCGGGCTTTGAATATGGCTAAATGGGGCGTCCAAATCGCCACTCAGTTCAGGTTGTGCAGATAAAGCCAGTTGCCAGGCTCCTGCGCGTGCATCGGCCATGAACTGTGTCGATACCGGCTCGTCGCTTGCCAGTGTCATACCCTGTGGCATGGCGAAGATCAGGCTGAGGGGGTGCGCTTCAAGCAGCACTGAGTCGAGCCGTGATAACCATGAGATGCCGGCTTGCGCTGGGTCGGTGGAGGCTGACTTGTCAGCATTGACGAGAGAGTCCGAGGTGCTGTTAGCTGACTCTCTTGCAAGGTTTTCAAGCAATGTCCGGCGTTGGGGTTGGCTGAGATTGGTTTCGAGCCGCACAGGACTGATATGGACCCTCGTTTTCCCTGCATTCTGGTCGGCCTTAATATTGACATCACTCAAGCTGAGATGAATTTGCGTCAGCGCATCCAGTGTAAGGCCTGCCTGTTTCAGACTGAGTTCACTGGAAAGTGCAGCGGTTTTCAGTGTGAGATTACTGTGGATGGTAAGCTCGCCGGTAATGACCGGGGCAAATCTGGACTCCAACAGGCGTACCTGATGCAAAAAGCCAAACAACGGGTTGTCAGGAGGTATGGGCAGGGCTGTGCCAGCCAGTTGTTTAACTAACCCATGGGCAGCGGGCAGTGACAATCCCAGCTCCGTTTGCCAGCTGTCTTGTCCCAGATTGGCGTTAAAATTCACAATGTGATGACCATCCGGGTTGGCGATGCGGCTGAAAAGTTTTCTGTCTTCACTGAGCGACAGATATTCCAGTCGCAGCAGCTTGCCTTGCTGAGTGTCTATTTCAACGGAACCCAGCGCGATATGGGGCAGGTTATTCAAATCCAGTGCCATGGCAGCTCTGTTATCAGCCTGATGGCTGCCTGCCGCCATCAGCGATCTGCTGCCAAGGAAAACATAGCTATGCTCCAGCGCGATACTTTGTGGCAGGGGCAGACTCAGCTCGCCATTAACGTAGTCGGCAATGAGCTTCCGGGTGAGCTCCGTAAGAGGCTTGTCGAAGGTAATACGTAATCCACTGAGTTGTAGACGACTGTCTTCGATGTCCAGATTGATGTTTTCGAGGGTGATGCCCTGAGGCTCGAGCCGCCAGGCAAGACTGTTGAGGGTAATACCGGATTTTGCCAGCTCTGTGCGGGCAAGGGATGTCAGCCAGTCCTTGCCCTGATACCACAAGACCGCCGCACAGCCCGAGATGAGCAGCAGCAAGCACAGCAGTAAGATCCCAAGCAGGCGAACAGCGCGTTTTGCCAAAGTCCCGTTACCATAAAATCCATCTATGGCGCGAGTTTAGCATGATGGAGCCGGCGCGCTACACCCTCGGAGCTTAGAAGAGAAGATGCTGTGGCTGAAAGACAGCCACAGCAGGGAGGTGATATCACGTTATTGCCTGGCACCTTCAATGGCCAGTAATCTGGTCAGAGCCTCATCGAGCGTGCTGATGAGCTTGTCGACATCGGCAACGCTGGTGTGGGGACAGCACAGGGTCATGTTGTGGAACGGCGTTATCAGAATGCCACGGTTGATAAGGTACAGATGAAGTGCCATCTGCAATTCATCATGAAAGGCTGCTTCCGCCTCGGCGCCGGTGCGTGGCGGGGTTTGGCAAAACTGAAATTCGCAGCGGGCGCCAAGTTCGGTCACCGACCAGGGCAGAGCATGCTTGGCGATAATTTCCCGAAATCCTCCGGCGAGGCGCTTGGCCAGCGGCAGCATATGATCATATGCTGCCTGATTCATTACTTCCTCGAGGTTTGCACGCATGCAGTGCATGGCCAGTGCATTGGCCGACAGCGTGGTGCCCATGCCGCTATGGCCGTGGCCCTGGGAATCCTGATTGATTTTTGCCTTGGCCGTCTGCATGGCCTGACTCATGGCTTCGCTGCAACCAAATACGCCGCAAGGCACCCCGCCGGCTACGGGTTTGCCCATCACAAAAAAGTCAGGTTCAAGATGCCATAACCTGGTACAACCACCGATGTCCGTGGAGATGGTGTGGGTTTCATCCACGACCAGCAGCGCGCCGTATTGGCGGGTCAGTTCACGACACTTTTGCATAAAGCCGTCGTCGGGCATCACCATACCTATATTGGTCATGGCAGGTTCACACAGCAGCGCACACACGTCACCTTGTTTTAGTGCGTTTTCCAGCGCCTCCACATCGTTAAAGGGAATAGCGCGGCTGTACTGGCTCAAGTCGTACACCTGACCCACAAGCCCCGAGCGATGCACGGTTTGCGAGCCATCGGTACGTACCATGACATCGTCCACTGTGCCGTGGTAGCAGCCATCAAATACCAGCAGCACCGGTTTTTGGGTGATGGCGCGAGCCCAGCGTACGACATAACGGTTTGCGTCGGTGGCTGTGGCAGTCACTTGCCAATAGGGCAGGCCAAATCGCTCGCTTAAAATTTCACCACAGACAATGGCATCTTCACCGGGGAGCATGGTGGTTAAGCCTCTTGTGGACTGGCGTGCCAGCGCCGATGCCACAGGCGCAGGCGAGTGACCAAACATGCTGCCGGTATCGCCAAGACAGAAATCGACATATTCATGTCCATCTACATCCCGAAAACGGGCACCGCTGGCGCTTTCGACAAACAATGGAAACGGAGTGGACCAGTCGGCCATCCAGTGCATTGGCACGCCGCCATAGAGGGATTTTTGCGCGCGTTCGGCCAAATTGCGGGACTTGGGATTTCGCTCAATAAAGTGGCGTCGCTCGTGGCTCATAAAAGTTTCTACGGCGTGTGAACTTATCCCGCTGGCAGTCATATATCGGTTCCTCTGTGTTTGTTTTATTGAACGCGGCGTTCATTATTATCACTGGTTACAGAGGTTGGCAATAGTCGTGAATGCGGAAGCTGATGGCAGGAGGATTTTGGCAAAATATCGGATGAAAATATTATGCTGGTAATAAACAAAAAAGGAGCCGTCAGGCTCCTTTTTTCATTTTTAAGCAGGTGGTTATTGCTTATTGAAGGTACCTGTCAGCGCTTATAGCTGATGTGCTGATGGAAGCGCACCACCATATCCTGACGCTCTCCATCAATTTCAATCTGGCGGGCAAATTGACGCAGTGCGTCTTCCACTTCATTCATGAAGCGGCCAAAGCCTGCGTCAGTATGGTCTTCGGCACCTGCAGCCACCACAAAATGGGCGGTTTCCACCAGATTCTCAGCCTGCCAGTGTGCTAGGAACTGAGGCTCGGCGGTATTGGGGTCAAAACCCAGCATTTGCACGCCTTTGTCGGTACTCAGACGGTCGAATTTTGAATTGCGAACCAGTGGCAGCAATCCGTTGGCCACCATGGCAGCGCGCTTCAGACCTTGCTCTGCAACTGCGCTTTGGAAGCTATCTTGCAGCTTTTGATAGATGGCACCGTAATTGGCATTGTTGTCACCACCGAGGCGCTGCTTGAGGCGACGGCCCAGCGGTAGCGTTACTGTGACATAGCTAAGGGCACTGACATCCTCGGGCAGGTCACATTTACGGGCTTTGTAACGCTGGGCTATGCCTCGAAGCTTGTAACCATAGGTTTTTTTGTTGCCCTTGGCACGGGCAAAAAGGTCGTAAGTGAGATGCTGATGGTCACGGATCTTGATGGGTTGTTCGAGCGCGAGCTGCGGTGCAAATTCAGCCAGCAGTCCCTGAACCTGAGAATGCAAGGTCGCCGAATTGGCGCGCACTTCATCTCCTACAGCCAAAAACAGGAAGCGGATTTTTCGGGTGCGGTAGTCGGCTCGTGCGAACAGATTTTGTGCTTCGTGGTAACGTGGGTTGTAGAAGAAGATAACCTGCTGATCGGTCTCCAGGCAGTAGGCTTCTGTGTGGAAGCGGACAACGGGGAGCTTGTCATTGGCGATAACGTGAACATTGCGCAGATCATGCTTGTCGGCCAGTTCAAAGAACTGTTTTGCCAATGCCTGATAGCAAGTCGCGTAATCGGGATATTGGTTCAGCAGGGCGTCCGTTAGTTTAATCTCTGCCGTAATGTACTGGTTGGTACGGGCGTCCGTGGGCAGATAGACTTTTTGCTGATGGTTGAAAGACATAATCACTCCTTGGGTACAAAGAACCACATTGGGGTTCGTATTGCAGCGGATCCTACCGGGGATTTGCTACAGAAATGTTGTTCCGGCACACATTTTTTAATCACTCTAACCGGGGTGTATGAGTTTTTGCTTAAAAACTGCTTTGTTGACCACAGCCTCAGCCTGCTTTTTTACGGTTTGTGATCGCCACCTCACGTTGGCTCAGTCAAGGATGCCAAGTCAGAACGCCAATTATTGTTGGGGAGTCGTTCTGTATCCGGGCAATCCACATAAGCGATGCAGACATATCTGATGGATAAGTAAGCCGTGACATGGAAGGAATAATTGCCGGCGTTTTTTTCGCCAGTAAGCAGTCATTCGTATGCATTTTTGCCTGTGCCTTTGTCTGCCGGAACTGTCCGACAGCCATTAGTATCAGGCTGTCCGACGGTGCAGCCCTGAACAGCGACATTCGGCTGTGGTGCCAATGACGGTCAGTGCCAATACACGCACCTTACGCAGCGTTGTTTGTCCACGCAGCTCACCAGTTTGAAGCATTAAAAAAGTGACGGATTTTAACGTTCGCCAAACAAAACATTCAATGCTTCAACTGATTATTTTAAAAGGATAATACTTAAGTAGGATCGGGCTTTTGATGCTGAAGCTGCCCTGTAATCATTGATTTAAACCATGGGTACATGATGTCGGCAATGCCGGGCTGGGCATCTTCGTTGGGATGTATTCCGTCCCTTTGCATTAACTCAGGGTGTGTGATGATTTGTGTCATAAAGAAAGGCATCAGGGTTACGCCATCACGCTGACCAAGACTGGCATACACCTCGGCGAATGCCCTGGCATAACGGGGGCCATAATTAGTGGGGACCATGACTTCACTGAGCAGTACCCGAGCACCGGATGCCTGAGCCAGGTCAATGATTTTTGTAAGATTCTTTTTCAGTTCTGCGGGTGAAAAACCGCGCAGGCCATCGTTGCCACCCAGCATTACAAACACTACCGAGGGCTTGGCAGAGTCAAGCAGGGCGGGCAGTCGGCGCAGACCACCGGCTGAGGTTTCACCGCTTACGGCGCCATTCACCAGGGTGTGCCCCCCCAGTTTGGGGCGCAGCAGATTGATCCAGCCTTGCTTTTCTTCCATACCATAACTTGCACTCAAGCTGTCGCCGAGGATTAATATAGTGTCGGCCTTCAGGGGGAATGCCAGAAACAGGCAGGCCAGCATCCAGCCCATGCTACGCAATTTACGGAATTCAGAAACTATGTCACAAAGCCATGCCATCAAAGTCGCCCACCTTAAAAAAATCGTTCAAACCCAGGAAGGGGAGCTCACTATCCTGAAAGGGGTGGATATGGAAGTCAAGCCGGGACAATCGGTGGCTATCATAGGTCCTTCGGGCTCGGGTAAGTCGACCCTGCTTGGGTTACTGGCGGCCTTGGATACGCCCTCTCAAGGGGAGATTTGGCTGGATGGCAGTCCGCTGTCGGGCCTCGATGAAGAGGCAAAAGCGGCACTGCGTAAAAAGAAAGTCAGTTTTATTTTTCAGTCGTTTATGTTGGTTGATACCCTGACAGCACTGGAAAACGTGATGCTGCCGGCCGAACTTGGCGGCATGAAAGACGCCAAAGAACGGGCAATGGCGATGCTGGAGCGGGTAGGGCTTTCACACCGTATCAACCACTTGCCACGTCAGCTCTCCGGCGGCGAGCAGCAGCGGGTGGCCATTGCCCGCGCCTTTATTGGCGAGCCTCGGGTGCTGTTTGCCGATGAGCCTACGGGTAATCTCGATGGGGGCAATGCCCACCGGGTTGCCGACATGTTGTTTGAACTCAATGCTGAACTTGGCACCACCCTGGTGCTGGTCACCCACGATAACCAGTTGGCACTGCGCTGTGAGCGTCAGTTCACCATGACAGAAGGCGAGCTGGCCGAAACCACAGCTGTAAAAGATCACGGTGCTGAAGCCGCTGCCAAGGTGCGGGAGGCGGCATGTTAAGAGCGCTCGCCTTACGCCTTTTCTGGCGTGAGCTGCGCCAGGGGCAACTGATGTTGATCCTGCTGGCCATTGCCCTCGCGGTTATGGCGGTCACAGGCCTGGCCCGGGTCAGCGAGCGGCTGCAGGTGGCCATTAACGGCGAGGCGGCCAAATTTACCGCGGCCGATCGCATCATAGACTCGCCTCAGCCACTGCCGGCAGCACTGCTTGCCAAAACCGATGCGCTGGCGCTTAAACGCACCGACAGTATGCTGTTTAACTCCATGGCCTGGTCGAACGATCAGTTTCAGCTGGTCACAGTGCGCGCGGTTGGTCCTGGCTATCCGCTCAAAGGCCAGATTGAGCTTGCCGATGGCCCTACCGCTGCGCTGCCCGAGCCCGGGGCTCTGTGGTTCGAAGGACGGCTCGCCGGGTTGATTGGCAACGCCGATAAGCTGGAGATAGGCGAGCGAAGCTTTACCCTTACCGCAGAAATCCGCCGCCTGCCGGATGCGGGCTTCAACCCCTTTGCCTCATCGCCCGTGGTGCTGATGCGCATGGACGATGTGGCTTCCACCGGTATCGTCGGTCCCGGGAGCCGGGTGACCTATCTGTATCAGTTTACCGGTGACAGCGCGGCATTGACTGAGCTTGACACTCTGATGAAAGCCGAGCTTTCAAGTTCACAGCGCTTAAGAGATGTGAAAAGTGGTGACTCCCCCATTGCGGGCGCGGTTGAGCGGGCCGAGCGCTTTTTGCTGCTGGCAAGCTTGCTGGGCATTGCACTCGCATGCGCTGCCATTGGTATTGCGGCGCAGCGCTACTGTCAGCGCCATTATGATGTGGTTGCCATGTTCAAAACCTTTGGCGCGTCTGCAAAGGAAATCCGTACCCTGTTTGCCCTGCATCTGGGGCTGGTTACCACGGTTGGTGTCATGGTTGGGGTGCTGGCCGGGCTTGGGCTCGATGCGCTGGTGGCGGCATTCCTGCCCCATGAGCTTAAAGCCTACAGTGCGCCGCTGCTTCGCCCCATCCTGCTTGGCGTCCTGACCGGCGGGATCAGCGCGCTGATGTTTTCAGCCTACCCACTGCTGAGGCTGCTTGCCATTCCGCCGCTGCGGGTGCTGCAGCGTGAGCTCACCGGCCAGGGTGCCGGTGTGTGGCTGCATGCAACTCTGAGCCTCAGTGCCATGGCGATTCTGGGTTATGCCTATTCGCGCTCGTGGCAATTAACCGGCGCTGTGGTGATTGGCGCCTTGCTGCTTGGCGCCATTTTGTTTGTGCTGGGTTTTGTGATGATACGCCTTGGTCATGGCGCCGGGCTTAAAACCACCAATCCGTTGCAACTGGCGCTGGCGGGGCTTCGGCGCCGCGCGGCACAAAATTCGGTGCAACTGGTGGGCTTTTCCACCGCGCTGGTACTGCTGCTGACCATTTTGGCGCTGCGTCAGGATTTGCTGGACGACTGGCAGCGACAACTGCCGCAAGGGGCGCCCAACTTTTTTCTGGTGAACATTGCCCCTGAAGATGAGGCGCCGCTGGCTGAGTTTCTTGAGCAACACCAGATAGATCGCACAGACATTTACCCTGTGGTGCGTGGCCGCTTAGCCTCTATCAATGGCGAGACACTTATCAGCCAGCAGCAGGCTGAGGAAGGCGCTCAGGGCCGGGTGGGCATTGGCCGTGAACTCAATATGACCTGGCGCGATACCCTGCCGCCCAATAACAGCCTGCTGGAAGGCGAATTTGGCGCCGATCCCAATGGGGTATCGATAGAGACTAAGGTTGCTGAGCGTCTGGGGCTGAAACTTGGCGACAGCTTGGGCTTTGTGATTGATAACCAGAGACTGGAGGTTGAGGTTACCAGTATTCGCGGCGTGCGCTGGGAAACCATGCAGCCTAACTTCTTCATGATTTTCAGTGAGCAGGCGCTGCAGCGTTTTGCTTATACCTCGATGTTGAGCTTTCATCTGGAAGAGGCGAAACGGCCGCTGGTGGTTGAACTAATCAAGGGCTTTCCCACCATTTCAGTGATAGATGTGGGCGCCATGGTGGCGCAGCTCAGGAACATAGTGGCGCAGGTGTCCCTGGCGCTCGGGGTTGTGCTGGCACTGGTGATTGCCGCCTCAAGTCTGGTGCTGTGGGCACAGACTGAAGCGGGCATGTCGGTGCGCCAACGTGAGCTTGCGGTGCTGCGAACCTTTGGGGCGGGCGGCCGCTTGCTGAGGCTGGCGACTACCATGGAATTTGCGGTGCTTGGCGCCGTGGCCGGGGTGGTTGCTGTGGTGGTCACCGAAGCTGTGCTGTTTATGCTAAAAACCTGGGTGTTTGAGCTGACAGTAAACTGGCATTTGCAATGGTGGCTACAGGCACCGGTGCTTGGGGCTGTGTTGGTTGCGCTGCTGGGCTACTGGCGTTGCCGCGAGCTTTTGTCCCGCAGTTGCCTGGCGTTGCTGCGCACCCAGGAGTAGTGGACAGGAACTTAAGATACTGTCATTAAAAAGGCGCCCTTGGGCGCCTTTTCTTGTCACCCTAAAACCACCACCTATGGAGGTGGGGATCGTTCTAGTGGGGCTTTGCCCGTAGAATGCCCATGCTAAATACTCCCACTACAGGTGACGTGAGTGGTTGGATTATGATAAAAAGATCGAGCGTAAGTAGTTTAGGGAATACGCAATTATTTATGTCGAATAGTATCAGAGAGTTAAAGGCGATTAGACAAGAGTATAATAATGACCCCAAAGGGGGCCTCTATAAGAGTTTGGCGGTTGACTATATAAAGTTAGAGGCGGTGAAATGAACGTCGTAAAGTGTTTTTTGGTTGGTGGCTATGCGTACTATAGAAAAAAAAAGTTTAGTCACCATGGTGCGATTAATATGGTGGCAACAGTAGTTTGTGGACTCCCTTCATTAATCTTAATGGGTTTGATTGATAATTTTTTAAGAGGTAAGTCAAATTTTTTAGTTCACTATAGTGTAGGGTTGATAGTTGCTTTTGTAGTTACTTACTTTTTTGTTAGTAACAAGCTTGAAGGGTGTTTGAGGAGCTTTGAGGGACGCGAGTCATTAAGTGACTTTTCTAAAGAGATTAGATTTCACAGTATTGTTGTATATATAGTGTTATTTGTTTTCTTTTTCGTCTGGAACTTACATTACATTAAAAAAACAGTGTTGCCATATTTTTTTTGATAAAGTGATAAGGCAGTAGTAACAAAGACATATATTGTATTAGGGAAGCTGCGATTAAGTTGTACCTATCTTCCGAGTTGATGCCCAAGAGCATCTTTTTTCGGCTTCCTACACTCAAATTCCCAGTTTTGAGCCCAAAGTCGGCTTTACACTGCTGATTTAGGCCCTTTTTCGGGCCAATTCCCAGATTTTAGGTAGATCTCGCCTGTGCCCGTATCATTTGGTTGACTCGAACCACGTTCGCCAGGGTGAATAACATCGCCAGCTGACCATCATTTTTAGCCAATCCCTTGTACCTGGCTTTGACGAAACCAAACTGGCATTTAATGATCCGAAATGGATGTTCAACCTTGGCTCTGATACTGGCCTTCAGGTACTCGTAGCGGATAGCGAGTTTGTTCTTTCGTGGGTGTTTCTTCAGTGCATTCACCTTACTGGGGCGGTCGGCGATAAGCCAATTTGCGCTGCTGCACTTTTCCAGGATTCAGAGCAGATTTTCCAGAGCCTGGCGCAGTTGCGGGTAGCGAAAGCCAAACCCTGCTTCCTGCGCATGGGTTGGCAGCACAAATTGCCCATCCAGTAACAGGGTCGCGGCTTCGCCAAGCAGCAGCTTCATCGCAAAGGCCGGTGCGGGCACCAGCGCCGGGCGATGCAGGGTTTCGCCGAGAGTATGGGCGAATACGGCATTGCTGACGGGATTGGGCGCAGTGGCGTTGAAAATACCGCGGCAACTGTCGTTTGCCAGTAAAAACCGGATCAGGCCAATCATGTCTTCGATATGGATCCAGCTCATGCCCTGGGTGCCTTTTCCAATAGGGCCGCCAAGGCATGCCTTAAAGGGGGGCAACATTTTGGCCAATGCACCGCCATGTTTGCCCAGCACTATGCCGGTGCGCAAAACGCATACCCGGGTTTGCTCACTGGCTGCATTTAGTGCCAGTTGTTCCCAGTTGGCGCACAGCATATGGGTAAATTCGTCATGGGGCTGTGAAGACTCGGACAGACGTTCATTGCCCTTTGCACCATAGAAGCCTACGGCGGAGCCGCTGATAAATACCGTTGGTGGTGTATCGCTTTGTTGGATCAGGGCTGCCAGTAGCTCTGTAATATCCCAGCGGCTGTGACACAGAATTTTTTTCTGTGTATCGCTCCAGCGTTTGCCTACTATGGGTTCTCCGGCAAGATTGATGACCGCATCAAAGTCATTGAGATTTTCGAGCTTATCGAGATTTCGCAGGTATTGATGTTCATCGCCGAGCTTTTCCCGGGCCGCTTCGGTATTACGGCTCAGAATAGTCAGCGTGTGGCCGGTGAGTGACCCAACCAAATGACGACCTATAAAGCCGGTGGCACCGGTCAGCAGAATGTTCATGCAGGGCTCCCGAAACAAGGCTTTCTACAAGCATATACCCAGATTGAAGTTTTGGAGGTCACTACGCCCGTTTGAAACTGAGCTCCATGGACACTGAATCGGCGAAACGCAGGGCATGGGGTTTGTCGACTTCAACGCGGGCTTCGTTAACGCTGGGATGCTCGCTGGCAATATCCAGGATACGGGCGGTGAGGTGTTCAAGCAGGGAAAAGCGGTTGTCTTCCACCAGAGCTATGATGCGTTTGGTGATGGTTCGATAGTTGAGTGCATCGTCCATGTTATCGCTCTGCTGAGCCTGTTCTGCGTGATATGCTATAACGACATTGATGATAACGTCTTGTTTATTCTGGATCTCATCTTCTTTGATACCTATGTGGGTACGAAGACGCAGATTTTTGATGCGAATGGTAGCGATCTCTGATTTCATAGCCGTGTCAACTTGCTCATGTTTGATGAGATTTAAGGGCAAGGTTAGCAAGTTTAGCTTGAAATAGAAGGATTTTATTTTGGTTAATCCCCTCGAAAAAACCTCGGTAGCCTTCCGTGGTTTTGCCATTATGGCGTTTCTGGTGGTGATCCTTGCAGGGATCAAGGCGGCAAGCCCAATAGTGGTTCCATTTGTATTGTCAGCTTTTATTGCCGTGATTTGTAATCCGGTTATCAGTTGGATGATGCGTTTTAGGGTTCCCAAATGGCTGGCGGTCATGCTGCTGATGTTTTTTATAGTGATGTTGGGGTTGTGGCTGGCATCATTGGTGGGCAGCTCCATCAATGAGTTTTCCAAACAGATGCCCCAGTACCGGGACCAGCTTATTCAACAATTCGGATGGATATTGGAAAAGCTGCACTCTTTAAACATCAAGATTTCCAAAGATCAGGTGCTGGCCTACTTTGACCCTGGCATGGCGCTGTCGATGACCACCAATATGTTGTCTGGGGTGGGTAATGTGATGGCTAACCTGTTCCTGATTATTCTCACCATTGTGTTTATGTTGTTTGAGGCCCAGTCGCTGCCGAAAAAAGTGCATCTGGCATTGGATGACCCCGAGATGCGTTTGCAGCAAATTGATAAATTTCTGCACTCGGTAAATCAATACATGGTAATCAAGACCTTGGTGAGTTTGGCTACCGGTGCTGTGGTAGGGATTGGCCTTGCTGCCATCGGGGTGGATTATGCGCTGCTGTGGGCAGTTATCGCTTTTTTGTTTAATTACATTCCCAATATTGGCTCGATTATCGCGGCCATTCCCGCTATTCTGCTGGCCTTTATTCAGCTGGGCCCTGCAGCAGCAGGCGGTACTGCGCTTTTGTATCTGGGCACCAATACGGTAATGGGAAATGTGGTAGAGCCACGATTTATGGGTAGGGGCTTGGGTCTTTCTACCCTGGTGGTATTTCTCAGTTTGATTTTCTGGGGATGGTTACTTGGCTCTGTGGGGATGCTGTTATCGGTACCCCTGACCATGATTGTAAAAATTGCCCTGGAGCGCAGCAGTAGTGGCCGATGGCTGGCGATATTGCTGAGCGATGACGTTGATGAGCTGAAACCGGTCGATGATAAAAGTAGCAGCGAAAAGGCCTAAGGAAGGTGCGAATAAGTCCCGTGCTTGCTCTGCGTGTGCTTAAAGTGGATAGATGCAAGGCACAGTTCGCAGCGAATGGCCCTAGTCCTTCGCAAGAACTGTAACGCAGCAGATACCGCTGTAAGCCACGCCCAACGGGGCTTTGATAGCAACACCATTTCAGCGTTATTCAACTTCAGCAGGACGGCGGGGGCGCCCAGCCATGTCCTCAGTTGAATGCCTTGAACTGTCGCTGCTATCAAAGCCAGAGCTGTGCGACGACTTGTTTGCACCTTCCCTAAGCCTGCGCTATTTGCCGATTGCGGCGAAGCTACAATCAGCTATTGCGGGTGGCCTGGCCGCCCGCTTTGTTTTTACCCTGCCAGCAACCATGGCTGGTGGCGCAAGCATGTGTTAACCCGAGTTTGAAAGGAAACAGGCATGAACGCCTTTTGTGAATTTATGCAGCACGCAAGTCTGCCGGAAGATTGTCAGCGGATTTTTCATGGCCGGGGAGGGCGTTTTACCGGCGCCGAGCATCTGTGTCTGGATTGGTATCCGCCGGCATTGCTGCTGACATCGTTTCGCGAGCTTGATGAGCAGGAACTTGCTGAGGTGCGCTCGGCGATAGAGGCATTCTGGCAGCGGCAGTCACCCGAATTGCCGCTGAATCTGGTGTTTCAGCATCGCAGTGGCCTGGGCACCCGTACAGAGTTGCTATCCGGCGAACTGCCCGAGACCCATGTGATAACCGAACTTGGGCTTAAGTATCTGGTGCATCTGCTTCGCGGTCAAAACCATGGTTTGTTCCTCGATATGCGCGAAGGCAGACGCTTTGTGCGCGCACATGCCGATGGTAAGAAGGTGCTTAATCTATTCAGTTACACCTGCGCCTTCTCGGTGGCAGCACTTGCGGGCGGTGCTACAGAAGTGGTTAATATCGACATGGCCAAAGGTGCGCTGTCGATTGGCAAACAAAATCACCAGTTAAACGGCATTGAGGGGCGAGCGCGCTTTCTTGGCCATGATATTTTCAGCAGCTGGGGCAAACTGACCCGTTATGGCCCCTATGATTTGGTGATTGCTGATCCGCCCAGCAATCAAAAAGGCAGTTTTATTGCTACTAAAGACTATGTGCGCCTGCTGCGCCGGTTGCCTGAGTTGGTTTCACCCGGTGGCGAAGTGCTTTTATGTCTTAACGCGCCAGAACTTGGCAGTGATTTCCTGATGGAGCAGGTGCGAGAAACTGCGCCGAGTCTTATTTTTCTTGAACGCGTGTCCAACCCCTTGGTGTATGCCGACATCGACGAGGAAAAGTCGTTGAAAGTATTGCGCTTTCGAAAGGTTGAAACCTGATTGCGATTGGTTATCTGAGTGACAACACTGCCGCCGGTCGCCTTATCTATGCCGGCGGTATGTGGGAAATATTCTGGAAGAAAGTCGTCAGTGGTTCAATAACTCAGTCGCTCCGGGATAATTGAACGGCCATTGTCTTCCAGCCAGGAAGCAATCCGTGTCGGATCGCCACTGAAGCTGTTCATCTCACTGCACAGCCTGTCTTGCACATCCAAAGGTATATGCATGTTTTCCATGAACATCCGTATCCCCAATACATCTCCGCGTCCTATAAGAGCGGCAAGCCGGTCAGCCTGAAAATCGATCAGCGCATTCATATGACAGTCTCCTGCTGTTGACTCTCTAACTAATAGCACCGCCGAAAATCGATTGCCTATACTGTTTAGTTGCTAAAAGCAAGCGCTAATAGTCAGGGTGAATAAGCAATCTGACGCCTGATTTTGTTAACACGACTTGAAAGACTTTCAGTTAAAATTACTTTTGGCGGGGGTTGTTAGGCATAAAACACCGTAATTCAGCTTTTTTTGGTCACAAAACTGAAAGTAAACTGTAATTGCGCGATGCTTATTGGTATACTGCGCCCCGTGGACAGCCGAAACAGTTTAACCTCAGGGTTAACGGCAGTATCTCACCTCAGGATACCGAGCCACACAGAGTTCATGTTTGCATAGAACAAACAGAACCTCAGTACCCGACCCAAAACCAAAGCCGGAGCCCGTTATGGAAATTCATGAGTACGAAAACGCCTACTACCAGGTGCAGGATGAAGTGATTGAGTCACTGCCGCTGGAAAAAGACGAAGAAGCGTTTTTGGATTGAGATAATTCCATGTCCCGGGACATGCAGATCTAAAAATAATAAGCATTAAAAAGGCCACCTTTGGGTGGCCTTTTTAATGCTGTGTGGCTGAGCTATCCGTTTACGGCATGTCTTTCGTTCAGGATCTCAACAATAACCCAGTCCTTGCCAAGCTTATGCAATCTGACGGTTCGGTCATCAATCCAGGGCTGACCGCCCCGTTTCCCCATAAGTTTTACTTTAACGGTTACATCGTCGGTAAACTTGCGGAAAAAGTCGATATCAATTTCCTCCACTTCCATTTGTACATCGGTCATGGATAAATTCAGCATATGGCGCTGAACCGAAGCGGCAATATGATAATGCGTCAATATTTCCTGCATGGGAGGATCGACAAATTGCTTTGCCAATTCAATGTCTCTGTCGATATAGATAGCAGTAAAAAAACCGATACTGACTTGCTCCGGAGTCAGATTAGGACTCGTTACTCTGTCATCTGACTCATTGCAACCGCTGATGAAAAAGACTAAAACCAGTAATAATACTCTCATGAGGTACGCACTACGTTTGAAGATCAGTGGTCTTAAGTATCAGGAATTTAGACAAACAGTACAAGACATTGGCGCGATCTATTGCGATCAGCAACAAATTCTGTCATACATTGAAAGTTAACTTTTCAATCTTATCCACAGAAACTGTGGACAAGTGTGTTGAAGAGTCAGGATAAATTCCTTAAGTGATTGTAGCCATACGATTTTAGTGGTTGGCTAAAAAATTGCCGCTCATCAGCACCGCTTTTTCAACCCGTGTTCTGACCACTCACCAACCTAATCAAACGCATTTATGGATCGTTAAAAGATCCCGAACGTAAATGCCTGTTTGTGTAAAACATACATTTGCCAATAAAAAACGCCGTCATATGACGGCGTTTTTGGTGTACAGCGCAATTAAGGCACTTGATGCAATTATTCCTGAGTTGCCTGAATGGCGGTCAGGGCGATGGTGTAGACGATATCGTCAACCAATGCACCACGGGACAAATCGTTCACCGGCTTACGCATACCCTGCAGCATAGGGCCGATACTGATAAGGTCGGCGCTTCGCTGTACGGCTTTGTAGGTGGTGTTACCTGTGTTGAGATCGGGGAACACAAACACGGTTGCCTTACCGGCCACCGGGCTGTTTGGTGCCTTGCTCTGGGCCACGTTTGGCATTACAGCCGCATCGTACTGCAGTGGGCCGTCGATGATAAGGTCGGGGCGCTTCTCTTTGGCGATACGGGTAGCTTCACGCACCTTGTCCACGTCTGAGCCTGTGCCCGAGTTACCGGTGGAGTAACTGATCATGGCAACCCGAGGCTCGATGCCGAACGCCTTGGCTGATTCTGCCGACTGAATGGCGATATCGGCCAGTTGCTCGGCGTTAGGGTCAGGGTTGATGGCGCAGTCACCGTATACCAGTACCTGATCCGGCATCAGCATAAAGAAGATAGACGACACCAGGCTGGAGCCCGGAGCAGTTTTAATCAGCTGCAAAGGTGGGCGAATGGTGTTGGCTGTGGTGTTAACAGCGCCTGATACAATACCGTCCACTTCGTCTTCAGCCAGCATCATGGTGGCCAGCACCATGTTATCTTCCAGCTGCTCACGGGCAACCACTTCGGTCAGACCCTTGTGGCGGCGCAGGTTCAGCATTGGCTCGACGTAACGTTCGCGGATCTCCTCCGGATCGAGGATTTCAATGCCTTCACCCAACACTACGTCCTGGGTGGCTGCGATGCGCAGAATGTCGTCTTTGTTACCCAAAAGTACACAGCGGGCAATACCACGCTCGGCGCAAATGCTGGCCGCTTTGATGGTGCGAGGTTCTTCGCCTTCTGGCAGTACAATGGTCTTTTTGGCTTCGCGGGCAAGCTCTGTGAGCTTGTAGCGGAAAGCCGGCGGCGACAGACGGTGCTCGCGGGGCGAGTTCTGGGTCACGCTTTCAATCCAGCTCTGGTCGATGTGGCTTGCCACATATTCCTGCACCAGCTCGATACGTACTGCGTCATCTACCGGCACTTCGTGGTTAAAGCGCTGAATATTCAACGAGGTTTGCCAGGTGTTGGTGTCGACCATAAACACCGGTAAGCCAGTATCGAAGGCCTGTTCACACAGTTTCAATACCTCAGGCTCAGGTTCATAGGAGCCAGTCAGCAGCAGAGCGCCGATTTTAACGCCGTTCATGGCGGCAAGGCAGGCGGCTACAATCACATCGGAGCGGTCGCCTGAGGTTACCAGCAGTGAATCGGTACGAAAATGCGTCAGCATGTTCGGGATGGAACGGGCGCAGAAGGTCACTTTACGCAAACGACGGGTGTTCATCTCGCCTGCGTTCAGAATCCGTGCGTGCAGGTGTTTGGCCAGATCCGAGGCCCGGGGTGACACCAGATCCAGGTTGTACGGCACACTGCCCAGAATACGCAGCTTGCTCTTGCCTGGAAGCTGGAACATGGCGGTGGCATCGCCTTTTTGGATGTCATGGTGGTCAAACACTTCCGACAGATCAGGACGGGTACGGCCTTCGTCATCCACAGGGGCACCGATTTTGTTGATAACCGCACCAATCAGGCGTTTGTTCTTGCTGCCACCCCAACTGTTGTAGGCGATTTCCAGACGGTTCATCAGCGCGTTCGGGGTGTCGTTGCCCGGGGTGGCGATGAATATCACGTCGGCATCCAGCGCCTTGGCGATGGCGTAGTTCACATCATCGGAGAACGAATGGCTGCGGGTGGGAACCAGACCTTCGATGATGAGGGTCTCGGTGTTGCTGGCGATTTCCGCTGCGCGGGCAATGATTTGCTCCATCAGCACATCGGTCTGATCGGTACGGATCAGGGACTCGGCGTGCTGCATGTCGAAGGGCTCCAGCGGGTTGACCGTGGGCGACTTGGACAGAATAGTGGTGGAGCGCTCAGGGCCTGAGTCGGCAGGGCGCTGCTGGCTGATGGGCTTAAAGAACTGCACCTTCACGCCGTGGCGTTCCAGCGCGCGCACCATGCCAAGGCTCAGTGAGGTGAGGCCGACACCTGTGCCTATGGGAACCAACATGATGTTGCGGGACATAAAGTACCTCTTGTGGTGTTGCTGTGATGGCCGGGCCATCGTGATGCGTTGAAATGCAAAACCGCCCACGGGGTGTCCCGGGGCGGCTGGCACCTTATTTACTGACCAGGCGCAGTGAGTCTTCGGCAATAACCCACTCTTCGTTGGTGGGGATCACCATGGCAATCGGGCTGCCATCTTTGGTGATAACCCCTTGCTTACCGAAGCGGGCGGCCTTGTTGCGTTCGCTGTCGACGTCAAAGTTGAAGATTTCAAGCAACTTCAGCACCTTCTCACGGATAAGGTCTGAGTTTTCACCGATACCGCCGGTAAACACAATCGCGTCCAGACGGCCCAGCGGCACAGTGTAAGAAGCGATGTACTTGGCGAGGCGATAGCAGAAGATCTCCAGCGCCAGGGTCGCACCCTTGTGGCCTTCGGCGTAACCTTCTTCGATGCCACGGCAATCGTTGGTCAGCTCGGAAATGCCCAGCAGACCACTTTGCTTGTTCATCAGGTTGTTGACTTCATCCAGGGTGTAGCCCAGCTGGTGCACCAGATGGTAGATGATGGATGGGTCCAAATCGCCGCAGCGGGTCCCCATCACCAGGCCTTCCAGTGGGGTCAGACCCATGGAAGTATCTACGCTCTTACCGCCTTTTACTGCGGTCACAGAGGCGCCGTTACCCAGGTGGGCGCAGATTACGTTGGTGTCGTTAATGTCTTTGCTCAGCGCTTTGGCGGCCTCGCGGCTCACGAACAGGTGGCTGGTGCCGTGCATGCCATAGCGGCGGATACCGTGTTCGCGGTACAGCTTGTAGGGCAGGGCATAAACGTAAGCGCGGTCGGGCATGCTCTGGTGGAAGGCGGTGTCAAACACGGCTACCTGAGGCAGCGCAGGGAAAGAGGCCTGAGCGGCGCGAATGCCGATAAGGTGCGCCGGGTTGTGCAGTGGTGCCAGAGAGGCGCAGTCTTCTATGCCTTTAAGTACGGCATTATCGATGATAACCGAATGGGTGAACTTCTCGCCGCCATGGACGATGCGATGGCCGATGGCGATAAGCTGAGCCTTAAGCTCAGGCTCGTTCACCAGAATTTTGTTAACGATAAACTCCACCGCCTCGCGGTGAGCGCTGAAGGCTCCCAGGCTGGCTTCGTGTTTCTCGCCGCTGAGTTTCCACTTGATACGGGCATTTTCCAGGCCGAAGCACTCGGCGAGACCTGAAATCTTCTCGTCGCCATTGGTGGCATCCAGAATGGCAAACTTCAACGAGGAGCTGCCGCAGTTGAGGACCAGAACCAGTGTATTGGACATGATAAAAACCTTCTTGCGTCATGAATTGGCTAACCGGGAATAGGCCCGGCGCTGTGGCACCGGAGGTGCCGAAAACCTTTGTCACATTCTCGCCAAACGCAGGCGCTTGGGGAGCTGACCGCCTTTGTGCTAAGGTAAAGACAGTCTGTAGCTGTTTTAAGGTGGCTTTGGTTGAAGCTTCAACTCATCACCACCCTGGGCGATGGCCGCCGTTATATGAAAGCCTGGCCCATGGTGAAATCTTTAGGGTTCTTTTTCCCTGAATATCGCATTGTTAAGGCGACTTCACTGGCGGTGCGTTTTATGCCGCCCCTAGCAGTGCTTGCCGCTGCCAGTCAAATCTATTTGCATGGCTGGGACTTCTTGCCACAGGCCATTGCCATTGGTTTGTTTTTCTTGAGCTTGCCGCTGCAGGGCCTGTTGTGGCTTGGGCAGCGTGCCCGACATCCATTGCCGCTGTCTTTGCTCAGCTTTGGCAACCAGCTGCAGGAGCGTTTGGCTGCCATGGGGGTTACCTATGTGCCCCTGGGTGCCAAGGCCTGTTACCTCGATATGGCGAATCTTCTGAAGATAGCCTTCGAGTGCCTTGATGCAAGTTACTGGGACGAGCTTTAAGTCTGGCACGTCTTCGTTTTGTCTTTACCTTGCTATCTTTTTCTGCCACGAATCACTTCTGAGCACCCCGTCACTTCAGATCAGTAAACTGCGTTCAGTCCACGGGCAGTGAAGGCTGCTTTAACAGCTTCCATGGTTTCTTTGCCGGGAGGCCGCACACCCTTGAGTGGATAATCTTCACCCATGGCTTCCCATTTATGTTTACCAAGTTCGTGGTAGGGCAGCAGTTCCACCTTCTCCACGTTGCCCATGGGGGCAATAAAACTGGCGAGTTTTTCAGCACTTTCCACATCATCGGTAAAACCGGCTACCACCACATAGCGGATCCAGGTTTTCTGGCCGCGCTTGGCGAGGTACTCGGCAAACTGCAGCGTGCGGTGATTACTGACCTTGGTTAAATCCTGATGCCTGTCATCATCAATGTGTTTGATATCCAGAAGCACCAGATCTGTGTTGTCCAACAGCACATCAATTGCGGGGGTGTACTTACGCACAAAACCATTGGTGTCTAAACAGGTGTGAATGCCTTCGGCGCGGCAGGCTTTGAACAGCTCGGCCACAAATTCGGCTTGCAGTATGGCTTCGCCGCCGCTGGCGGTAACACCGCCGCCGCTGGCTTCCAGAAAGGGCCGATAGCTGATGATTTGACTCATCAACTCATCGACCTGCATCTCTTTGCCACCGTCCAAATCCCAGGTGTCACGGTTGTGGCAGTATTGGCAGCGCATCAAACAGCCTTGCATAAAGGTGATAAACCTGATGCCGGGACCGTCCACTGTGCCGAAGGATTCCACAGAATGAACCCTGCCTGTAACTGTCATTGAAACTCCTGGTTGATGGGAAGGGGGACAATTGTGGCGAGCCACAATTGTCCTTTAGCTACCAATGAATTACCAGCGCCTGAATTACAAACCTTGCGTAAAGGTGCGGGTGATCACATCCTGCTGCTGCTCTTGGGTCAGTGAGTTAAAGCGCACTGCGTAACCGGATACACGGATGGTGAGCTGTGGATACTTGTCAGGGTTTTTGACTGCATCTTCCAGCATTTCACGGTTCATCACGTTCACGTTCAGGTGCTGACCACCTTCACGGATTTCGCTGTGACGGAAATAACCATCCATCAGCGCGGCGAGGTTACGCTCACGGGCCTTTTCATCTTTACCCAAGGCATTGGGCACGATGGAGAAGGTATAAGAAATACCATCCTGTGCGTGAGCAAAGGGCAGTTTGGCCACTGAGGTGAGCGAGGCGATAGCGCCTTTTTCATCACGGCCGTGCATTGGGTTGGCTCCCGGCGCAAAAGGCGCACCGGCGCGGCGACCATCTGGGGTGTTACCTGTCTTCTTGCCGTACACCACGTTGGAGGTGATGGTCAGGATTGACTGAGTTGGGATGGCGTTGCGATACATATTTTTATTGCGGATTTTGGCCATAAAGCTTTCAACCAGCATACAGGCGATATCATCCACACGGGCATCGTTGTTACCGAACTTGGGATAGTCACCGTCGATTTCAAAGTCAACGGCAATGCCATTTTCGTCGCGAACCGGCTTCACTTTGGCGTACTTGATGGCAGACAGGGAGTCGGCCGCAATCGACAGACCGGCGATACCACAAGCCATGGTGCGGCGCACGTCACGGTCGTGCAGTGCCATCAGCGCGGCTTCGTAAGAATACTTGTCGTGCATAAAGTGAATGGAGTTGAGGGCGGTGACATATTGGGTTGCCAACCACTCCATAAAGCCATCCAGACGGGTCATGACATCGTCATAATCCAGATACTCGCTGGTGATAGGCTCTGATTTCGGGCCAATCTGCACTTTCAGTTTTTCATCCACGCCGCCGTTGATGGCATACAGCATGGTCTTGGCGAGGTTGGCACGGGCTCCGAAGAACTGCATGTGCTTACCAATCACCATGGGGCTGACGCAGCAGGCGATGGCGTAATCATCAGACTCGAAGTCAGGACGCATCAGGTCATCGTTTTCGTACTGGATAGAGCTGGTATCAATCGACACCTTGGCACAGAAGGTTTTGAAGTTCTGTGGCAGTTTTTCAGACCAGAGCACAGTGATGTTTGGCTCAGGGCTTGGGCCCATGTTGTACAGGGTGTGCAGGAAGCGGAAGCTGGACTTGGTTACCAGAGTACGGCCATCGAGGCCCATACCGCCGATAGACTCGGTGGCCCAGATGGGGTCGCCGGAGAACAGCTCATCGTACTCAGGGGTACGCAGGAAGCGCACCATACGCAGCTTCATCACGAAGTGGTCAATCATCTCCTGCGCTTGCTGTTCGGTCAGTGTACCGTTTTTCAGATCGCGCTCGATGTAGATATCGATAAAGCTGGAGGTACGGCCAAGTGACATGGCGGCGCCGTTCTGACTCTTCACTGCGGCGAGGTAGCCGAAGTAGGTCCATTGAATGGCTTCCTGGGCGTTTTTGGCAGGGCCAGAGATGTCGTAGCCGTATTTGGCAGCCATTTTTTTCATCTGGGCCAGGGCGCGGTGCTGCTCGGCGATTTCTTCGCGCAGCTGCATGGTGGCCTGCAGATCTTCACCGGCTTCGAAACGCGCCTGCAAAGAAGTGAACTGCTTAAGCTTATCGGCCATCAGGAAGTCGATACCGTACAGGGCTACGCGGCGATAGTCTCCTATGATGCGGCCACGGCCGTAGGCATCCGGCAGACCGGTTAATACGCCTGATTTACGACAGGCAAGGATTTCCGGGGTGTAAATGTCAAACACGCCCTGGTTGTGGGTCTTACGCAGCTCAGAGTAAACATACTTGATGTCTTCATTGAGCACACGGTCATAGGCCGCGCAGGAGCTTTCCACCATACGGATACCGCCATTTGGCAGCATGGCGCGCTTGAGCGGGGCATCGGTCTGCAGACCAACAATGGTCTCCAGCTCTTTTTCAATGTAACCGGCATCGTGGGAAGTGATGGTGGATACTTTGTCGGTATCAAAGTCTATTGGCGCATGGGTGCGGTTTTCTTCTTTGATGCCTTCCATCACCTTGGCCCACAGGGCGTCGGTGGCTGCAGTTGCGCCGGCCAGGAAGCTGTCGTCACCTTCATACGGGGTGTAGTTGGCTTGAATAAAGTCACGTACATTGACATCGGACTTCCAATCACCGGGAACGAATCCTTCCCACGCGGTTTGGAACAGCTCAGTTTTATCGGTCATCGTACTTCACCTTCTATTGGAGAAAAGGGTTGGAGTATTACCCCAAAAATAAAGTCTTTTACATTCCGGCCTGACATCCTCTGATGAGGCCAGAACCCCGGAAGACATTCCGGCGGATTCTGTGGACTAGGTTCCAGATGATATCATCCTGGAATTAATTGGTAAGACCAATTGCCCAAAAGAATATTAACATAAGCAGACAGGGGCTGCACTCAAATGCGGACAGGAAAAAGTCAATAGATGTAAAATTTGCTACCGGCTTATCATTTTTTAACCACCAAATCCAGGTTGGCATCAGGGATTGCTGAATTGAGTGTTGTCTGACAAATCAGATAGCGCCAGCTGATTGTTTTGAGGAAAATAAAAAAAGGGGCATATTTGCCCCCTTTTTTATCGTATACCGCGGTATCAGAGCAGCGCTGGAATACCTTCAATCATGCCCACGGCAAGCATGGCGGCAAGACAGATCACGAAGGCAAGCCCCGGGATCACCACCCGGTCAACAAACGACAGACTGGCGGCACGCTCCTTGTCACCAATCAGGCCGTTGTTGTCCAGCAGCATAGTCAATGCCCAGGCAAGCACAGGGTTGGCCACGAAGGAGCCGAAAATACAGATCCCGGCGGCCTGGCTGCTTTGGCTATCTTTCACCATCTGCAGACCGGCTTCCAGCAGCGGCAAGAATACACCTACCAGCAGCGCAATCGACATCACTGGGCGCCAGGTGGTCAAATCCATGGGATAACCCACAATGGCCACAATAATACACAGGGTGCCCAGCAAAATGGCACCGGCAGGGATAGGACGCTTGGCGATGGCGGCCGGGATCATATAGGTGCCCCAGCTGGAGGTGATGTTACCGCCACCCACTGCAGTGCCCACCATCTGACGCAGCGAACAGGTGGTCATGGTGTCATCCACGTCCATCAGCACTTTCTCGGCGCCCTTGGGATAGTTCAGTTCCTGGAAAATCCGGTGGCCGAGGAAGTCTGGCGACCACATGGCCACCGCCAGAATGGCAAACGGCAGTGAGGCAATAAAGTGCTGCATATTGGGCAGGCCAAGCTGCCAACCGGTTTCGGTTGAACCCCACCAGTACACAGGATTCAGGTTGGGCAAACCGGGCGCGGTGGTGAATTTAAGATCCAGCCCAGCACCCAGGGCAAAGGCCATCACAATCGCAGCAATCGAGCACAGCGGAATGGCGAGCCAGCGCTTACCCAGTTTGGCAAGCAGGGCGTAAATCACCACGTTTGCAAGCAGAATAAAGAAGGCCACATACCCCAGGGAGTAATCCAGCGCGTGTTTGGCCTCGAGGCCCCCAGCCCAACTGAATAAAGACTCAATCTGGCTCTTTGCTCCCATGAAACCGAGGAATACCAAAAGGCCCCCGGCGACCCCGCTGCTGGTAAGGTTCACCAGCCTCGACCCCCCTTTAAAGAAGGACAGCAAGAGACCGAATACCCCCAGCAGAATTGCCAGCGCCAGTGGGTGAGCACCGGCAAGGGCGATAGCACCAATCAATGGGATCATCGGGCCATGGTTGCCGCCAAGGTTGGCGCGCGGGTTTAAAAAACCTGAGCTTAAAATACAGAACAGCAGGGCAGGAATAAGCATTTCTACCCGGATAACCGAGATGATGAAGTCGGCACCAAGGTTAATATGATCCCAGCGCTCGGTCAGGCCTGAGGCCCAGGCGGCCATTACCGCTGAATACATGACGGTAATGCCTATGGTACCTGCGATGGCGGGTACCAGATCTTCCCATTCAAAGTTAAAGTCGCGACCGGGCAGGTTAAGGCCCCAGCGTCTGGGTTTCATGATTTTAAGTTCATGATCCAAATAGGCTTCGCGGGATGGAAACTCCGAGGCTGGACGATGCAGCTCGCGGTAACTTTTTTCCGCGATATCGCTGGCAGAGGCCATTTCGGTCTCATTGAGGCCGGTGGCCCCGGTGGGTTTTGCTGCTTCTGACATGTTTGATCCCCAAAAAAACAGCGGGTTTGAGCCTGAGTGACCAGCTTGAGGTCGTCCTTGGCGTGGGGCATGTCCACCTGAGTGAACGGCCCGTCAGAGCGGCTTTAGGTAGGTGCGGAATTAACCTTAAACCTTCGAAAACCCGGGGTCCTGAAATCTGCTCAAATTGGTCTTACCAATTTACCTGTTAAAAATGTTACCACAGCTGTTATCCGCTAACATTAACTATCAATGTTTCTGAATTGCCCTGTTTGTTAATTTGCGACATAGGGCACATACCCGCATTTTTAGCACATCTCCCCCTTGCGCCGGAACATGATAACTGCGTAGGGAAAATGCCGCTTTGCTACAAGATAGTGGTGTTTTACCCCAAGTGCACTTCATCTAGTCTCCTTCAGTAGTCGGTATACATTCATTTTGTGCGCCATATACCGGATTACGTTGCCTGCGCTGCTGCTTTTCTGGTGCCTTGGCATTGGTCGTTAGCCTTATTCACGCTCATTTTATCGCCAGCACGGTTTTGAGTATCAATGCTACTGATATCACTCATCAAAACTCTTCGATATTTTCTATCGTTTTTGCTTGTTAAATTGGCGCCGTGGTGGTGAAGCATTGGGCTTTAACTCATTGATTGAAATGCCTAAGCCTTATTGCAGATGCCAATCTGCGGCGATGAGTCTCTGCTTGCGTCTGAGCCTGAGTCGTGTTGTGCAACCACTGAATGAACCTATATCCAAAATACACAAGGGACAGCCTATGTATGTCAGTCATCAAGGTGGCCAAGCGGCTCCGGATGTCGGCACTTCGCCGCCTGATGGACGCGTCAATCGCCTTAACTCCTCGCCGGGTGCCAGCCCCGACCGGCTATCGGTTGCCGATGAGGTTGCAAGCGCCATGGCGCTCAAGCTGGCCAAGCCTGCGTTGGCGCGTTTTGCCAGAGCGCTTTATGCCGGTGTTTTTATCGGCCTGGCGTTTGTGTTTTACCTAACTGTTACCACGGGCGCAGCAGGCGCACCCTGGGGGCTGGTGCGGCTTATGGGCGCACTTGCTTTCAGTGTCGGGCTGATTTTAGTGGTGCTTTTGAATATGGAGCTGTTCACCGGCACCGTGCTTGGAGCCATTCCCTGGACAGAAGGTCATATTGGCGCAGCCAGGCTGTTAAAGAGTTGGGGTACTGTGTTTGTGGGCAATGCCGCAGGCGCCTTTCTTCTGGTTGCCATGGTCAGTCTGGCCGGACTTTGGCAGCTCGATGGCGGCCTTTGGGGCATCCATGCCATCAACACGGCGCTGCATAAGCTGCATCACGGCTGGTGGCAGGCGTTCTTCCTTGGCGTGCTTTGTAACCTGTTGGTGTGCCTTGGGGTATGGCTGACATTTTTAACCAAATCGCCTGGCACCAAGGCGCTGCTGCTGGTTTTGCCGGTGGCACTTTTTGTCAGCAGTGGTTTTGAGCACAGCATTGCCAACCTGTTTTTGCTGCCCCTTGGCGCGGTGTTCGCCGCGATTATCCCTGAGCCTCAGCTGCTGGCCCATGGTCTGGATAGCCAGGCGCTGGCGGCGCTGGCTCCGGCCAACCTGCTTGTTGCCAACCTGATCCCTGTGACTCTCGGCAACATCGTCGGCGGTGCGGTGTTGGTCGGTCTTGGATTGTTCCGGCTTGAGCGCCTTGGCTCATGCAAAGGCACTGCCGCGACCAACTCTGCAATCAAGCTGACAACACCCGGGGCAAACGTGAGCAGAGCGCTGAAACTGGTCCCCGCATCAACTGCCAGAGCCAATGCTGTCAATCAACACGCCATCTCCGCCCAAACCTTCTTTGCCGTAAAAGAGAACAAACTTATGAACACACACTTAAGCATATTGACCGTAAAAGACATTCTTGAACCTGCAACCAGCCTTGAGCCCGGCATGGGCCTGTGGCAGGCACTGGAAGAAATGCACCGCGTGGGCGAAAGCCTGTGTCCCGTGACCGATAATGGCGGGCGCCTGGTGGGAGTTCTCAGTGCCCAGGATGCCATACGAGGCCTGTGGGCCGAGGAGTTTGGCGCTGATAGCAGTTATTGCGTGCGGGATCTGATGCAAAAGTCGCTCAGTACCCTGTCACCGGACGAAGCCCTGCTGCCGCTGCTGGAGTTTTGGGTAGTTAACCGCGAGGCGCTGTTTCCTGTCAGCACAGAAGGGCATTGGCTGGGGGGGCAGTATCAGGCCTATGAGGAGCGTCTGCGGGGGGCGGCGGCTGTGACCCCAGCGGTACTGCCGGTGGTGGAGGCCGGAGTGCTAAAAGGAATGGTGCGCCGTGAAGCTCTGACAGGATTGCTTTGTAGCGCAGTCGCATCACCAGCCCCATCGCCAGCCCAGGTTTAAGGGGGTGGATTTAGCGTCCCGGGCTTGATTGAGTCAGCTCAGACTTCCCGTGATTGCCGGTGGCGGGCCAGACGGCGGGCCTCGGCAATCACGCAGTCCCGCAGCGGGCTTTCACCGCTGTCACAGCGCCAGATAAACGACAGCTGGCGCTTCATGTTCAGTTTGGGCGTTGGCAGTATGATCAATTGATTGGCTGCCACGTCCTTTTCCACATCCAAATAGGGCAGTGCACTCAGGTAGGGCCCATTTTTGACCAGGGTTTTCAGCACTGTCACCTGCTCGTACTCCCGCCATACATTCAGCCGGTCGAGATTGCCATGGATGGCAGCATCGAAAATCCGCCGGGTGCCCGCGCCTTGCTCCCTCAATACCCATTTGGCCTGCTCCAGCTGCGACAGGCTGACATTACCGTACTTGCCATAGGGGTGGTGCGGGGCGGCTATCACCACCAGATGATCGTCAAGCCAGGGCTCGATACACAGGCGACTGTCATCACTGCGCCCCTCGATTATTCCGAGCTCTATCTCATAGTCCAGCACTGCCTGAATCACGTTTTCGGTGTTTTCTACCATCAGCCCAATATGAATTTGCGGGAAGTCGGCATCAATCCGGCTGATGAGATCCCCAAGCAGATGTTTGGCTGCGGTTTGGCTGGCGCCGACCGGCAGACTGCCGGATAACAGATGCTGATCGTGCAGGCCCATAGTGATTTGCTGGGCGTCGGACAACAGCTTGCGTGCCCGGGGTTTAAGCCAGGTTCCCCAATGGCTGAGAATTAAGCGGTTGCCCTGACGAATAAAAAGTGGCCTGCCCAACAGGTTTTCAAGCTGCTGCAGTGACATGCTGACCGCCGACTGGGTCATCGACAGCTTACGGGCCGCCCCGGAGACACTCTCAAGGCTTGCCACCGCATCGAAAACTGCAATTTGTTTGAGTGTGTATTTCATGATTGATGAATATAAAAGTGACTGATACCCATACGAAATTTTATAAAGCGGCCGGGCAATAAAAAAGACTGCGGCAGGGGAATAGTTACAAAGCTTTAACTGGCCCACGTTTTTACCAGCAACAGGGCCTGTGCATCATTTGCTATCTTGCAACGGGCGTGGGCACAGCAGCTTAAGGACAGGGTAAGCCAACTCAGGTATAGTGCTGGGTTTTGCTCAAGGCTTTGGATAAACACAATAATATGACTGCCAACACCCAGGCTGCTCCGGTAGCCAAAACCGCAATGCCGATGCCAGATACCCTGGTTATCATCTTCTTTGTGGCGCTGCTTGCGGCGGCGCTGACTTACCTGGTGCCTGCGGGCTCCTTTGACACCCAAACCGTGACTTTTGTGCAGGACGGGGTGGAGAAGAGCCGCGATGTGGTTGACCCGGACTCCTTCCGTTATGCCGTGGATGAACAGGGTGAACCGCTGCTTAAGCCGGTGCCGGCGTTCGACCCGGCTGGCCAGGGCTTTTTCAACTACATGTTCGAAGGTCTGGTATCCGGTGATAAGTGGGGCAGTGCTGTCGGCGTTATCATGTTTATGTTGGTGATTGGCGGCTCTTTCGGGGTGGTAATGGCCACCGGCACCATAGATAACGGCATCTTGCGGCTTATTCACCACACTCAGGGGCGGGAGTTTTTGTTTATTCCTGTGCTCTTTAGCCTCTTTTCCCTCGGCGGCGCCGTGTTTGGCATGGGGGAAGAAGCCATCGCCTTTGCCATTATTATCTGCCCGCTGATGATCCGCCTTGGTTACGATGGTATCACCACTGTGATGGTGACTTACGTGGCCACCCAGGTAGGCTTTGGCGCCAGTTGGATGAATCCCTTCAGCGTGGCCATTGCCCAGGGCATTGCCGGTATTCCTGTGCTTTCGGGCTCAGCGGTGCGGGTACCTATGTGGATAGGCTTCACCCTGCTTGGTATCGCCTTTACCATGCTCTACGCCCGCAACATTAAGAAAAACCCTGCGCTTTCTTATAGCTTTGCCACAGACTCGGCTTTTCGCGACGGCGACAACAAGGAGTCAGGGCACCAGAGCCGCTTTAATCTTGGCGATATATTGGTGCTTGCGGCCATTACTGCCACCATGGGCTGGGTGATTTGGGGCGTGGTGGTTAAGCACTGGTTTATTCCGGAGATTGCCAGCCAGTTTTTTACCATGGGGCTGGTGGTTGGCGTTATTGGTGTGCTGTTTAAGCTGAATGGTCTTACGTTGAACGGCATAGCCAGGGCTTTTAAAGAAGGCGCTGCCACCATGCTGGAGCCTTGCCTCTTGGTTGGCAGCGCCGCGGGCATCTTGATTTTGCTCGGTAAAGGTGGCCCAACCGAGCCATCGGTGCTTAACAGCGTGCTTGCTGCCGCCGGCGGTTTTATTGGCCACTTGCCCGATGCCTTATCTGCCTGGTTTATGCTGCTGTTCCAGTCGGTGTTTAACTTCTTTGTGACTTCAGGCTCGGGTCAGGCTGCCCTGACCATGCCACTGATGGCACCGCTTGCGGATATCGTCGGTGTCAGCCGTCAGGTGGCAGTGCTGGCGTTCCAGCTTGGCGATGGTTTTACCAATATTCTGGTGCCGACGTCGGCGTCTTTAATGGCGACACTGGGTGTGTGCCGGGTGGAATTCAGCGCCTGGGTGCGCTTTATCTGGCGCTTTATGCTGATGTTGTTGCTGGCCGCCAGCGCCATGGTGATAGGTGCTCACTATTTGGGCTTCAGTTGATAATTAATAATTGAAAGACGAAAACGGCACCAAAGGGTGCTGTTTTTTTGTTCTTAAAAACTCATGCAATATCGGTACATTCCCCTTTCATTATGTACGCAGGAAAAAGTTGCTTGAAAAATCATGAGTAAGCCGAAACTGAGTTTTCTAAATAGTTGGTAATGAAATTGGTAATGAAATGCGTGGGGTATGGAGTTGCTAATTGCAAGGGTTTAGGTTTGGCAGGCGCCATTTGATTAAATTGCGAGTGATTTTTACATGTTATTGTTTTTCTGCACTGGAAAGAAGCTTAAAAATTGCGCAGTCAATAAGGTTGATAGCAGATGATTTTATTTTGAATGTGAGGTGGTATTAGGGTTTTACAGAATGCCATTATGTGAAATTTTAAATGATTTATTAGCAGTGTTTAAATAAAAAGGCTCGATTGCTCGAGCCTTTTTTAATTACACCTGAATTATTAGAACTTCTGGGTGTAAGTCAGAACGAAAGTACGGCCATACAGATTGTACAGAGATGCATCATACTCGAGATCTGAGTCCAGCACTGGATCTTCGTCAGTCAGGTTACGGATACCAACAGACACTTTACCATTCCACGAAGTCGCATAAGCATAACTTACGTCGAACGTGGTCTGAGAGGTCAAGTGACCAATTTGCTTGTAAGTGTTCGGATCGGTACGTTCCGCCTGACTATCGATGTATTGAGTTACGACAGATGCGGAATGGTCACCGAAGGTCCAGTCGACAGTCCAGGTAGAACGGATTTGAGGCATGCCGTTACGACCAATCATATCGTTTACTGGGCCATCGAAGTACTCTTCAGAGTTGTACTCGAGTACATAGCTTACGTCGAGATTGGTACCAAAGTCACCGATGTCAGTTTCAAAACCTGTGTAGTTGATGTTGAAATCAATACCAGAAGTATCGAAGCCGTTGCCGTTGGCTTTAGGCGTGGTTGCAGACAACAGTTTACCGTCAGCCGAGTCACCGGCACGCTTGATTTCACCGCGGCTCAGGTTGCCGTAGCCTACCTTCTTCTCTTCTTTGAGCAGAGAGCTCAGAGAAACGAAGGTGATTACGTTGTCAACTTTCAGGTTGTAGTACTCAACCTTAGAGCTCAGGTTATCGGTGATGTTCCAGATCAGACCCAGGTTGTAGAAGTCAGAGGTTTCTGGCTGCAGATCCTGGTTGGCTGTACGGGTTACGTCGTACTGCTTGGCTTTACAGTCAGCAATGGCGGTGCCCTGAACTTCACAGTAATGGTAATCGGTCGCGGAGTCGGCACTGAATGAGTCAGCAGCGAACAGATCCGACAATGATGGAGCACGGAAGCCCTGACCCCAAGAGGCACGCAGAACTACGTCATCCAGCACCTGATAGCGCAAAGCTACTTTTGGTGTGGTGGCGCTGCCGAAGTCGGAGTAATTGTCGTAGCGATATGCCAGGTTCAGTTCCAGATCATCAGTTACCGGAACAATGGTTTCTGCAAACACAGCATAAACATCGCGGTCGCCGCCTGAACCGTTACCAGAAGAACCGATTACGTCGCCAGCGGCAGTTTGCGCGTCTACGTTGGCTTCATATTTGTACTGCAGAGCCTCGGCACCAATGTACCAGCCGATGGTTCCCGCTGGCAGTTCGATGGCCTCGAAGTTAACACCGGCGTTCAGGCTGTTGAACTCCATGATGTCTTGCTTCAGTGTCTCATGAGACATGTCTGCAATTACTGAAGGAGTGTTGCCTTCTGGGCCAAAGTTAAACAGGCCGTCTTTAACATAGCGCTCTACGGTTGGGCGGTGAACGTAGCCAGTGCCGTAGTTGCTGTTCTCAGCCAGGTTGTAGTGGTAGGTTACATCCCAGCCGAAATTGTCGTGGTTACCAACCAGACCGAGTTGGATATCGGTGCCGTAGTCAATAGTTTTTGCGTCACGGGTACCGATGTCGTCAAAACGATAGTACACACGGCCGGCATTGGTGTTTTTGCTGTTACCAGTGTGGTTGCCGTTGGCATCATAGTTCATCACGTCAACCTGACCGGCGGCTACGTTAAACCAGCCTGCGGCTGGCGCATAGCGACCAAAGGTTTCATTGCGGGAGAACAGACCCTGACCTTTGAATTGGATTTCATCGGAGATTTCGTACTCACCGTTTACATAACCAGCGGTGTATGAACGGGCTGCGTGGTCAGCAGCTTCAGCGGTATAGTCATAACCGCAAACGTAGTCGCCGCTGCCTGCATCATAGATATGGCCGCCACCCACCATGTTGGGGTTATCACAGGCGGTCAGCGGGGCAAGGCCACCGGTCTTCAGATCGAGGAAGTTACGGGCATAGATAGATACACCAGTGGTGTCATCATATTTTTCTGCCAGAGTGTTGGTTGAACGGGAGAACCAACGGTCGCGCTGGAAAATGATTTCACGGTTTAGGTGTTCGAAAGAGAAGGTTACGCTACCTTTGTCACCCACTGCACCACCAACAACGTGGGCTTTCCATTCTTCGCCACCTGGTTGTTCTGGGTTGGTGCCGGTCGCAGAAACTTCCAGACCTTCATAACCGGATTTCAGAATGATGTTGACCACACCGGCTACGGCGTCAGAGCCGTATACTGCTGATGCGCCGTCGGTCAGAACTTCGATACGTTCGATGGCGGCAGTTGGAATGGTGTTCAGGTTAACAGCTGTTCCGCCAAGGGTAGGAGAACCAGGCATACGCTTGCCATTGAGCAGTACCAGAGTACGGTCTGAACCAGCACCACGCAGGTTGATGGTGGCTTGAGACTGAGCACTGGAACCTGAACGCTCGGAGAAAGAGCCGAAAGAGTTGAGGTTGCTGGAACGCAGTACGTCGGTAATGCTCAAATCGCCAGACTTTTCAACGGCAGAGGCATCAATAGTGGTAACGGGTGATGCGCCTTCCATATCGGTGCGCTTGATGCGTGAACCTGTTACTTCGATTCGCTCTACTTTGGCACCGTCTACGGCTTCTTCGGCGAATGCTGGGGTGCTGGCGGCGACGGCAGCGCCACCAATCAGCGCAAAGCGAATGGCTTTGGCCAATGTATTATTAGCAAGCATGAATTTCTCCCTGACACTTAATATTGTGTTTTGCTTTTTTATATAGAACGAAATCCGGATACAAATAAAAACAAAAGTAACCGAAAATCATCTGGCCGGAGATATAACCACATCATATTCACAGGTGCAACATAGGGTGGTTGTTAATAAAAAACTGCAAAAATGATGATAAAAATATGGGGTATTAACATCTTTGATGATTTATCTTCGCGTATCGTGTTTTATTTTATGCGGATGTTAAGAAATTGATGTTGGCTGGCGTTTAGTGTCTACCGATTGGCTGTATTTTATTGCTCAGTTGTAATGGGTTGGTTTCTAAGAATGGTCTGGCTTGCTGTTTTTTTTACAAAAAAAGATCTAAAAAAATTGCTGTGGAATATAAATTATCAGTAATTAATCTGTTAGTGCCGTTTATTTCCACTGCGTGCGGTTTAATTTATGCTCTAAATTAAGGCGTGGTTAATATATCTGCTCTGCTAATATTTTATGGTTGGCTAATTTATCATCATGGTAAGGGGATTAAGTTTATTTAAGTAAAGTCCGCTGAGGATAATAAAAAGCCAGATATTTTAAGCACACAAAGCTGACCACGACCACGGCGATACAAAGTTCAACCAATGCAAGGTAATGGATACTGCTGCGGAAGACTTGAACCTGAGTGGTTGCATCCAGCCATTGGCAGGTTTTAAACAGCGCGGTGGCGCCTATGACCATGGGGAAGGTAAAGGCGGCAAACCCCGGGCTGAATGGCAGCTTCAGCAACTGGAAAAAGGCCAGATAGATGATGCTGGTCATCAGAATCGCCACTGTCAGCAGCAAGGCGACAATGATGACTGAAGGCGTTGGAGTCAGGCTCAGGTAGCCTGCCAATGACAGGCTGGCTGGTGCGGCCAGAATTGCCAGTGTTGGTTGGGCGGCTTCGGGCACTGCAGTGCGGAATATCAGTCGATACATCATCAGCGGCAACATGATGAGGTAGGCAAACATACCAAACCATAAAAGGCTTTCAGCCAGCAGTCGTGGGCCGTCGGGTGGAAAGGCCACGGCAGCCACAATAATGCCTATAGGCGGGACAAACCAACTGGGTACCATGTGATCCAGGGAGAAGTTGCGAAAGCGATGAAAACTGAAGCCGGTGAGCAAGCCAAGATGCAGTGTCACCGCAATCAGCCACAGAGATTCACCTGCAGCACTAAAATAGTCTCCCAGACAGCGGGAAACCACCATCAGTGCCATGGCATAAGTTGGTAGTACGCTGCCCACTACCGGATGAGATATTTCTTCCTTTAACAGCTTGGGGTGCAGCAAAAACTTTGCTGTCAATGGCAGCAATAGTGTTACAGCTATCAGGGTGCCCACTAACTGAAGCCTGCCATCAGATCCCGGAACCACATTTTCCAGTGTCCAGCCAAGACTGGCAATCGCCAACGCCAGACCTCCCATCGGACTGGGCAACTTTGCGATTTGTTGATGTAACCTTCGAAACGTACCGGGTTTATGTTGCGTCATTTGGCCACCCCATTCATCTGATGAGGCCTATTGTAGATTTGTTATGGTGATAATTATATTTGATTCATTTTATTTGGATGGTAAGCATTCCTTACTTCTTGGTGCAACAAAGCAGACTGTGACCAAGGCCTATACCGTGCTGCTGCCAGTCAATGCTAAGCCCTGCCTTATCTATCAGTTCAATAAACACCTTTGAGTGATACATGCGACTGTTGCCATTGGCGATGGCGGTAAAGTAGAGACTGGTGGCATTGATACAGTAGGCTGATGCTGCATTCGGCTGTTTATCCCAAAAGGTTTCCAGAATGAAAAGCTTGCTGTCCAGAGTCATTGCGTTGGCGGTATGTTTTAGAATATTCAGGATCTGTTTCTTGCTGAAACAATCGAGGAACTGACTCATCCAATATATGTCGGCCCCTTCTACAAAGGCCGGATTTGACTCCAGTAAGTTTGTCTCCAAATACTGAATACGTTTAACCAGATCCGCTCCAGAGCAGGCGCGTCGGGCCAGTGCAATTTGCTGCGGTAAATCCATTATGGTGACCTGCACATGGTTGTCATAAGAGCAGCAGCTCCGTGCCCACTTACCGGTATTGCCGCCAATATCCACCAGATGAGCCGGTTTATCTGCCAGCACTAATGGCAGCAAAGTATCGAAGGCATGGTCGGAATAAAATTGGTCGAAACTGAACCAGCTTTCTTTGGCAGCTTCAGGCAGTGACGACAATGCAGGGTAGAGGGTTTTCCAATCACCAAACTGTGTGAGTCCTTCGGGTTTGCCGGTAAGAAGGGCTTGTTCCAGCGAAAACATACCCTGATAACAAATGTGGTGCATGAAGTTCAGGTTGGTGCGGGTCATCTCATCGTGCAGTAAAAAGTGGCCGGTCTTATCCAGATGGAAATACTCGCCCTCCTGCCAAATCAACCCCATACTCATCCCCATATCCAGCAGTACACCGAGCCCATAGTCACTGATGGGTTTTGAACTGCCTTTAGGTGTAGCGGCCAGCGCTGTCCGACTTGTTCCGCCACTGATATCTATGGCTGCTAAAATGCCAAACTCAATCAGGCAGCGGGCTACCTGAAAGCTGACAGGTGCAAAGGCAATTTTTTGGGCTTCAAACTTGGCATCGAATGCATGTATGGATTTCGGATGATTGTAGAAATGCATGGGTTGGCCTTGAGCAGCAAAGCGTTCTTTTTATCAGTCTGCATTCATGGTCAATATTGATCTGGGCCAAAGAGATGCTTTGTTTCACGTACATTTGTGCAGTATTGGGGAGCCAGGCACAAAAAAAGCGCCCTTAAGGCGCTTTTTTACTAAGCCTGTGCCCTCATTCCCGGCACAGGGCGTAGCCACCTGCAACATGCGCGATGGAGCGGAAGCCGAAGCGTTCCAGCGCGCGTGCAGCGACTGCCGAGCGACTTCCACTGCGACATATGAGCACCAAAGGTTTGCTGCGAGCATCAGTCTCTCTTGCGACAAAGCCCGCCAGGCGTGTCAGCGGCACATTAATGCAGCGACTTTCGCGATGGGAAAGCTTGAATTCGTGTGGTTCACGAATATCCAGTACCAAAGCACTTTCATTATCAGCCAATAACGCTTCCAGTTGCTCTTTTGAATATTCAACTACGCCTTTGCCAGCCGCACAGGAACTGTAGGCGCCGCACATGATGGTTTCTCCCTGCTTATCTTCAAGGGTGGCATCCATGGCATCTTTACGACGGATAAAGCCAGCTTCATCGATGGTGCTTTTCAGTACTTCGGCCAATAAAGGAGAGTGAGACACTTCAACTGAAAAGTTGGTGAAAAAATCATTGTGATAATCGTGAGATGACAACAACAGGGTCTCATCGCCAAGGAGCACGTGCAGTCGCTTTAAGCTTTGGAACAGTGCCTTGGTGGAAGAGGATGGGAAGTTGCTTCGGCCAATGCTACCCGGCAGCACTGTGTCACCGACAAAAGCGAACATCAATTTGTCGTTGTTATCAATAAGAATAAGAGTTTGGCTGTCGTCGGTATGCCCGGGGCTTGCCAGCCGCAAAAGCCGCTTGTTACCCACCGGGATGTATTCAAACTCTTCTCCCTGCCACAGGCAGGTTTCAGCACGTTTTGGCCAGCCGAGAAATGAGCATTCTTCGTTGAGCTTCAATGCAGACACAATGTCATCACGGTTGCTGTGGTGATCGCCGTGGCCGTGGGTGTCTATGACGCCGATAACTGGCAACTCCTGGCAATGAACCAGATCCAGCAAGCGTTTTTTCAGTGCGGGCAGAGGATCGACTATCAGAGTTTGGCGACTGTCAGGGTCAGTATACAGCCAACAGCAGGCGCCATTATCTTTTAACTGAACCAGACCGGAAAGAGGCTCTCTGTCTGCCTCGGTTCGGCGTGAGTCCAGCGCCAATAAACAGGAGTGGGTCAGGGAAGATGCGGCTTCTATGATGCGGTCACAGGCATTGTTGAGTTCAGTTTCTGTCATCGCCGGGCCAAAGGACATACGGATCGCCGACTCGCTTTGCCAGCGGGGTAAACCCATGGCATCCAGTACAAAACTGCCGGTCACCTTAGAGCTGCAGGCTGAGCCGGAACTGACCCGTATATCCGCTGCATCAAACAGATCCATGATTTCCTTGCTGGAAAATCCCGGAACGGCAAAGTTTAGCGTGGTTGGTACAGAGTTTTCCAAACTGTGGTTAAGTTCGACCTTACCAAATGCCTGTTGTAGTGCTTCCAATAAACGTAAACGATAACGTGCAAGGGTGGCTTTATCGACGAATCTGGTATTGCCGTCGCCATTGAGCATATCGAGCACAACCTTCAGCGCAGCCATGGCAGGCAGGTTTTCGGTGCCGGAACGCAGACCTCCTTCCTGACCCCCACCTGCAATAAAAGGCGTAAAGGGTGCACCCTCACGGATATAAAGCATGCCAATGCCTTTTGGGGCATACAGCTTGTGACCACTGAAGGGCGCGTAGTCTATGCTGGTGCGGGCCAGTTCGAGGGGCAGTTTACCCAGAGCCTGCACACAATCGACCATCCAAAACACCTGAGGATTGGCTTGACGAATGCACAGTTCCAGTGCCTGCAGTTCCTGATATACACCGGTTTCGTTGTTCACCGCCATAGTGCAAATCAGCAGGGCATTTGGCGCTTTTTGGGCGATAAAATCAAAATCGAGTCGGCCTTGGCGGTCAACGGGGATTGCCAGTACAGCAGCGTTGAGGCCGAGCACTTTATTCCAGTGCTTCAGGGATTCGGGGACGGCTTTATGTTCGGTTGCGCCATATAAAATGCAGGCATCTTTGGAGACACCTTTATCTCTGGCTGCAACCAAGGCTGACAATATTGCGGTTTGAATGCCCTCGGTTGCGCCGCTGGTAAACACCAGTTTACCCGAACCGGATCCCAGATGTTTTCTGGCCGCAGCACGGGTATGTTCCATGAGCGCTTTGGCTTGAATACCAGTGATATGGCTGCTGGAGGGGTTGCCATAGAGGTGCTCCATGGCATCCATTGCGGCTTTGGCTGCGTCGGGCAATACCGGTGTGGTGGCATTGGCGTCCAGGTAAATGAGTGACTGTTTCATACTGTTTTCAATGCTCGTGCTGTATTAATATAGTTTTTAGTTATAAGTAATTCTGTTGGATTATATTAGCAGCTTTAAGAACAAGCTCAAGCGGGCGGAATAAATCAGTATAAGCGTGGGTAAAAAGGGATATTTATGGCATCACGTCTCAGAAAAACAGACTTTCACGGGCCCTTGTTTCAGCTAAACATCAACTGGCAACTGTTTAAAACCGGATTGTGAGGTTTTCCGTGAATAAACTTAGCGTTAGTATCTGCACATCCAAATCGGGGAAGTTTTCATCATGTTACAGCCATTACCTTATATAGGCCGTCAGGCCAGTCGCAGTGACGGTCAGGCTCGTCGGATTGCTATTTTGGAAGCAACCCTCAGACTGATAGTTGCCGAGGGGGTGAGAGGAGTAAGACATAGGGCGGTCGCCAAGCTGGCGGCTGTGCCATTGGCATCAACCACCTATTATTTTGGTGACATTAAAGAGCTTATCCATGATGCGCTGACTTTTCATGCACATAAGACCATGGTGGCCAATTTGGCGCTGGAACAACAAAGCTTCTCAGCGTTAAGTAGTTACAGTGCTGAAAGTTTGGCAAAGCCAGAACAGTTACAGGCCCTGAGGGACATGCTTACCGGGTTTATCTGCGGGCATATCAAGATGCAGGTAGCGGATAGGGATGAGCGCATTCTTGAAATGGCATTCCAGGAAGAAGCGCTGCGTAACCCGGTGTTGGCTGAAGCCATTATTCTGCTTGATGAAGCGATTTTGGTTCCGGTTACACAATTTTTTGCCCGGCTGGAACATGGTAATCCCGGTGTACCCGCCAGACAGATAATTGCGCTTATCCGCTTTTTGGAATATCGCTACAGTGTCAGGCAGTCTTTTGATGGGACAGAGTGTGAACTCAGTGTCAGAGATCTATTGAACCAGTTAATTGTCGCACCGGCGGTGTGAGTGTTTTTCGATATCAGCAAAAAGAAACAAAAAGCCCCGAGAATGCGGGGCTTTTTAATGGTGATGACTCAGATTATTGCACGTTTTCCTGGTCGCCAAACTGTCCCTGGAACAGCACAGACGACAGGTAGCGTTCTGCTGCCGATGGCAGGATTACTACAATGTTTTTGCCTTCAAACTCAGGCAGGGCGGCGATACGGTTTGCTGCCACGACGGCGGCCCCTGACGAAATGCCCACCAGAATGCCTTCCTCTTTCATCAGGCGGTGAGCCATCTCGATAGCGTCTTCGTTGGACACAGTTTCAACCCGATCGATGAGTTCCAGGTCCAGGTTTCCGGGGATAAATCCAGCGCCAATTCCCTGAATTTTGTGTGGTCCAGGTTGTACTGCCTCGCCTGCGAGAGTCTGGCTGATCACCGGTGAATCAGCTGGCTCCACTGCCACAGAGACAATGGCTTTGCCCTGTACGTTCTTGATGTAACGGCTGGTACCTGTGATGGTACCACCTGTGCCTACACCGGCTACCAGGATGTCCACTTCACCGTCGGTGTCGTTCCAGATCTCCGGACCCGTGGTTTTTTCATGGATTTCAGGGTTGGCCGGGTTATCGAATTGCTGCAGTAATACATATTTTTCCGGAGCTGACTGTCTGATTTCCTCAGCCTTTTCGATGGCACCTTTCATGCCCTTGGCACCTTCAGTCAGTACCAGATTGGCACCGAGAGCTTTGAGAAGTTTGCGGCGCTCCAGGCTCATGGTATTGGGCATGGTCAAAGTCAGCTTATAACCGCGAGCTGCGGCCACATAAGCAAGGGCGATACCTGTATTGCCAGAGGTAGGCTCAATCAGCTCCTTGTCTTTGGTCAGCACGCCACGCTTTTCGGCATCCCAGATCATGTTTGCACCAATACGGCACTTAACTGAAAAGCTGGGGTTACGGGCTTCCACCTTGGCCAATACCTTGCCGTTACTGACGCGGTTGAGGCGGACCAGCGGGGTATTACCGATTGTGTACGAGTTGTCTTCAAAAATTTTGCTCATGGAATGCCGCTCCTGTGACGTTATTGCATTAAAGCATAATCGCTGTGGCGTCATTTAGAAGTGATTGTTTGTTCTTCTTTATTCCATTTAGCTATTAAGTGCGTGTTTTTTATTCGCGAAGGCTGATTGGTTGATTTTGGGTTTGTGTTAACCTCAACCCAATAATAACAAGGCTGTTTATTTAGCTACAGCCGATGGACATGCCCATGACAGAAACCAACAACGTCATTCCCGTGGCCCGGACCACAGTAAAAGATCCGCGGACCATTATTACACCCCATGCCTTCAGTGTGGCGGAAGCGTTGCTGTATACGCCGCTTGCCTCCCCGTTAAAACGCGCCATTGCCGTAGGGATTGACGGGTTGTTGATCACCATATTGGCCGAAGAGGCAGGGATTGTGTTTGTGCTATTGGTGCTGGCGACATCCTATTTGGCCAGGCGGCTGGGAAACATAGGACGTTGGGCAAAAATTAGTGTGTATGCACTGATGACGCTCGTTGTTATTTATGGTGTTTTTGAAAACTTTAACCGTACTGAGAGTAGCTATAATCCCAATATCACCGGCCCTCAGGCAGTTTCACTTATACCGTCGGTGATTTCGTTAAGCTTGTGCGAAACTCAGGAATGTGCCGAGTTAAAGGCAGGCTCTCTGGTCAGGGAGCTTGCCGCTACCGACATGGTCAGAGAAGAAGCAGAAGCCATGCTGGCGGGCGCTCTGGATGAGTTGGCAATAGACGGATTTGATGCCTTGGCATTAAAGAAAAGCCTTATGCCCCAATTAGCGGATTTACCCTCAACCACAGAGATAGATACCGCAACACAACAGCGGCAAGACAACCGCGATGACGGTGATAGGGCACAACTTCAGCCTGAAGCCAGTAAAAACGCGAATCATTCGGTCGGCGATGGTACCCATGACGATACCAACGCAGAAGACCGACCGTCACAATACAGTGTGATTGAATGGGCAAAAGGCATTTTAAATGATTTGGGGCTGGGATTTGGTTGGGCTGCTTTCTACTTTACCGTGTTTACTGCCTGGTTTGATGGACAGACACTGGGTAAAAAACTCATGGGGATAAGGGTGATATCTTTAGATGGTTCTAAACTGGGGCTATGGGCTGCCTTTGGCCGCTATGGCGGTTATGGTGCAGGATTTGCCACCGGGTTGATGGGATTTTTGCAGATTTTTTGGGATGCAAATCGGCAGGCCATTCAGGACAAAATATCTGCAACCGTGGTTATCGACTTAACCAAACCACGGAAACCGCCGGAGGTGCCGGTATCGACCAGTCAAGAGGTGAACCATGGATAATAGTATTGTCATTAGCGGAACAGGTCTCTTTACTCCACCGGAAAGCATCAGTAATGAAGAGCTGGTTGAAAGTTTTAATGCCTTTGTTGATCTTTTTAACCGACAGCACGAGGGTGAAATTTCCAGTGGACATGTGGAGCCGCTGGCCTATTCTTCCTGTGAGTTCATAGAAAAAGCGTCTGGCATTAAACACAGGTATGTGATGGTAAGGGACGGAATTCTCGACCCTGAAATTATGATGCCACTGATGGACGAAAGAGCTGCAGATTCATTGTCAGTGCAAGCCGAAATGGGATTGCTGGCGGCACAGCAGGCACTGGCTGAAGCAGACCTTGATGCGGCTGATATTGATTTGGTGATTGTGGCCTGCGCCTATACGCAAAGAGCCTATCCGGCAGTAGCCATAGAAATTCAGCAGGCACTGGGATGCCGTGGATTTGGTTTTGACATGCAGGTAGCCTGCAGCTCTGCGACGTTTGGTGTGTCAGCTGCGCAGGGGCTGATACAACAGGGGGCCGCGTCCAGGGTATTGGTGATAAGTCCCGAAATCTGCTCGGCACAAGTCAACTACCGTGACCGGGACAGCCACTTCATCTTTGGTGATGTGGCGACAGCCATGGTTGTTGAGCGTTTACAGGGGTGTCGCAGTCATCTGCCGTTGCAGATAATCGGCCAACGCTGCATAACAGAATATTCAAATAACATCCGCAGTAATTTTGGTTTTCTGAATCGATGTACTCCGGCAACTGCGTATGCCGCGGATAAACTGTTTCATCAACAGGGCCGCAAAGTATTCAAAGAGTTGTTGCCCATGATCTACAGTCATCTGGATAGCCAGTTTGCTGATGCAGGCCTTGAGCCGGCAATGATGAAGCGCCTGTGGTTACACCAAGCCAACATCAATATGAATCAATTTGTTGTGAAAAAATTGCTGGGTGAGGATGTGCCCCCTGACATGGCGCCTATCGTGTTGGATACTTATGCCAATACGGCATCCGCGGGCTCTGTTATTGCATTACATAAGTGCAGAGAGGGGTTACGCAGTGGCGATATGGGGCTGTTATGCTCATTCGGAGCCGGTTATTCCATAGGAAGCATCATTTTAAAAACAGTCTAAGGAGTTCTGATTTTGCGAATCTTGTTGGTCGAAGACAGCAATATCGTTGTCAGATTGCTCAAACATATGCTGACTCAGTTGCTTGATTGCACCGTTGATGTTGCCCCCAATCTGGCCGTGGCCAAACAGTTACTTGGGCAAAACAGTTATTTTGCGGCGGTGACGGATCTTAATTTACCCGATGCACCACATGGTGAAAGCGTCGAGTTGGTACTTGGCAGCCGTACTCCCTGTATCGTATTGACAGGGAGTCTGGATGCCAAACAGCGCAAGCGTCTGCTGCAATTGGGGATTGTGGATTACGTCTATAAAGAAAACCGCTTCAGCTATGAATATGTGGTCAAGCTTATCAGTACCCTGAACCGAAACCGCCACACCAAGGTGCTGGTTGCTGATGACTCACGGGTCAGCCGGAATTTTGTGCGTAATCTGCTTGAACTGCATCTGTTTGAAGTATTGGAAGCCGAAGATGGTGCCAAGGCTCTTGAAGTACTTGAGCGGGAATCAGGGATCAGGCTGTTGATAGCCGATTACAACATGCCCGGCATTGATGGGTTTGAGCTCATCTTAAAAGTTCGTGAAAAGTTTGCCCGTGAAGAAATGGTTATCATAGGTTTGTCCAATGACACCGATGAGACACTTTCCGCCAGGTTTATCAAAAATGGCGCGAATGACTTTTTACAAAAACCTTTTGTCCACGAGGAGTTCCACTGCCGTGTCAGTAATACTCTCGAATCGTTGGAAATGATCCGCAAGCTGTGGGAACAGGCGAATCTTGATTACCTTACAGGCGTGTATAACCGTCGCTATTTTTTCGATAAAGTCAGTCCACAGGCACAGCAGGGTGGCGGCTTTTCCATTGCGTTGATGGATATTGATTTCTTCAAAAAGGTGAACGATACCCACGGCCACGATATCGGTGACGAAGTGCTCAAAGAGTTCGCCCGTCGAATGAAAGCGGCGTTTGGGCAGCATTTCACATTGGCAAGATTCGGCGGTGAGGAGTTCGTTGTTGCCCTGAAGGGACTGGACAGCGAGAGAGCCATGACGCTGATGGACGGGTTTCGTTCCAAGCTTGCCCAGGTGCCGTTTCAATTTGGCGAGTTAACCCTGTCGCTGACAGTGAGCATTGGTGTCGCTGAGTTTGCTGGTGATAGCCTGGATAATATGATGAAAAGAGCGGATTTGGCGCTGTACGAAGCCAAAACACAGGGACGCAACCAAACGTGTATTGCGTCCTAGTGCAGGTTTTGGTCAGAGTATGAACGCGTAGCTTACCTTCATGAACAGCGTCTGTTCAGTTCGGGTCAGCCCCGGGAAATCCTCGTCGGCTCGCATGCCATCTGCATAGCCGAGATAAAACACACTCAAAGGATTTACCTTGTAGCCGTACAACAATTCAGTACCCAGATCTTCGTATTTGGCGCTTGGATTGCCGTAAAGGTACAACGAAGGGTCCCGGTTAATGTGGGTGTAGATGCTGGACAGGCGAATAAAACTTTCGACACTGAGCTGCCAGTTAAGTCGCAAATCTGTCAGATTGGCCGTTAATAGCCTGCCATCATCTACATCCAGCCCAAAATAGTCATGGTTCACATCCAATACCAGGCTATCGGTAATTTTCAGTTCAAGCTGACCGCTGGCTCTCAAACTGGTGCCGGGCCTGTTATTGTGAAAGTCGACTTCGTCACCCCATGATGCGGAAATGCCACCTCCTATCCAGGGTAACGGGTTAATGTTTGCCTCAGCCCACAGTCGGGTTTCATTAAACAGGGTGGTGTTGCCTTCAATGGCCAACGAACTTGCATCGTGGCGCCTCCCAACTTTTTCACGGGTCACCCAGCCGCCGCCCAGCCAGCTTTGCCAACCGCCCCGGGTAAAAAGATAGCCCTCGAGTTCCTGTTCAATTTTTTCGCCATTTTGGTTTTGGGTGATGTCCCAATCACCACCCAATTCCACTTCGTTGAACCAGCTATCAGTTGGATACCAAATATAGCCACCGCCTACCACGGCTCTGCGCTGGTCAACTTTTTCAATAAAACCAAGGTCGGCACGAAAATCTTCGCTGACTGACTCATAATCAGCTCGGACATAATAATTGCGGGTGGCATGTTTATAATTCAGACGGTACATTTCGCCGCCAAAAGCGCCATCCTTGAAAGTGCGAAGCACTCGCTCATTTACATTGCAATTATCCAGACTGCACTCATCACTGGGCAGGCAGTCTTCGTCAGAACCACAAAAATCGCGATAAAGATCTTCCGGGTATTCGGTATCTGACGTGGCAAACTGGGCAATAAAGGTATCCTGGGCTGTCGGTTGATATTTGATATCTCCGGACACCACCAGATTGTGGTAGTTGTCGCTCTGTTTACCGGTTACCACGGCACCCAATGCCAGGGTTTCACTGCTGGTATACAGATACCGTCCGGCAAGGTTGTGGCTGGTATCGTCAATGTTTGCGACTGAGGAGCTCAGGTTACCGGGTACCAAAAAATGGCTGCCGGTGTCGTTGGCGCCCAGGAAGGCGAAGGTGTGGTTTTCTGATTTGTGGGTGAACTTAACACCATAGTCTGGATCTGAGATATTGCGTGTGTGCAGCAGTGGTAGTTGGGAGTCAAAATAATCTTTATTATCAAGGAAAAACGATCGTTTTTCTTCGAGGAACAGGGTGAAGTTTGAATTGACGTTAAGCTGACCTGCATCGGCCTCAACCTGTGAAAAGTCAGGGTTTATGGTGGCATTGAGCAGTGATGATGGAGTGATGGCCCAGCGAAGATCCAAACCGGCTTCCACGTTTTCATCCTGCTGCCATTCGCTACCGGGGCTCGGGCTGCGCTCGCGGCTGCCCGTGGTGACCAGCGAAGGGGTGAGTTGCAGTCCGTTTCCGAGATCCACCGACTCAAAACCATTGATAACGCCCAGTTGACATAGTTGGCAGTTGTTGGAGCGGGATATCTGATGAGTCGACAAGCGGTGTTCTGCATCTCGGGGATAAAATCTAATCAGTTCAAATCCCCACGTTTTTTTGCCCGGAGTATCTTCAAAGCTGAGTTGGGACAGGGGGATGGCGACCTCAACCTGATAACCCGTGTCGGTGACACGGCCTGAGCTTTCCCAAATTCCGTCCCATGCGGCACTTTCGCTTTTGTTAAGTTCATTTTCGATTGAGTCGAATTGCACGCCCAGTGGATTGATAAAAAACTGGTATGCCAACCGCGCATTGTTAAAGGTGTCGAGTTTTATGCCCACCATATCTTCGCCCCAGATATCATCCCTGGGGCGTAGATGTGCTCTGATAGCACCCGGGTCAGGATCGTCAGCAATAAAGGCCACATATAAGGTGGTATCGGTGGCAAACAATTTTGCCCTTGTTCTGACCGGTGCCGGCGCATTTTCTGCTGGACGGGTTTCATACTTCAGCTCGGCTTCGGCGGCGCTGGCCCACACCGCATCCGACAAATCGCCGTCAATGGCCGCGGGTTCCGTCAGATAGGGGATCTGCAGCGAAAACTGTTCTGAGTTGCCTGCAGTACCGGAAAAAGACTGGATGCATAAGGTAAGCAGGGCACCTGCCTTCATAAGGAATCTGGACAAAATTATCTAATCCTTGATTTTATTGGTATCAGAAGTCGGCCAATTGTACTTAAGCTGACAGAGCCAAACACTCGGGATTTGTTACAAATTATAAGTGAAGGTAAACAAATACAATGCCCGCAGGAAGCGGGCATTGTGGAGGTTCGGCAATCAACAGGCTTTTAGGGAATTATTCCGGTGCTATGCCCGGATGACGATAGGCTTCGCGATACTTATCAACCCACATGGCGGTAGCACCGCAAATGGCCACCGGCATCACAATAAAATTCACGATGGGGATCATCGAAAACACAGTGACTGCGGCACCAAAACTCATGCTGGTGCCCTTGGTTTGCCTGAGGGCGAAGCGCATATCGTCAAAAGGCACCTTATGGTTGTCGAACGGGTAATCGCAATATTGAATGGCCATCATCCAACTGCTGAATAAAAACCACAACACAGGCGCGGCGGTTTGCCCAAGCAGCGGTACCCAAAACAGCAGCAAAAACAGAATGGCACGGGGTAAATAGTATTTAAGCTTTAACCATTCCCGGCCCAGGATACGCGGCAAATCCTTCATTAAATCCATGGTGGTGCCTGTATTCATGGGCTTGCCGGTAATCAGCTGCTCTACTTTTTCGGCCAATAGGCCATTGAAAGGTGCCGCAAGCCAGTTCATCACCGAGCTGAACACAAAGGCCATTACCACCAACATGGCAAGTACGGCCATGGGCCACAACAGAAAATTCAACCAGGAGAGGTATTCGGGCAGTTGGCCGCTCACATAGGCGAAGAGTTCATCGAGTTTGCCAAGTGCGTAATAAAAGGCACTGGCAAACAGCAGCATATTGATAAGCAAAGGCACAAACACAAAGGTTCGCAGGCCGGGACGACGGATAAGGCTAAAGCCATCCATAAAGTAATTGAACCCGCTCTTGGCTTGTACAGCAGTGCTTCGGGCAGAAGAAAGCGAGGGGCGTGACATAGAACGTCGGTTCCAAGCAGTTGTGTTTGCAGGCATTGTGAGACAGTTCCTTGGGCAGGGGCAAGGGTTAATTTGTCGCTAATTACTTCAAATGCGCTTCAGGCGCATTCAATTGGTGCTGATTGCGCTAATTTGACCGATAAAAACGTTACATATTCAAAAAGGCTTTGGTAAAGTTGGCTGCAAATAACATGAGTGATGCACCCCGCGCCGGGCGTAGTGTTCACCTTTTGCAGTCGAGCCTGAATCGGGCTCGCGAGGCGATTTGACTGGCATTATGAGACTGAAACAAATAAAACTTGCTGGCTTCAAGTCGTTTGTCGACCCAACGAAGATCCCCTTTCCCAACCCCCTCACTGCCATTATTGGTCCCAATGGCTGCGGAAAATCCAATGTGATAGATGCCGTACGCTGGGTACTGGGCGAAAGCTCTGCCAAGCACCTGCGCGGTGACTCCATGACCGACGTTATCTTCAACGGCTCCAGTGCCCGCAGGCCAGTTTCGGTGGCCAGCGTAAAACTGGTGTTCGATAACCGGGAGGGTCGCTTGGGGGGGCAGTACGCCAGTTATGAAGAAATCGCCGTTAAACGTCAGGTGAGCCGCGAAGGAGAGTCTCTCTACTTTCTGAACGGCCAGAAATGCCGCCGCAAAGATATTACCGATCTCTTTATGGGCACAGGTCTTGGTCCCCGCAGCTATGCCATTATTGAGCAGGGGATGATCTCGCGGCTGATTGAGTCTCGCCCACAGGAACTCAGGGTATTTATTGAAGAGGCCGCCGGTATTTCCCGCTATAAGGAGCGGCGCCGCGACACTGAAAACCGCATTCGTCATACCCGCGAAAACCTGGAGCGCCTTGGCGATATCCGGCTAGAACTTGGCAAACAACTAGACAAGCTTGCCATTCAGGCTGAGGCAGCCAAACGTTATCGGGAATATAAGCAATCGGAACGTACAACCCATGCTCAGCTGTTGGTGATGCGCTATCAGGAGTTAAGCGATCAAACAGGGCTGCTCGATGGTGAGATAGCGCAGCAGCAGTTTTTACTGGCGGCAGCAAAAAACACCCTGGCCACATCTGATGCCAACCTTGAGACAGCACGTCAGGGACTCGCCCTGCTGGTAGATGATGAGCAGCAAAGCCTGGAGGCCTATTATCAGGCTGGAACCGAAGTAGCGCGGCTTGAGCAGCAGTTGTCAAACATTGATGAGCGTTCTAAAAGCCTGCAGAGCCGCCTGGAAGGCTTAAGCCGCGATATGCTTGCTCTGGATGAAAGCAATCGTGAGCTTGCCGATGCTAAAGATACATTAAGCCTTGCCGTTGAAGCCCAGCAACAGCAGTTGCTCACCCTGGAAGAAACTCAGGAAGCCTGGAGTCAGAGCGCCTTCGATGCCGATGAAGCGCTGGAACTGGTTCGGGGCGAAGTTGTACAGGCTGAGCGGGCACAGGCAAGCCTTAAGTCGCAAAAAGAACTCACAGGGCAGCGGCTTGAGCATCTTCGTCACAGTATTGATGAGCGAACCCATAGCCTTGCGGGTTACCGAGAGCAGCTTGTAAGCCTTGGTGAGGATGAAAGCGCCATATCCTGTAATAGTACAGTTGACGATGCACTGACCTATGCTGTCGACATTTCCCCGGATGCGCCGCCAGAGACCGATTTAGGGGGGGAGCAAGCGGCTCTCGACGCGGCTGCAGCTGCGGTAAAAGCAGCGCAAGCAAGGTTGGCCGAGGTTGATAATCACATTGCGGCCAAATCCCGGGAACTGAGTGAAGTACGTGGCCGGCTATCGGTACTCACCCGTCTGCTGAGTGAAGACAGTGGCAGCGGCCGAAAACTGTGGCAGTGCCTTGAGGTCGAGCCCGGTTGGGAAGCCGCCGCCGAGTTGCTGCTTGGCCGCTTGTTAGATGCGCCGGTGACCGAGCAGACTCCTGACGCAATTGCCCCGGGCTTTGTTCGACAGACACCTTCCCAATGGGGCGTGATTGGCGCCGACGTCAACCTTGCGCCATGGCTTGACGGTGTGCAGTTTGCCGAGAGTTTAAGCGATGCCCGTGCCAGGCTTTGTCAACTGGATACCCATGGACTGATTCTATGCCGAGAGGGCTTGCTGGTGGGGCAGGGTTTTGTGCTGTCCAATCAAAGCGCTGGCACTGATAAGGTCGCGCTTCGCAGCGAAGCAGAGGCGCTGGCGCAAGAGGTGAAAAGGCTTGAGGCTGAGCTTGCTTCCCATGGAAGTGAGTCTGCCGGGGCAAGTCGCATACTGGAGGCAAATACTGCAGATCTGAAAGCTGCCGAGCTTGCGTTAAGTGATGCCAAACAAAATGCTGAGCGTGCCCGGATGCGCTGGGAGGCCCGGCGGGAAAGCCTGAGGCAAGCGGCCAGACAGCGGGAGTTTGTCAGCACGCAAATCGCCAGGCTGGCCGCCCAGCAGCAGGATGCCTTACTTGAACTTGAAGTGGCGGATGAGTCGCTGATGCAGCAAGAAGAAGCGCTGGAGGAAGCCAGTGGCCACTTGGCCGTGCTGGCTGAAAAGCAGGCATCTGCCCGGCGCTTAGCCGACGAACGAAAAGCGTCGCTCGCCAATCTTGAGTCCCAACTGGGTCAGGTTCGCGCCAGGCGCGGTGAACTTGCCACCGAGCTTGCATTGATAAGCCAAAAACTGCAGGCAGGTCAGGCTGAGCTTGGTAAACTTACCGAGCAAAGAGGGGCTGTGCTGACTGAACTTGGCCAGCAGGAACTGCGTGAGCAGGACACTGACCGCAGCGGTTTGTCCCAGCGGCTGCGGGAAACACTTGCGATGCAGCAAAGCCGCCAAACTACGCTGGCGGAAAACCGCAGCCGCCAGGCCGCGCTGCAGGAACAGATAGATGCTTTACTATTGAAGCAAAAACAAGAAGTTGGCAAGATAGACCACTTGACTCATACCCTCGAATCGTTAAAGCTACGGCGTGAAGGTTTAAAGGGGCAGGCGGAAACCCAATTAGCGCAATTGGCCGAGGCCAATATCCGTCTTACTGACGTGACGCCGGGACTCCCTGCACATGCGTCGGTGGATGAGTGGCAACAGCAACTTGAAAAGTTGCGGGGCAAGATTAGCCGCCTCGGCGCCATTAACCTTGCAGCCATTGAAGAGTATGATGAGGCGCGCGAGCGTAAAGATTACCTTGATGGTCAGGATGCGGATTTAAATCAGGCACTTGAAAGCCTGGAAGAGGCGATACGTAAAATCGATCGTGAAACCCGCAGCCGCTTTAAAACTACGTTTGAGCAGGTTAATGCCGATTTGGGTATGCTGTTTCCCAAAGTGTTTGGCGGCGGCAGTGCTTATCTGGCACTGACAGATGATGATTTATTGGAGACCGGGGTCACCATCATGGCTCGGCCTCCCGGCAAAAAGAACTCCACAATCCACCTGTTATCGGGTGGTGAAAAAGCGCTGACCGCTTTATCATTGGTGTTTGCCATTTTCAGGTTGAATCCAGCCCCATTTTGTATGCTCGATGAAGTCGATGCGCCGCTGGATGATGCCAACGTTGACCGATTCTGCCGTTTGTTGCAGGAAATGTCGGCCAGCGTGCAGTTTATCTATATCAGCCACAATAAAATTACCATGGAGATGGCTGATCAGTTAGTTGGTGTGACCATGCATGAGCCAGGCGTATCCCGCATAGTGGCGGTCGATATCGAAGAAGCCGTGGCCATGGCGCACGCAGATTGAATTCAGGAAAGACAGGGTATCCAATGGAAGATTTGCAACTGGTTATTTTCGTTATCGGCGCTATCGCTATTCTCGTGGTTCTAATCCATGGATTTTGGTCTATCCGAAAGCAGCAACCCCGCTCACTCAAAGAACAACCTCGAAATCCTTATGCCATGTCTCCCGGGCGTCGCGATGCAGAAGGGTTTGATGCTGATGGTATTGGCGAAGTGCGGGTTCGCAAAGTACAGGCCGATGACAAGCCTGGCAATGAGTCTGCGCAATCTGCGCCTGTCTTTGGCAAAGCACACAAAATCCGTGCCGCTCACAAGCCTGCTGCTGTGGCTGAAACCAGCGCCGAGACAGCTCAACCTGAAGCTGAACCAGAGCCAGAGCCAGAATTCACCCTGAGCGATGAACCCAGGGTGCGCAGAGGCAAAGAGCGCCAAGAACCTATGTTTGGTCAGCAGCAGGCGACCGGAGATCAGGTTCAGTTGGGTTTGCTGGATGACTTGCCAGAGCCTCAGGTGGCAGATGACTATCGGGGCGATGAAGATGATGACGATCTCATTCACGCGCGCGCTACCGTGACTTCTCCGCAGAGTGCGGCGCATTCGGCAACTGTTGCACCGCAACAGCAAGCTGCGCCCAAGCAGGAACAAAAGCAGCAACAAAAGCAGGAAGACGTGCTGCCCGAGCCCCGTGATGTGTTGGTGCTGCATGTGGTTGCCCGTGAAGGGCAGGTGCTTGCGGGTGCTGAGTTGCTGCCGTGCCTGCTTGAACTGAATTTCAAATACGGTGATATGGAAATTTTCCATCGCCATGAAGATAACGCTGGTACTGGTAAGGTTCTGTTTTCAGTGGCTAATATGTTAAAACCAGGTATCTTCGACCCCGATACTATGGAGCAGTTCAATACCCATGGCATAGTGCTGTTTATGACCCTGCCATGTCATGGTGAGGCGGTAATGAACTTCTCGTTGATGCTGAACTCAGCCTGTCAGCTGGCGGACGATCTGGATGCGCTGGTGCTTGATGGGCAGCGTCAGCTGTGGAGCGATACCACCAAGGCCCAGTATCTCGCCCGTATCCGAGCCAATGCATAACAACTGATTGATTTACAAAGTGGGGCCGCATGAGCGGCCCCGCGCATTTCCAAGGTACCATCATGCAAGCCAAAGCTGAAATTCAACGTCTAACCGCTGAAATCAACCGCCACAACATTGCCTACTATGTGCAGGATGCGCCCAGCATTCCCGATGCTGAATACGACAGGCTGATGAACCAGCTTAAAGCGTTGGAAGCCGAGCACCCAGAGCTGGCCGAGCCTGATTCGCCTACACAGCGTGTCGGGGGCGCCGCCCTTGATAAGTTTGAGCAGGTCAGTCACTTAAAACCGATGCTGAGCCTAGATAACGCCTTTGATGAAGCCGACTTTATCGCCTTTGATAAGCGATTGAGCGACAAGGTTGGCCCTCAGGTTTACTGCGCAGAACCCAAGCTCGATGGCCTCGCGGTCAGCCTGATTTACCGTAATGGTCTGCTGGAGCGGGCAGCCACCCGTGGTGATGGTGCCGTGGGAGAAGATATCAGCGTCAATGTGCGTACCATCAAGTCGGTGCCGCTGCGGCTGCAGGGCGATGATATTCCGGCTTTGGTGGAGGTGCGCGGCGAAGTCTTTATGCCAAGGGCTGCCTTTGATGCGCTCAACGACAGGGCTCGGGCAAAGGGTGACAAACTGTTTGTTAACCCGCGCAATGCCGCAGCGGGCAGCCTGCGTCAGCTCGACAGCAAGATAACCGCCGAGCGCTCACTGGCGTTTTACGCCTATGCCCTTGGCGTAGTGCAGGACGATAACGGCGTTGATTTAACGTTGGCTCCTACACACAAGGGGCAGCTGGAGCGCTTATCGGACTTTGGCCTGCCGGTGAGCAAGGAAGTAAAACTCTGTGAAGGCCTTGCCGAGGTGATGGCATATTACGCAGATATCCTCGAACGTCGAGACCGGCTTGCCTTTGAAATTGATGGTGTGGTGATCAAGGTTAACGATATTGACGCTCAGCAGCAGCTGGGGTTTGTAGCCCGGGCGCCGCGCTGGGCTATTGCCTTTAAGTTTCCGGCACAGGAAGAAATGACTCTGCTGGAAGGGGTTGATTTTCAGGTGGGCCGTACCGGCGCAGTGACGCCGGTAGCACGCTTGCAGCCTGTGTTTGTGGGCGGCGTGACCGTATCCAATGCCACGTTGCACAATGGGGATGAAATCGCCCGCCTTGGGGTGAAGATTGGCGATACCGTGATTATTCGCCGCGCCGGTGATGTTATTCCGCAAATTGTGGCCGTAGTGCCGGAGCGTCGTCCGGAAGGAGCGCAGGATATTGTTTTTCCAGATAATTGCCCCGTCTGCGGCTCCCTGGTGGAACGTATCGAAGGTGAGGCTGTGGCACGCTGCAGCGGTGGACTTTTCTGTGAAGCCCAGCGCCGCGAAGCCATTAAACACTTTGCATCCCGCAAAGCCATGTATATCGATGGTATGGGTGACAAGGTGGTTGAGCAACTTATCGACAAGGAGCTGGTGGCAAGCCCGGCGGATCTGTTTAAGCTCAATGTGTCCAAACTGACCATGCTTGAGCGTATGGGCACCAAGTCAGCCACCAATCTGGTGGCCGCCATTGAAGCTGCCAAAGCCACCACGTTGGCCAAGTTTCTGTATGCACTGGGTATTCGCGAAGTAGGGGAGGCCACAGCTGCCAACCTGGCGAGACATTTTCTTACCCTGGATGCCATTAAGGGCGCTGATGTGGAGGCGCTGATGCAGGTGGAAGACGTGGGCACTGTAGTGGCTCAGCATGTGGCGCACTTTTTTGCCCAGCCCCATAACCTTGAAGTGATTGATGGGCTTGTGGCTGCAGGCGTGAACTGGCCTGCCATCGAAAAGCCTGCGGCAGATGCACAGCCGCTGCTGGGACAGACCTGGGTGCTAACCGGCACCCTGACCAGTCTTGGCCGCACCGAAGCCAAGGCTAAACTTGAAGCTCTGGGGGCCAAGGTGGCCGGCAGTGTGTCAAAGAACACCCACTGTGTGGTCGCCGGGGAGGCTGCGGGGTCAAAGCTTGCCAAGGCCCAGGAGTTGGGTATAACTGTGCTGGATGAGGCTGGCCTGATAGATTTAATAGGTCTCTGATCTGATTTAAAAATGTTTCCAGTTGAAAAAACGTCAACTTAAAGTTGGCGTTTTTTGTTGCCTGAATTAATGAAATAAAATATACAATATCCTGTAACATAAAAATAACAACCGGAGAACACACATGCACTCACCCAAGTCCCTCATCGCCGCAGGTTTACTGCTGGCACTCACCAGTACGGTTTCCTACGGCAAGGGCCGCCCTGGTACCAACCCCACCGAGCCTGCCGATCCTGATGTGGTTTTGCCTATCCGTGTGGATTGCAGCGCCACCATTAATCTGTGGGCGCAGGACATGACCGATCCGCAAATTGCCGATACCTGTGCGCAGCTCTCAAGCCAGGAAGCGGATTTTCACCAGAGAATGCAAACCTTTGGTGTGCCGGTGGCAGACGATTACAACGACAGCCTCCGGGTTGTGGTGTTCGATAATTACAACCAGTATGACAAGTACGGCTACGAGCTTTTCAATATCAATACCAATAATGGCGGTGTCTATATCGAAGGTAACCCTGCCGATGTGAACAACCAGGCGAGTTTTTATGCCCATGAAGCAGACTGGCTGCTGCCTGAGTTTGAAATATGGAACCTGCGCCATGAGTATATTCACTACCTGGAGGGGCGCTTTGTCAGTTACGGCGGCTTTAATTTCTACCCAAATAAGATGGTGTGGTGGGCTGAAGGCCTGGCAGAATATCTCTCCCTTGGCACAGAGAACGCCACGGCGGTGAATCTGGCGATCAATACCCGCGCCAATCGCAGGCCAACATTGGCGACCATCTTTTCGACCTCTTACCGCGATGGTACCGACAGGGTGTATCGCTGGAGTTATCTGGCAATTCGTTTCCTGTTTGAGCGTCACGAAGCTGAAGTGCTGGCCATGACAGAGCATCTGAAACACAATCAGTTTGCCAGCTATGATGCTGCCCTGAGCAGCTTCGCTGCCAACTATCAGGCTGAATTTGCAGAGTGGATTAATACACTGGCACCGCAAAAGGCCTCGGCATTGGACAGCAAGCGCGAGCAGATGCTGCTGCGCCATACTGAGCACAAAGCTCGCAAGCCTTAAGTAGGGTTACAATAACTTCGCGAACAGGATTCCTACACCTATTAAAGGCCCGCCGATGCGGGTCTTTGTTTTTCTCAGGCCTTGAATCCTGGCTATCTTGCCCCCAATTCAGGGGAAAGACATGATGTGGAGCACACTTTGCTCAAGTTCGAACATATTCGCTGGGTAGATGATAAAGGCCATATCAAACCGCCGCTGGGACTGTATTTGCTGCTGACCTTTCTGGCCCGAGCCTGGGTGGTGTTTGTGGCCTCGCTGACCCAATTTAGCGACAGGGCAGGGTTGGTGCGGCTGTTTTACCCACAAAAAGAAACCTTCTTGCTGGCGCTTGCCAGTGGGTTTGGCGCTGTGCTGGTGTACGGCATCATTCTGCTTGAGCGAAAATCCAGGCCCAACTGGCTAAGGCCATTATTCGATCGTATGAAATGGTTGCTGTGGCTACTGTTGCTGCTGGATGGTGCCGTGCTGTTGGTGCGGCTTGCCACCAGTGGCTATTTGTTTTCCTGGACGGCGGCTTTCGATGCTTTGTTGATTTTCTGGTTTGCTATTTACCTGCTGAAATCTGAGCATCTACGCCTGTATTTAACCGACTGGCAGCGGCCTGTAATAGTGCAATAACTGACGTAATAAACTATGTCATAAGCTGCGTTATTTACTGTGCAATAACCGCTAACCGAACTTTCATTCCCGTTTATGGGCGCTGTGCGCCCATTTCCCGCTTATCCACTGTCAGCTTCATGTCTCGCGAGTTTCGCTTGAATTGGTTTAAATCCGGCTTGTGGCCGCTTTCCAGTCTGAGCATCACGCTTGTTGGCAATCAGCATAAAAAAGGCGCTGCAAAGCAGCGCCGAAAATTGGCTGGTGACAGGGCAAATACAGCAACCCGGACACCGCTGACCAACAAAAGGAATGTAACCTGAGTCTTGGGCAAAGCCCTTAACAAAGGACAATTGACAGCAACACAAACCACCGCAGGGCTCGGGGTGCGCAACACCGCGGCAGTGGCGTTACTTTCTCATTTTTGGATAATGTATACAATAAAATGTTGTTTAATTAAAAATTACTCATCTTGGTTCATAAAATTTGCTTTTGATGTGCAATGTAGCCCTGGAAAATTTGCTATAACGCTTTTATAGAATTACGCTTTTATTTCATAGTATTGGAGTGCGCTACATTTCGCCTGGAAAGTCAGGGATCCGCACCAAAGTGGAGGCTCGGATTGGCCAAAAACAAACCTGTTTCAATTCCTGTTTCAGAACTGCGGCTTGGTCTTACGGTCAAGCTACCCCTGTCTTGGACCGAACACCCGTTTTTAATCAATCGGATAGAATTAAAAGACCCGGGGCAAATTGAAGTGATCCGGGGCTTGAAAGTTGAGCATGTGTTGGTTTTGGCGGGGACTGAACTACTGGATGAAGATGTTCCCCAGCAAGAATCAGACGCAGATGACCACGAAGCTGATGAAGAGCTTCCGGTTGAACGGGATATAAAGCGTGAGGCCCGGGTGGCCATTCGTAAGAGTCAAAAACGTTTTCTGGATTGTATCAATGAAAGCCGCAGCTTGGTCAGTAAACTGGCCAGTGATCCTGAGGGGGCTTACCGACTATCCGCCACCCTTGTCGAGCAGATGCTGGAACATCTGTTTGAGCAGGAGGCTTCTTATCTGGCATTGGTCACGGCAGGTGAAGAGTCGTTTTCGGTCACCCAACATGGGATCAGTGTTGCTGTACTCTCCTTGATGATTGCCAAAGCGCTGGACATGTCCAAAATGGAGATGCGCGATATAGCACTGGGGGCATTGGTGCACGACATCGGTAAGCTCAGGGTACCGGATAACATCCGGCGCAAGCGTGGCGCCCTGACTCAGCAAGAAACCAACTTTATGAATCAACACCCCAACTACGGCCATGAAATGCTTAGCCGCAGCGGGCTATTTCCTGAACAAGTGCTTCATATTGTGCGGCATCATCATGAGTTTATTGATGGCACGGGTTTCCCGGACGGAATCAAAGGCAACAAGATCCCCAAGACGACACAGATTGTTGCGCTGGCCAATGATTTTGAATTGCAATTGACAGCCTTGAGCATCGCATCTCCTCAGGTTGCGTTGGGATATTTATTCAAGAATCGAGTCGGTAAACACGATGAAGCGTTAATATCGACGTTAGTGAAAGTGTTGGGTATTTATCCACCCGGTACTCTGGTGCAGCTCACTGACGGTAATATCGGTAAAGTGATGATGACCACCAGTGAAGTGAAACAGCCTCAGGTATGGGCATGTAACCCAGCGGGGGGCTCGCCCGGTTTGAGGATATTGATGAATGAAGATGTGAGCATTGAAAAAGTGTTGAAGGTTGAGGAATTGTCAGAAGCGGCCATGAGGACTTTACAGGCCGCTGCCCCCATCAATTTTTATTTTGCCGCCCTCGAGTCTTGAGTTTTCCAAACTCTTGCGTATCCTGAATTCCTTATAAAGTGCGGTCAGGGAATTCGGTGTTAATGTCTGATATTAAATCTGTTTCCATCATAGGGTGCGGTTGGTTCGGTTTGCCGCTCGCCAAAAAACTGCTCATGGCCGGTTTGTCGGTGAAAGGTTGTAAGCGAACCCCAGAGGGTGTGGATGAGATCAGGGCGATGGGGGTTGAGGCTTATCGCCTCGATTTACAGGAGGATGCGCCTGTGCCTGAGTCACTGTTACAGGCCGACTGCCTTATTATCAATTTGCCACCCGGGATCCGCCGTGGCGATACCGACTATCTTGAGCGACTGGCCAAACTCAAGGATGCCCTGACCACCATCCCCAAGCGGCTGTTATTTATCAGTACCACCGGAGTGTACCCCGATTTGCCCGCTGTGTTGGATGAAGGTGACGCCAGTGCGCATTCGCCCGGCGCTGCCATCTTGCTTGGCGCCGAAGCGCTGTTTGCCGGACTGAATACCACAGTGGTGCGTTTTGCCGGGCTCGTAGGCCCGGGGCGTCATCCAGGGCGTTTTTTTGCTGGGAGAACCGACGTCAGTGGCGGCGCCTTGCCAGTGAATATTGTGCACCTGGATGACTGTCTTAGCGCCGTTCAGGCTTTGATTGCAGCGCCGTCCATTGGCCGCTGCTACAACCTCTGCGCCCCCGGTCATCCTTCCAAACAGACGTTTTACACCGAAGCGGCCCGCAGCGGTGGTTTTGCGCTGCCGCAATTTGCCGCCGATAACGGCAACGGTAAAGTGATAGATGGCAGCTTAATTTGCCGTGAACTTGGGGTTCACTACCGCTATGCCGATCCTCTGGCGATGCTCGTTGAGGCCGGGGCATTTTAATAATAATTGACATCAGGAATAAGATTCATGGTTAAGCAATTGAAGGCGCTGGGATTAGTGGCAGGACTGGTACTGTCGGCATCCACCTTTGCCAGCAGTTTTGAAGAGGGTAAGCATTACGTTAAGGTTGACGGCTTTGCTGAGTCCCACGCGCCTGTAGTGCGTGAGTTTTTCTCGTACAACTGCCCCCATTGTTATCGTTTCGACCACACCATGGATGAAGCCGTTAAGCTGCTGGGCAAAAAAGTGGGCTTTGAGCGCACGCCAGTGGCCGGCGTAAGACCCGATTGGAAGCTGAGTCAGCTTGCTTATTATGTGGCGCAGAAGTTTCAGGTAACTGAGCAGACACACTTGCCCATTTTCAAACAGGTACAACAGGTCGCTCCATTTCGTGATGAAGCCGATGTGAAGCAGTTTTTTATCGCGCAGGGGCTGAAGGCAGAAGCCATTGAACAGGCACTGAGCTCTACTGATCGACAGTTTACCCTGATGGGATTTGACAGTCAGACTGAACTGGCGGGGATCCGCGGTGTCCCCAGCGTACTGGTGAACGGCAAATACATGCTGAACGTACAGGGACTCAATAGTGAGCAGCTGGCCGAGCTGGTGAGATACGTTGCCGAACTCTGAGTTTTTCTGTCATAGCAAACGCCCGGCTTGTCCGGGCGTTTCTGTTTGTTAGCGGCTTGTTAGACCTAGGTCGCACTCAAGCTGGAAAAATTGCATTTACTAAATTGTGATATTTTGGAATTAGTTGTTATTAAACAAATATATAACGTTACATTGGTGCGGTTCGCAATCACCACTTAGACTAAGGTCGTGATTGAGGTCACACTCTGCCTTGTTAGATTAACCCTGACTTAACTTAATTATTAAAACACAGGGGAGTCACTACTATGGCATTCGAAAGCAACGAAAAGGCTCAAGGCTACTGGCGCGAAAACCTTCGCCTGGTGGTCAGTCTGCTGGCAGTTTGGTTTGTCGTTTCCTATGGATTCGGCATTCTGTTGGTGGATGTACTTAATCAAATCACCTTTATGGGTTTCAAACTGGGTTTCTGGTTTGCTCAGCAGGGTTCCATGTACGTGTTCGTGGCGCTGATTTTCATTTACGCCATGAAGGCGAACGCACTCGATAAAAAATATAACGTTCACGAAGACTGAGGAGCACTGCAATGGATGTTCAAACTCTGACATACCTGATAGTGGGGCTTTCTTTTGCCCTTTATATCGGTATTGCGATCTGGTCACGTGCCGGCTCAACCAAAGAATTTTACGTTGCCGGTGGCGGCGTTCCCCCTGTGATGAATGGTATGGCGACTGCGGCTGACTGGATGTCTGCAGCGTCATTTATTTCGCTGGCCGGTATCGTATCCTTTGTGGGCTACGATGGCTCAGTGTACCTGATGGGCTGGACCGGTGGTTACGTGCTGCTGGCGCTGTGTATGGCCCCCTACCTGCGTAAGTTTGGTAAGTTCACTGTGCCTGACTTCATCGGTGAGCGTTATTACTCTCAGGCCGCGCGTACCGTGGCCGTGGTCTGTGCCATCTTTATCTGCTTTACCTATATTGCAGGTCAGATGCGCGGTGTGGGCGTGGTATTCTCCCGCTTCCTCGAAGTAGACGTAGATACAGGCGTGTACATTGGTATGGCTGTGGTGTTCTTCTACGCTGTACTTGGCGGCATGAAGGGCATTACCTATACCCAGGTTGCCCAGTACTGTGTACTTATCTTCGCCTTTATGGTGCCTGCTATCTTTATCTCTGTCATGATGACTGGCCACATACTGCCACAGGTAGGTTTTGGTGCTGAGCTGATTGATGCCGCCGGAAATGGTACTGGAATGTATCTGCTGGATAAGCTCGATGGCCTGCAGGCTGAGCTTGGTTTCTCCCAGTACACCGAAGGTTCAAAGAGCATGATTGACGTGTTCGCCATTACTGCCGCTCTGATGGTGGGTACTGCCGGTCTGCCGCACGTTATTGTTCGCTTCTTTACCGTACCAAAAGTAAAAGATGCCCGTTCAAGTGCCGGTTGGGCGCTGGTGTTTATTGCCATCATGTACACCACTGTACCTGCACTGGCAGCCTTCTCCCGCGTGAATATGATTGAGACTATCAACGGTCCAGAGTCCACTGGTGTGGCCTATGAGACAGCACCTCAGTGGATTAAAAATTGGGAAAAGACAGGTCTTATCACCTGGGATGACAAGAACGGCGATGGCAAGATGTACTACGCCAAAGGCGATACCAATGAAATGACAATTGACCGTGACATCATGGTGCTGGCCACCCCTGAAATTGCCAATCTGCCAGCCTGGGTTATCGCTCTGGTTGCCGCAGGTGGTTTGGCTGCAGCATTGTCGACATCTGCCGGTCTGCTGCTGGTTATCTCAACCTCGGTATCCCACGATTTGATGAAGAAAGGCTTTGCGCCCAATATCTCCGATAAACAGGAGCTGTTGTATGCCCGAATCGCAGCGGCCGTGGGTATCGTGATTGCCGGTTACTTCGGTATCAACCCACCCGGTTTTGTGGCGGCGGTAGTGGCATTTGCCTTCGGTCTGGCGGCATCCTCGCTGTTCCCTGCCATCGTTATGGGTATCTTCTCCAAGAAGATGAATAAAGAAGGCGCTATTGCCGGCATGGTGGTGGGTCTTGCATTCACTGCTGCCTACATCATCTATTTCAAGTTCGTGAATCCTGCTGCCAACGTAGCCGACAACTGGTTGTTTGGGATCTCTCCTGAAGGTATTGGTATGATTGGGATGATGATTAACTTTGCAGTGGCTGTTGTGGTGGCCAAGCTGACCGCAGCAGTACCTACCCATGTGGAAGAAATGGTCGAAGCCATTCGTTTCCCCAAAGGCGCAGGTGGGGCCTCTGATCACTGATATGTGTTGATGTGTAAATTAAAAAAGCGGTGCCTTCGGGTGCCGCTTTTTACTTAGGTCGAATAGTGACTTCTCGACACGCTGCCTTATAGTGGGAGCAGATAAGCCCATAAATGGATGATTTTTATGGATGCCAGCGAAATACAGCCGCTGATGCAGTTTCTTGAGCAATTGGTTCCCTTTGACTCTTTGTCGCAGGATTTACTGTCGACCAGTGTCAGGGCGCTGAGCGTGGGTTACTACAGCAAAACCATGGGCCATGTGCCACTGGATGCTGAACACCCGCAGCTTTATATCGTTCGCAGCGGTGCCTTTGAAGTGCGTGATGCTGAAGGTGAATTGGTCGACAGGTTGGGGGAGGGCGACTTTTTCGGCTTTCCGTCATTGCTATCCGGTGAAGCCGTCTCCAACAAGGTGGCTATTCTGGAAGATGGCCTAGTCTATCACCTCGACCCTGACACCTTTAACCGCCTCAGGCAAGAAAGCCGCGAATTTGATCGCTTTTTCAACCGTGCTTTTGCCAAACGTATGCGCCATCAGGCGAGGTTTAAGGCCAAAGAACTCACCACTACCAGTCGCATCAGTTCACTGATGACAGGCTCGCCACTCTCCATTGATTGCAATCACAGCATACGTCAGGCAGCGGTAATGATGCGCGATGCGCGGGTATCGTCGCTGCTGGTGACTGATAACCACAGGCTGTGCGGTATTATCACTGACAGAGATCTGCGTAATCGGGTGCTTGCCGAGGGACTGGATGCAGCGCTGCCGGTGCATCAGGCAATGACCCGCAATCCGGTGACCATCAGCGCCAGTGCACTGGTGTTTGAAGCCATGCTGGCCATGAGTGAGCGCAATATTCATCATTTGCCGGTACTTGAGGGGGATTCACCCGTTGGGGTAATTTCCAGTACAGATATCCTCAGAAGTCAGGGTTCTACGCCGCTGATGCTGATTGGCGAAATCGAGCGCCAGCGTGATGTGCCCAGCCTTATTGCGGTCAGTAAAAAAATTCCGGAACTTTTACAAAGTCTTATCAGCGCTGATGCCAGAGCGGAAGAGATAGGTCGTGTATTGACGTCAGTGACAGACGCACTGACCCGCAGGTTGATTGTGCTCAATCAGCAAATCCTGGGCGAAGCGCCGATGGCGTTTTGCTGGTTGGCTTTTGGCTCCCAGGGCCGGCAGGATCAGGCGGCCTGTTCGGATCAGGATAATGGCATGTTGCTCGCCGCCGAGCCTGATGAGCAAGCTGCTGGCTATTTTGAGGCCCTTTCCAAGGCCGTTTGCGCCGGGCTTAACGAATGCGGCTATGTATTTTGCCCGGGCGATATCATGGCTCAGAACCCCAAATGGCGGATGTCGCTGCATCGTTGGCAGCAGGTATTTGATAAGTGGGTAAAGGCGCCCGATCCCAAGGCGTTGATGCACGCCTCCATCTTTTTTGACATGCGGCCGGTATTTGGCCCGCAAACCCTGTTCGATGCGTTGCAGGACAAGGTGCTCGCCGGCACAAAAGATAACGATATCTTTCTTGCCGGTATGGCGGGCAATAGCCTTAAGGAGTCGCCACCACTGGGCTTTTTCCGCAAATTTGTGCTCGAGCGTGATGGCAGCGAAGTGAAGGGCATAGATTTAAAACATAAAGGCAATGCGCTTATCAATGATATTGCCAGGGTGTACGCGCTGTCGGCTGGCATTAAAGAGGTGAATACCGCCAAGCGGATCCGTGCCCTGATGGAGCTTGGGGTGATTGGCCGTAAAGATGCGCTTAATCTTGCGGATGCCCATGAATTTATCGCCCATATGCGGCTTGCCAATCAGGGCGTGCAGCATCAGCAGGGCCTGGCGGTCAGCAATTTTCTCAAACCTCAACAGCTCTCCTCTTTGGTGCGTCATCAACTGCGGGATGCTTTTAAAGTAGTGCACGATGCCCAGTCCGGACTTCGGCTTAAATTTATGCGGAGCTTTTAATGGTATCCGGTGCCCTGGTGCGGCCAAGGCTGTGGTGGAAAAGTCGCGGCTTGTCGACTGCGGCGGAGCCGACACTTAAACGTCTGCTGGACAGTCAACGTGCGCTGCTGGGTAAACCGCTGGGGCAATTGCCACTGCTGGCACTGGATTTGGAGATGACCGGGCTCAACCCGTTGCAGGATCAGATCCTGTCGATTGGCGTGGTACCCATCGACAATGGTCAGGTGAACTTAGCCGGTGCAGCAAGCATTCTGGTGGAGATTGATGGTAGTGTCGGCCAAAGCGCTGCCATTCATGGCATTACCGACCGTGAGCTTGCCGGTGCCTTATCACTTGGTGAAGCCATGGCATGGCTGGTGAGTAAACTTGAAGGCCGTATTGCCCTGGCCCATCATGCACCCCTTGATCTGGGGTTTATCCGTGAAGGAATAAAGTGCAGTTATGGCTCTCATTTGCCATTGCTGGCCATTGATACGCTGCAAATTGAGCGCAGCCGCTTGCTGCGGGGCCAGGAAGTGCTTAAAGAGGGCAGTCTTCGCCTTGGCGCAAGCCGCGACCGCTACGGTTTGCCTGTTTATCACGCCCACAATGCCCTGACCGATGCGCTCTCCTGTGCCGAGTTGTTTTTGGCACAATTGGCATGTATGGGCGCGCAAACCCAGAGCGCCGATCCCTATCTGCTGCTGTGCGATTAATACTCTCTTACAGATTTTCAGTCTCATTTCAGCGCAATTGATTTTAATCTCAATGTATTGAACCTGATGGGAGAGAGCCCATGCCTTTACCCCTGCTGTGGATTGGCGGCGCCGCGCTTGGGGCGCTGGCGGTGGCGGATGCCCGAGAAGCGCGTAAAACGTTGCAACGTCGCCGAGCCAGTGGTCTGACTGAGCTTAAACATACTGACAAGGCTACTGTGCTTCATCCCAGCAGCTGGCAAAGTGGCGGCAAAAAGACAGCCCCCCAGCCCGGTGCACTGATGTGCTGTTATGTCTACGGGGTGATTGAGCACACCGGCATCTATCTCGGTGATGGCCTGATAGCCGAGCTACACGGCAGTGGACTTATCCGCGCGGTATCGGCGCAGCGTTTTTTACATGGCCGCACCGGTAGCCATATTTTTGTTGCTGCGGATGCCAACCATGAGTGCCTGGCCCATGAAATGGCCGCAGAGCGGGCGGCAGCTTGTTTGTATCAATATCGCAATTATGATTTGCTCGAAAATAACTGCCACAGGTTCGTTTGGGGTTGCATCAGCGCGCAAGACTGTGAAATCAATGGCTTCAGCGACCTTAATCGCCTCGTTGCCAAGTTTTATGGCAAAGCCATTTATTGGGATGAAGCCAGCTTGGATTACCAGCCGGATTAATGCCGGCGACGGGCCACACTAACAAAAAAGCCACCCTAAGGTGGCTTTTAACAGCAATGACCCAGATTACTTGCAGAAGTAATTTACTGCACGGCGAACCAGCTCAACGCCGGTTTCTTCGCAGGGAGGTAACTCGGCATCAGAGACTGATATTGGCGTTACCCGCTCACCCCATTTGAGAGCCACAGCTGCTGAGGTCAAACCGGCACCAAAGGCGCACGACAAAATAGTATCGTTTGGCTTAATAAGCCCTTTTTCCAGTGCGTCACAAATGGCGATAGGGATAGTGGCGGCAGAGGTGTTGCCATAGTTGGCAATATTCACAAAGGCTTTTTCCTTTGGAATACGCATTTTGCTCACCAGGGTGTCGATAATACGTTCGTTGGCCTGATGAGGGATCACCAAGTCCACATCGTCTTTCGACAGACCGCATTTTTCCAGTACCTGAGCACTGAGTTTGCCCATGCCGTTGATGGCGCGCTTGAAGATTTCCTGGCCATCGAATTGGATATAGAAATCCAGCGATTCTGGGCTGAATCGGTCCATGGCAGTACCGAAACCGGCTTTGAGGATATCGCGGCCATCGGGGTCGTTGTTCAGTTCATAGCCCAGTACGCCGCCCGGTACGTCGCTGGCTTCAACCACCACGGCACCGGCACCGTCACCGAACAGCACCGCAGTTTCACGGCGAGACCAGTCCAAATAGAAGGTCAGGCGTTCGGCGCCAACCACCAGTACTTTCTTGCACTGGCCGCTTTTGATTTGCGAGCTGGCAAGACCCAAACCGTAGAGGAAGCCGGAACAGGCGGCATTAATGTCAAAGGCCGCGCAGCGAGCTCCTACATTGGCCTGCACTGTAGAGGCAATGTTTGGGATCAGGGTGTCAGGGCTTGCGGTGGCCAGAATAATCATGTCCAGTTCACTGCCGTCAATACCTGCCGCAGCGAGGGCTCGCTTTGCGGCAACACTGGCGAGTTCTGAAGTATTTACGTGGCTGACATGGCGCTGACTTATGCCGGTTCTGGGTTTTATCCATTCATCAGAGGTATCGATAAAGGTGGCCAGATCATGGTTGGTCAGCACGGCAGGGGGTACACATTTGCCCCAACCGGTAATAGTGGCGTACTGCATAAATTTCTCTCAAACAAAAAAGGCAGAGTCAGGATCTGCCTTGTATATCTGACAACAAAGCTTATAGCGTAAGCGTGTCGTCCTTGGTTATTTCACCTGCTCAGCAACCAAAACACGGATAGCACCAGCGGCGTGCAGAATATGCTCTCGCAGCAGAGCTACTGCTTTTTCTGTGTTCCTCTGCTTGCAATATTGCAACAGATCTCTATGGTCTTGCTCGGCGCGGGGTATGCCGCCTGTCAGCAATAACTGCAGTCGAATATATCTGTCACAGTTGGTGTTAAGACCGTGCACCACTTCCAATGTATGGGGTCGGTCAGCAGCCTGATACAAGGTGGTGTGGAACTTGGTGTTGAGTTCAGCCCAACTGCCAATGGCGTCCTCTTGCTTGAACGCGGACTCCAGTTGTTCCAATACTTTTTCGGCCTGATTCAGATCCTCATCTTGCAGATTCGGGATGGCTTTTGCAAGCAAATCAGTCTCGATAAGCGCTCTGAGTTCAAACAATTCTGTCACCTGTGCGGCAGACAACTCAGTGGCGGTAGCGCCCTTGTGCGCCTCAAATTTTACCAGCCCTTCAGCTTCAAGTTGCAGCAGGGCTTCCCTGACCGGAATGCGACTGACGTTCAGTTCCTCGGCCAGTGCGCTCTGACGCAGAGGCTCTCCGGCGGCGATCTCCCCCGAGAGGATCTTTTCCCTAAGCACTTCTACAACGACCTGAGTGCGGGTTTTATGAACGATAGGCGTATTTCGACTCATTATTTATTCTTTATACCGAGGCTTTTTGATCGCCTAAGATTACCGCCAAAGAATACATAAATAAAGGGAAACCATGGGTTTCCCTTTATCAATTTCCTCGAAGTTCACTCAGTTCAAAATCGCTTTAGTCGAGGCGATGCCGATTTCAGCGCCTCAGGTAACAGGCTGTCCGGCATATTCTGGTAGCAGATAGGGCGCATAAAGCGTTTCATTGCCTCTGTACCTACCGATGTTGAGCGACTGTCGGTGCTTGCGGGATATGGGCCACCGTGATTCATCGCCCGCGCCACTTCAACGCCTGTGGGCATCTGATTGAAGATAATCCGGCCAACCTTAAAGCTAATGTGCTGGATGATGTCTTTAAAATCAGCAACTTCATCTGTCAGACCGTGAATACTGGCGGTGAGCTGTCCTGGCAAGGCGGCAATCAGAGCCCGCAACTCGGCTTTGGAGTCACACACTGCAACCAGGGCAAAGGGACCAAAGACTTCATCGAGCAGTTCGGGTTTTGCTATCAGCTTGGCTGCACTGATTTTTGCCAGCAGCGGCCGACTCTGGTGAGCTGCCTGTGCAGCCTGACCCTGGGCAAGGATATCCACTTCGCTGAGCATGGCTTCTACCGCGCTGTTGTAGGCGCTGCAAATGCCCTGACTTAACATGGCGCCAGCGCTTTGGGCGGTCAGCTTGTCTATCAGAGCGGCGAGGTACTCATCCAGCCCACTACCCTTAATAGTGATGATAAGCCCTGGGCTGGTGCAGAACTGACCATGGCCCATCATCATCGAATTAACCTGAGCTTCGGCCAGTGAGTTTGCATCTGTGGCCAGTTTACCCGGCAACAGTAGCTGCGGATTAACCGAACCAAGTTCGCCATAGAAGGGAATTGGCTCCGGGCGAAGGGCACAGCGGTCCGCCAGAATACGGCCTACCTTGAGCGAGCCGGTAAAACCAACGGCTTTCACCAAGGGGTGCTCGACCAGGGCGATTGAAAGTTCAGCTCTGGCGCCCTGAAGCAGTGAAAACAACCCCTTGGGCATGCCTGTTGCGTCGATGGCTCGTGCTATGGCGCGGGTAACCCGCTCGCTGGTGCCCGGATGAGCCGGATGGCCTTTGACGATAACGGCGCAACCAGCAGCGAGGGCCGAGGCGGTATCACCGCCGGCGGTGGAAAACGCCAGCGGGAAGTTGGACGCACCAAATACGGCGACCACACCA
>NZ_JBFKLW010000007.1:0-91450 GCF_041630135.1 Shewanella sp.
AAAATCGGTGATACCGACTTTGCCAGAGCACTGTTGAATATCTGGCTTGGCGACAAACCCGCCCAAAAAAGTCTGAAGCAAGAAATGCTGGGGCTTTGATGGCGCTGCAATAACGCCGCTGCAAAAACGAAAAAGGGACCTGAAGGTCCCTTTTTAAATGGATAACGGTGATCAACGCTGGTTAAAATGCCACATTGAAAGCAATGGCGCCGGCGCCTTCGGCCGACAGGTCCTCTCGCTCGCCGCTGCCAAGTTCCATTTCACCGCCAAACATGTAGCCAGCGTAGGCATTCAGGCTCACCTTCTGCCCCAGTTGCCAGCCAAGGCGCAAAAACGACACCCATTCATCGATTTCCACCGTTTGACCATCGTCATTCAGCAGCAGACGCTGACTACGGCGGGAGCTGCCAAGGCCAAGCTCCCACCTGGGGTTGAATCGATAACTGAGTTCAAGCCCGGCGGGACCACTGAATCCGGCGTCAAAGGGGTTGGCAAGGGTCAGTGAATCCGTCAGTTGCCAGCGCACCGCCAGAAACGGCAGCGCGCGGGTTTCCCCGATGTCATCCAGGTAAATCGCCCCAAGCCCGAGCAGATTACCATCGTCAAATCGGTGCATGGCACTGGCCACCAGCCCCCAGCTGCGGGCATCGGAAGAGGATGCCGTATCAGCCCAGGCATATTGCAACATGGGGCTGAAACCAAACAGCCAGTTACCGGTTCGATAACCAATATTCAGCGATACATTGTAGCGATTAATCGAACTCCAGGGACTGGCAGCGCCGCCAAGCAGCTTGCCATCGGCGGTGCGCCAGCTGTAATCCAGCACATCGTAGCCAAGGCCCCAACCAATTGACCATTGACGGGAAAGCGCATAACTGCCTTTGGCGTCAAACATATACAGATTGCGGCCCAGGGTTGCATCCCCCACATCGGCCTTATCGGTAGACACCCAGGCCGCCTGAAGTGAAAAGGGAGACGGCTTGCCATCGGCAAGCGCGGGCAACGCCACACTGGCTGCAGTGACGGACAGTACTACCGTGGCCAAGCGACTAAAGCGGTTTAATGAATTTACGCAGCGCATCCCTGACTCCTCAATAAAAGTAATGTCCAGTACGTACGGAGCAGCGGTTTGGATCAAACCCTTGCCGCACGCAGAAACATGCTGATGGTATCTTCCAGATAGCGACTGCGCTCTTCGTCGCTGTCGTCAACCGGCATACCCAATTCAAGCCTGAGTCGACGCTCACCAAACAGCATCAGACACAGACGAATGGCGGCATGGCGGGTATCGCCAAAGCGGTATTTACCCTCGGCCTCGACCCGGCGGAAGTAGTCACTCAGCAGCGCCAGCATCACACTTGGGCCACCGGCAAAATACAGCTTTGACACTTCAGGGTGGGTGTCGGCCTGAGACACACAGGCACGGTACACCGTCAGCGCTTCTTCACTGACAATCATGGCACCAAAGCGGGCAGCAAACTGCGTCAGCACCCGCTCGGGATGCACCACATCTGCCAGCATGTCCGGAGTGATATCGTGCATCACGCATTTGGACTCGATGGACGCCACAAACAGCTCGTCTTTGTTACCAAAATGAGAATAGACGGTCTGCTTGGAGACTCCGGCCTTTTTGGCCACCTCGTCCATACTGGTATTGGGAAACCCCTGACCGCAAAAAAGGCTGATGGCCGCTTCAAGGATGGCGGCACGTTTTTGCTCACTGCGGCTGAGACTAACGGTTTGGCTGGATATCATGGGACATTATCCATAGGTTCCGGCCACCGCAATCGTCGGCAGCCTGTCAAAAAATTCGCTTAATTTAAGCATAAAATAGACTAGACAGTCCAGTTTTACCAAAATAGACTAGACAGTCCAGTTTAACCACTTTTTAACCTACAGCCAGGACACTGCCATGAACAGAGTGAATCGCCAACCATGGATTAAGGCCTTGCCGCTCCTTTTGGGGCTGGGCTTGATTGGCGCCTGTCAGGACAAGGATGCCGTCCCGCTCGACAGCAAGCACCTGCCTACCGTCATCACCGAATCCCTAAGCCAAAGCCAGGGCTACAGCCGCCAACTGGAATTCAGTGGCACAGTGCGGGCCGCCAACACCACCGGGGTAGGTTTTGAGCTTGCCGGTAAACTCAGCAGCCTGCTGGCCGACAGCGGCAATCAGGTCAGCAAGGGCCAACTGCTTGCCACCCTGGACACCAGTTTGCTGGTTGCCGAGCAGCGTGAACTGGAAGCGGCACTGGCGCAAAACAGTGCCGATCTCAATCTGGCCCGCTCTACCTTAAAGCGCAGTCAGGAGCTGAAAAAACAAGGCTACGCCTCGGTGCAGCAACTGGATGAATTACAAGGCAAACTTGGCAGTCTCGAAGGTGCGCGCGAGCGCCTCAATGCCAGCCTTTATGCCAACAGTCTCAAGCAGGAAAAATCGCGGCTGCTGGCGCCCTTCGATGGCAGCATCAGTCAGCGCAGCTTTAACCTCGGCGAAGTGGTTCCACTGGGGCAGCCGGTGTTCACTCTGGTAGAAAACAGTGCGCCCCAGGGCCATGTTGGGGTGCCGGCGGACGTTGCCCGCAGCCTGAGCCAAGGCCAGTGGGTGGAGCTTCGCACCGGCAGCCGTCACCTCAGAGCGCAGATTGAAGGCATCAGTCCTGCCATCAATCCGGTGACCCGCACCGTGGAAATTCGCCTCTCCATGCCGGCCGACAGCCAGGTACTGAACGGCGAAATCATTTACCTAAGCCATCGCCAGCAAGTGGATAAACCCGGCTTCTGGGTGCCTGTGTCTGCACTTACCGACGGCCTGCGTGGCCTTTGGAACCTCTATGTGGTGGTCGAACAAGGTCAGGGCGAGTTTGTGATTGAGCGGCGCGATGTGGAAATCCTCTACACCGACAAAGACAGGGCCTTCCTCACCGGGGCGCTCGCCGAGGGCGACCAGATTGTCACCCAAGGGCTGCATAAACTCGTGGTCGGTGAACAGGTTCGCCCTTCCACTCAGGTCGCGACGAGGTAAGCCATGGTCAAGGCATTTGTTGAAAACGGCCGTCTGGCGGCGCTTTTTATCGCCCTGCTGATGGTTGCTGGTCTCGGAGCGCTGTCGGCCCTGCCCCGCATGGAAGACCCCCATATCACCAACAGATACGCGTCGGTTATCACCCACTACCCGGGCGCTTCCGCCGAGCGGGTTGAGGCGCTGGTGACTGAAGTGCTGGAAAATCAGCTGCGCCGCCTTGAGGAGCTCAAGCTTATCCAGTCCACTTCGCGGCCGGGCATCTCGGTTATCCAGTTGGAGCTGAAAGATGAAATCGACCTGACCGACCCCGTCTGGTCCCGCGCCCGTGATCTGATGGCCGATGCGCGCCAGTCGCTGCCGGATGGGGTCATATCCCCCACCCTGGATGACCAGATTGGTTACGCCAATACCGTTATTTTGGGACTGGCCTGGCGCGGTGGTGGCGAGCCCAGGGTCGATATCCTCGGCCGTTACGCCAAGGAGCTGCAAAGCCGCTTGCGGCTGTTGCCGGGCACCGACTTTGCCCGCCTGTACGGTGCGCCGACAGAGGAAATTCTGGTTGAACTAGATGGCAATAAAATCAATCAGCTGGACCTCACGCCCGGCGCCATCGCCCGTATTCTTGCCGCCGCCGACAGTAAAATCTCCGCCGGTGAAATCCACAACGCCCATTTCCGGGCGTTGGTGGAAGTGTCAGGCGAGCTTGATTCGCAAACCCGTATCCGTCAGGTGCCGCTGAAAATCGATGGCACCGGGCAGATCATCCGCCTTGGCGATGTGGCCAATGTCTCGCGCCAATACAAAACGCCCCCTGACAGTGTGGCGCTGCTGGCCGGAGAACGGGGGCTGATGGTCAGCGCCCGCATGCTCAACAACACCCGGGTCGATAAGTGGCTGGCACAGGTGCGTACCACAGTAGCCGAGCTTGAATCCGGAATGCCCGGCAATATTGAGGTGCAGTGGCTGTTCGAGCAGGAAAGCTATACCAGCAGCCGCCTTGGCGAACTGGCCATTAACCTGTTGCAGGGCTTTGTGCTCATTCTGCTGGTGCTGATGCTGACCCTGGGCACCCGTAACGCATTGGTGGTGGCGCTGTCACTGCCTTTGACGGCCCTGTTCACTCTGGCCTGTATGCGTGCCGTGGGCTTGCCAATACACCAGATGTCGGTAACAGGCCTGGTGGTGGCACTCGGGATCATGGTGGATAACGCCATCGTGATTGTCGATGCGATTTCCCAGCGCCGGCAGGCAGGCCAAAGCCGCCTCGAAGCCGTCTCCAACACCCTGAAACACCTGTGGTTGCCACTGGCAGGCTCGACCCTCACCACCATTCTGGCCTTCGCCCCCATTGTATTGATGCCGGGCGCCGCCGGTGAGTTCGTGGGCGGCATCGCGATTTCGGTGATGTTTGCGCTGGTGGGCTCGTACCTTATCTCCCACACCCTGATTGCCGGGCTTGCCGGTCGCTTCAGCCCCGCCACCGAAGGCCACGACTGGCGCGCCCACGGGGTACGGATGCCAAAGCTTGCGGCCGCCTACGAGGCGTTGCTCAGCAAACTGCTGCAAAGCCCCATCAAGAGCGCACTGCTGATTGGTCTGCTGCCGCTGCTCGGCTTTATAGCGGCGGGCCGCATGACAGAGCAGTTTTTTCCGCCATCGGACAGGGACATGTTCCAAATCGAAGTGTATATGGCATCCCAGGTGAGTCTCGAGCGCACTCAGACCACCATAGCGGCCATGGACAAACAGCTTGAGCAAACCGAGGGCATAGAGCGCATCGACTGGGTGGTGGGCGGTAATATTCCCTCGTTTTACTACAACATTACCCAGCGTCAGCAAGGCGCCGCAAACTATGCCCAGGCCATGGTGAAGGTAAAGGATTTCGAGACCGCCAACGAGCTTATCCCCAAACTGCAGCGAAAACTGGATCTGGACTTTCCCGAAGCCCAGCTGCTGGTGCGCAAACTCGAACAGGGCCCGCCCTTCAACGCGCCGGTCGAACTGCTGATTTATGGCCCGTCCCTTGAAGAGCTTAAACGCCTGGGTGACGAGGTGCGCTCGGTTCTGGTGCGCCACAGCGACGTTATTCATACCCGCGCCACCTTAAGTCCGGGTGCGCCCAAGGTAAAACTGGCGGTGGATGAAGACGCGTCCATGATGAGCGGCCTGTCGCTGAGTGATATTGCCAATCAGGTGCAAATGGCCACCACAGGTCGCAGCGGCGGCAGTATCCTTGAGCAGACCGAATCGCTGCCGGTACGGGTGCGTCTTGATGACAGCATGCGTGAACAGCAAGGCCGACTTGGCGCCATTGAGCTTGTGTCTCAGTCCGGGCGCGGCATTCCGCTCTCAGCCCTGTCTGAGGCGCAAATCAGCGTCAGCCGCGGCGCCATCCCAAGGCGCAACGGTCAGCGTGTCAACACCATTGAGGCCTATATCCAAACCGGCGTGCTGCCAGCCAAGGTACTGAGAGAAGTGCAGCAGGAGGTGGACGCCCTGCCCCTGCCCCCCGGCTACCATATCGAGGTGGGCGGCGAGAGCGCCAAACGTAACGAAGCCGTGGGTAATCTGCTGTCGTCGGTGGCCTTGGTGATAACACTGCTGCTGGCCACTGTGGTGCTGAGTTTCAACTCATTCCGGCTCACCGGCATCATATTGCTGAGCGCCGCACAATCGGCAGGGCTTGGGCTGCTTGCGGTATATCTTTTTGATTATCCTTTTGGATTTACGGTCATCATAGGTTTGCTTGGTTTGATGGGGCTGGCAATCAACGCCGCCATTGTGATTTTGGCTGAACTCGAGGATGTGCCCGAAAAGCGCGCCATGAGCCCGGAAACGCTGGTAAAAACAGTGGCAAGCTGTACCCGTCATATCACCTCCACCACCATTACCACTGTGGGCGGCTTTTTACCGCTTATCATTGCCGGAGGAGGGTTTTGGCCCCCCTTCGCGGTGGCGATTGCGGGGGGCACGGCATTAACAACCATGTTGTCGCTGTTGTGGGTGCCAGTGATGTACCGGCTGCTGATGCAAAAAACGTCACAGCCGCAGGGGTGTCCTCAACCGGCGTGAGCCTTAAGGGCGTGGTAGATATGGTCTTTGAGCTCAGCGCGTTCAATTTTGAGCGCTGAAAAATGTTCGTCCGTGGTGGGCACCTTGTTGACCTCCAAACCGCGGATCTTGTGGTCCAGTTCATGGTAACGTCTGGCCTTGGAGTTAAAGTCGCTGTCATTGGCCTTGAGGCTTTGGATCAGATCGCTGTACTGCGGAAACTCATTGGATAGCAGGTGGTTTTCTCCCAGCATGTTAACCTCCGTGAGACTTGAATGGGTAAGAAGCCAGCCCCAAACAGACTGGCCATTTTTTGCACAACTCATTCAAGGTAATACCCCATTGGTGGTTTCGCAAATAAAAAGACGCCCCTTAGGGCGCCCTGTGAGACAGTTCAGGCGAACGCCTTATCAGAATGACTGACGGAACGAAGCCCAGTAGGTACGGCCACGGATGTCGTACAGGTTACCGTTGTAAGTACCGTCATAGGCGAACACGGGATCTTCATCAGTCAGGTTGGTCACACCCACTGACAGGCTGTTGTTCCATGGCAGGTTATAGGTATAGCTGAGGTTATGAGTCCAGAGGCTGTCGAGTTCATACAGTTCTTCGCTGCCATCGAGATAATCCCAGCTCTGCTGGCTGCCCACGAAGTTACCATAGTAGTTCACAGCGTGATCGCCGAAGCTGTAATCCAGAGTCAGATTAAGGCGGTCTTCCGGCACACCTTCGCGGCCAGCCAGATCGTCACCCAACACCTGTACCCCGGCATCGGCATAGGTGGACTTGTACTTAAAGTAGTGTGACCAGCCCATGCCCAGCTTGAACTCACCGAATTCGGTATCGAAGCGGGCATCGGCCTTGATATCCAGACCAGCACGCTCAGACAGACCCAGGTTCAGCTTCTGACTGTCAACATAGTCGATACGGCCATTACCCTTCTGAGAAATCGAGGTCCCGGCGTACACACTGGACACATCGGGACGAGGCACACCCAAGGCGTCTGCCGCTTCCCAAAGTTTGGCCTGGGTGCGGACAATTTCACTGGCCGACAGTTCTTCAATCAGGTTGGTGGTTTCCAGCTCCCAGTAGTCTGCACTGAAGCTGATATCGTCGGTGATGTTCCATACCAGACCAAAGTTCAGTGATTCAGACTCTTCGGCTTCCAGGTCTGGGTTACCGCCGGTGCGGGTTGGCGCGTAGTCGCGGCGGGCACAGGAGTCAATGTCCTCGCCATTGCTGTAACAGTTCAGGTAGTTGGTAATATTACCAAAGCCTTCAGAGGTTCCCTGATAGAGATCTGACAGAGTCGGTGCGCGGAAACCCGTGCCCCATGAGGTACGCAGCAGCAGCGCATCGATTGGCTTGTAGCGCAAGGAAACCTGTGGGTTGAAAGTGCCACCGAAGTCGGAGTAGTCATCGTAACGACCAGCCAGGTTCAGCTCCACACTGTCGAGCAGCGGCAGCACCCATTCGGCATACAGCGCTTTGACATCACGCTCGCCCTGACCACCGCTGCCACCGTTGCCGCCAACAATGTGCCCGGCTTCTGCCAATGCATCCACCTTGGAGTCCAGGCTTTCCTCACGGTAAGAGCCGCCCACGTACATGGCCGACGTTCCGCCTGGCAAATCAAACAGGTCTACGGACACACCGCCTGAAATATCCAGATAAGTCGCAGTCATGCGCTTATCATAGTTGGCGGTGGCGCCGCCGGGCATTGAAGAATTCGGATCGCGGGGGTCCCAGCCTACAAAGCTGTTGCTGGCTGTATCCCAGTGGCCTACCAAATCGGTGGTGGCGCCTTTAAGCTGATAGCCGGTACCCCAGGTAAAGTTGGCGTACTTGTTATAGTTCACCGCCAAATCCCAGGCAAAGCTTTCATGGTTGCCATTCAGAGCCAACATATAGTCATAAATGTTGTCGTGGTGCTCAGCCAATCGGTCACCTGCGGTGTCGAAACGGAAGTTCATCCCGGCATCAGGGTCGGCAACCAGCTCCACCAACTGCAGCCCATCGGCTGTGGTGTAGGCTGGCAAGCCCTGAGGAATGGAGATCCACGAGGGCACAGGCGCGGAAATATCAAGCGTCTCGTTGGCAGCCCAGTAAGCGCGGGCGGTAAACTGTATTTCAGCGGTCAGATCGTAACTGTAATGCAGCAGGGTGTTATCGCGGCGGGCATTCACACTGGTGGCCGCTGCCTTGGTGTAGTCGAAGGCGCACAGGGTGTCGCCGGGATAGTCTGAGTCATCCAGCACACCCAAAAACTTGTCGCCATACACATCGGCGCAGCTTCTGTCGGCATTGGCAAAGGGTGCAGAATAAACCCAGCCACCGGCACTCCCCTGAGTCAGGGTGCGGCCGGTTGGACTGATATTGACCCAATCCTGATAGTCATTAGGATTACCGCCCTCTTTGAGGAACGGCTGAGTATACCAGCGCTCAGACTGCATGATGGGCGCGACTTCATAATGTTCGAATGTAAACACCAGATGACCTTTATCTGAACTCAGGCCACCGGTGAAAGACAAGTTGGATGACTCACCGCCGTCCTGAACGGGGCGGTCCATACGTCCATCCAGCTGAATACCCTCAAAATCTTTCTTTAGGATGATGTTCACTACCCCGGCAATGGCGTCGGTGCCATAGATGGCTGAGGCACCATCAGTCAGAATTTCAATGCGCTCAACCGCCGCCATGGGAATGGTGTTGATGTTGGCTGCGCCGCCATCCATCACAGGTGACTTTGCCATACGCTTGCCATCGAGCAGCGTCAGAGTGTGAAACGCCGAAGCCCCCTTCAACTGTACCGTGGCCTGTGAGCCCCAGCCGTTGTTCGAGCCGCCGCCCCAGGAACCGAAGGCATTGAGGTTTGAACTTCTGAGGGCATCACCCACAGTGGCAAAACCTGATTTGGCCAGCTCTTCTGCGGTAATGGTAGTAATGGGGGTGGCTCCCTCCATATCGATGCGCTTGAGGTTGGAGCCAGTGACGGCAATGCGCTCCACCTTGTTCTCATCCAAGGCCTCTTCAGCGGCTGCGATAAAGGTTGGCGCCCCAAAAATCAGCGCCAGACTCAGTGCCAGTTTGCTCTGTTTCACGTTTTCTCTCCCTAGTCGTTGTTGTTATGTCCGGTACACCGGATACAAAATGCACAACGTTTATATCACATACATTATTTTGTATACAATATGTTTTAAATTGGTTAACAGCAGAATCGGAAGAGTTGGATGCTGGTCAATTTTTCGCTGATGCCAGTACGGTAAATTTGGGAACCCTACCGGACCTTAAGGAAAAACAATGAACTACAACCAATGGTCACTGGCAAAACAGATAGGCGTGCTCACCACAGTACTCACCTTTCTGGTATTCAGTTTATTGGGAGTTATCGCCTATCAGAGTGCTTCCAGCACCCTGGAAAGAAAGGGGATGGCCGCCATGTCGGCCAAATCCGATGCGGTAACCGATATGCTGGCGCTGCAGTACCAAAGTCTGGCCGCCCTCGCCCGCCGTAACGCCGACGTGCTGCGGGAAATGTATCCGGGCAATTTCCATAAACCAGACCGCACAGTTAAGGTTTTGGGCAAGGACACTCCGGTGCTGATGCACGAAAAAGAACAAATCAATGCCACCAAAAGTAAGGTTGACCGCTATGCCAACCTCACCGGCGGCTCAGCCACTGTGTTTGTCCGTGACGGCGATGATTTTCTGCGCATTTCCACTTCACTGAAAAAGGCTGATGGCAGTCGTGCTCTCGGCACTTATCTTGGTAAAAGTCATCCCGCCTATCAGCTACTGATGTCCGGCGGCAGCTATGAAGGCTATGCCAATCTCTTTGGTCGCGACTATATGACCAACTACCGCGCCGTGCGTGACCGCGGCGGCGAAGTCGTTGCGGTACTTTATATTGGCTTCGACATCACTGATTCTCTTAAAGCACTGCGTGTTGCTGTTTCCAGACTCAAAGTAGAAACCAGCGGCCACTTTATGCTGATAAACCAGAAGGATGAGGTGATATTTGCCGCTGGCGCAAATAGTGGCAGCCCGCTGAATACCGCCCTGCTCGATGGCCTGTCACCGGCTGAGCTGCCAAGCTCGTCTGAAGGAGCCGCCTTCACCGACAATCAGGGAAAACCGCGCTTCCTGATCCTGCGGGAGGTGCCCGGCTGGCAATGGCGACTGCTGGCCACTGTGCCCACCGCAGAGCTGCATGAAGAAAGCATCAGCCTGTTGAAAACCAATGCCCTGCTCTCAACTGGCGGCATTTTGTTGATTACCCTGTGTCTGTCCTGGGTGCTGGTGCGGGCATTGCGGCCCCTTACCGAGCTTAAGCAGCAACTGCAGGGCCTTGGTCGTGGTGAACTTGATCAATGTTGGCAAACCTGCACCGAAAGCACCCAGAACGAAGTGCAGCATATCCGCGGCAGCGTCGCCACCATGGCCGCTAATTTAAAAACGCTGATTGGATCGCTTAAATCCTCGGTACAAACTCTGGGTAACATCGCCGAAGAATCCCGATACATCGCACACCAGAACGGCGAGGAAGCTGTCGCCCTGATGACCCAAACCGACCAAATCGCCACCGCCATTGAGGAAATGTCTACTTCTATCCGTGACGTTGCGGAACACGCCTCTGAAGGTGCTAACCAGAGCCAAAGGGTCGACGCGGCAGCAACAGATGGCCAGCGTATGCTCAATGGTATGGTAAAAGATCTGGAAATACTGAGTGAACGGCTTGCCACCAGTCATGCTGCTGTGGAAGACGTAGCCCGGGAGAGCGAAGCCATCAGTCGGGTGACTGAAGTAATTAACAGCATCGCCGAGCAAACAAACTTACTGGCGCTGAACGCCGCCATTGAAGCGGCACGCGCCGGCGAGCAGGGACGCGGCTTTGCGGTGGTAGCGGATGAAGTACGCACCCTGGCGAGCCGTACTCAGTCATCGATTGCCGAAATCAGCCAGACCATCAGCAATCTGCAGCAAAAGGTGCGCGCGACTGCGAGTCAAATTAATGAGGCCCATCAACTCGGTCAGTCCTGTGCAGGCCAGGGCAGTACCACAGGCCAGGAACTTGAAAGTATTACCCGCCGCATCGGTGATTTGGCAACAGTGTCGGCCAGTATTGCCAGCGCCACTCATCAGCAAAGTACGGTCGCAGAAGACATTACCCACAATCTGCACCTGATAAGCGACCTTGCCAGGGAAGGTGAAACCCGTGCAAGTGAAACTGTGATGAGTGCGGACAAGCTTGGCAGTCTCGCTGCTGAGCTGAAGAAGCAGGTTGAGGTGTTCAGAACCTAGTAAAGTTCAGCAGCGCAAAAGCCGCCCCCGGGCGGCTTTTTTCCTGTTGCGGGCCTATCAATCCCTGCTCTGCCAAAGCCTGTGCTGACTCAGCGCCGCATCCCACATCACGATGAGTTCTGCCTTTCGCTCACACTTTATTTCCTGCCAGTGCCGCCCTTCAAGGGCACCTTCGAGGGCATAAAGCAGATTCAAACTCACCGGAATACCGGCACCTTTAAGCCGCAGCATCACCTCTATGCTGCCAAGCGCCCTCACCTGTTCAAGCTCAGTAATCCCAATCTTAGCCAGCCACTGAGCAGATTTTGGACCAAGATTGGCGGCATTGGTAATCGCGGTCATGCAACAAAACTCACAAGGGACAGATGGATAACAACGCCAGCATATCGCAGCTTACAAAAAAACAAACCCCGCACAGGGCGGGGTTTGTGATATTACAGGCGCTTATTCTTCATCTGACCTTCGGTCCATATTTTCAGTGTTTTCAAGCCAGAGGGCGTTGATAATACCGAAAGAACAGGCCAAGAGTACGCCCAAAATCCAGGTGAAATACCACATAGCGACTCCTTATCAGTACAGTGAATGCTTGTTGTTGTCGATGAACTGACGGCTCACACGACCATACATCTTGTAGTAAGTCCAGATGGTATATGAAAGCACAATCGGGACAAAGATGATGGCAGCCCAGGTCATCACGGTCAGGGTCATTTCACTGGCGGTGGCATCCCACATGGTCAGGCTCACCCCCGGCTCCAGTGATGATGGCATCACGAACGGGAACATGGCCGCGCCACAGGTCAGGATGACACCGGCAACCGCCAGCGAGCTGAACAGGAAGGCAAAACCACTGCGGTTAAGACGGCTTGCAAGAATAACCAGCACTGGCATTGCCAGCCCCAGCAATGGGAAAGCCATGGTCAGCGGATAAGTCTGGTAGTTAGACATCCAGGCGCCACTGACCAATTCCACGGTTTTACCCACTGGGTTAGAAGCCGCATGTGTGTCGATGGCGGAGGTGACCACATAGCCATCAATGCCATTGGCAACCCAGAAACCGGCAGCGGCAAACAGCACCACCAGCAGCAGCGCCAGGATCTGAGCGGCATTGGTGGCACGAACCCGCAACTCACCTTCGGTCTTCATTTGCAGCCAGGTTGCGCCCTGCATCATAAACATGCTGACGCTGATAAGGCCGGCCAACAGTCCGAATGGATTAAGCAAACCAAACAAGCCACCATGGTACTTGGCACGCAGGAACTCATCAAAATTGAAGGGTACGCCCTGCAGCAGGTTACCAAAGGCCACGCCGATAATAAGCGGCGGCACGAAGGAGCCGATAAACAATGCCCAGTCCCATGACTTACGCCACTTTGGCGCTTCAATCTTGGAACGATAGTCGAAGCCTACCGGACGCAGGAACAGCGCCATCAGCACCAGCATCATCGCCACATAGAAACCAGAAAATGACACGGCGTACACCATGGGCCAAGCGGCAAACAGCGCGCCACCTGCGGTGATAAGCCACACCTGGTTACCGTCCCAGTGGGGAGCTACTGTGTTAATCATCACCCGTCTGTCGGTGTCATCTTTACCAATAATTGGCAATAACGCACCCACACCCATATCGAAGCCATCGGTCACGGCAAAGCCGATAAACAGAACCCCGATCAGCGCCCACCAGATAAAACGCAAGATTTCGTAATCAAACATAGTCGACTCCTTCCCTTAGGCTTCCTGTTTCTCGAAATGGTAGCGGCCGGTTTTCAGGCTGCTTGGACCAATACGGGCGTACTTCACCATCAGGAAAAGCTCAATAACCAGCAATACCGAGTAGAACAGGGTTATGGAGATGATACTGAACCAGAGATCGCTGACCGTCAGGCTGGAGGCCGACATATAAGTGGGCAGTACTTCAGAGATGGTCCATGGCTGACGGCCATACTCGGCCACAAACCAACCACACTCAATGGCAATCCAGGGCATCGGCAGGCTGTAAAGGGCGGCCTTGAGAACCCACTTCTTCTCTTCAATCTTGTGACGGGTGCTTTGCCAGAAAGCGGCAGCAAATACAAACAGCATGATGACGCCCAGACCCACCATCACCCGGAAGCTCCAGAACAGCGGTGCTACGTTAGGGATTGAATCCTTGGCGGCGGCCTTAATTTGCTCCTCGGTTGCATCCACAACCTTGTCGGTGTACGGCTTGAGCAGCAGACCATAACCAAGATCGATTTTGGCGTCTTCAAACGCAGCCTTAAGCTCAGGGTCTTTATTGCCCGCACGCAATTCTTCAAGCATGGCATAGGCTTTCATGCCGTTACGAATGCGCACTTCGTGCTCATCAATCAGATCGCGAAGACCTGTCACTTCTTCATCCAATGAACGGGTAGCAATAATTCCCATGGCGTAAGGAATTTTGATGGCACCGTCGGTGTGCATGGTTTCCTGATTCGGGAAACCCACCACGGTAAAGGGCGCTGGTGCTGGTTCTGTGTGCCACTCGGCTTCAACGGCAGCCAGTTTTACACGCTGCACTTCACCTACCTTGTAGCCTGACTCGTCACCGAGCACGATAACCGACAGGATGGACGCCATACCAAAGCTTGCGGCAATGGCGAATGAGCGACGGGCAAACGGCAGATCACGCTTTTTCAGGATGTAGTAAGCACTGATAGCCAGCACAAACATGGCGCCGGCCACATAGCCAGAGGCCACAGTATGCACAAACTTCACCTGCGCAACCGGGTTAAAGACCACTTCGGCAAAGCTGGTCATTTCCATGCGCATGGTTTCGTAATTGAACACAGAGCCGACCGGATTCTGCATCCAGCCGTTTGCCACCAGAATCCACAACGCCGACATGTTGGTGCCAAGCGCCATCAGCCAGGTAACTGCCAGGTGCTGGCGCTTGGAAAATCTGTCCCAACCGAAGAAGAACATGCCCACAAAGGTGGATTCGAGGAAGAAGGCCATCAAGCCTTCAATGGCAAGCGGCGCACCGAAGATGTCGCCTACATAGTGAGAATAGTAAGACCAGTTGGTACCAAACTGGAATTCCATGGCCAGCCCCGTGGTAACACCAAGGGCAAAGTTAATACCAAACAGCTTACCCCAGAACTTGGTCATGTCCTTGTAGATCTGCTTGTTGGTCATCACGTAAAGCGATTCCATGATAGCCAGCAGAAAAGCCATGCCAAGGGTTAAGGGAACAAACAAGAAGTGATACATTGCTGTCAGCGCAAACTGCAGGCGCGATAGCTCAACAACCTCTTCGACAATCATCAGTGACTCCTTACCTGGTGCGTCCTGCCACCTTCATCCGATCCCCATCGATGAGGGAGGCAACCTTTGTAGGATAGTTAAAATTTCGTTTTTTTTGCCTTTGACTGGTCAGTAAAAACCAAGGCGTAATTTTGACGTTATGGCTCACAATTCATACCGTCGCAGGCGAAACCTTTAGCCTTAATGACCCAGTTCACATTTTGGCGATAAATTGCGAGCACCCACTGAATTCCGCAGAAAAAAAACCACCAATATTTATTACAATCAGCAAATTACACTAATTATTTGCGAAAATCCGGCAGCAAATTTATACCACTTGAAATTGATGTAAATCAATCAAAGTCACCGCTTAAGTGCCGAAATGCAACCCAGAACACACTTTGAATCACATCGTGATTGACACCACACGACAGATCCAATAGGAAACGAATGGCCCACCATAAAAATAACTGTTTTTATGACTTTTGTTGCGACAGCAGCACAAGATGCAATAATTAACACAAATTAATAAAGCGGATTACACAAACAAATCCAATATAGAAATTCCATAGATATTAATTAAGTAAAAACAAAGAGATACACAACAAAGCCGCACGCCACCACACAGTATCTCATTAGTTATTCTAATCAATAGATTTAATTTTACTCGTTTGATGTGTTGGCTGTGCATGGCTAATATACCGCCATATCGAGGAGACAGCCCCAACGGACGTGAAAGGGGCAGACTCCCCCCTGAAACTGACTTTGGAGATTGTCCCATGACTAAATTCTTTAACCGTGTAATCAAAGCTTACAAGCGCGTGTTCGTTGAACTCTACACCGCCAAGCCACTGTAATTGCCGTAAGCCCCCTTTTGCTTTTGAAGTGATGAATGTTTTGTTAGCGCAAAACGGCCCCGGCCCGAAAGGTCCGGGGCATTTTTTTGTCTGTTAACTAAAGTGGATAAAAAAAGGAGCGACTCATGTCGCTCCTTTTTTATTCAACGCATAGCGGCGTTGGAATTAACCCAGCTTTACCCGGGCGTTACGGAACATGCGCATCCATGGGCTGTCCTCGCCCCAGTTGTCCGGATGCCAGGAGTTGGCCACTGTGCGGAATACCCGCTCAGGGTGCGGCATCATGATGGTCACACGGCCATCCAGGGTGGTGATACCGGTCAGGCCGTTTGGCGAACCGTTCGGGTTCTGCGGGTACTGGGTGGCAATGTCACCATGACCATTTACATAACGCAGCGCCACTGTACCAGTAGCTTCGGCGCGGGCCAGCGCTTCGGCGTTGGCAAACTCGGCAAAACCTTCACCGTGTGACACGGCGATGGGCATACGAGAGCCTTCCATACCCGAGAAGAACAGCGATGGGCTCGACTGCACTTCTACCAGGCTGAAGCGGGCTTCAAAACGCTCGGAGCGGTTACGCACGAAACGTGGCCAATGCTCGGCACCTGGGATGATGTCCTTAAGGTTCGACATCATCTGACAGCCGTTACACACACCGAGGGCGAAGCTGCTGTCGCGCTCGAAGAAGCGGCTGAACTCGTCGCGGGCACGCTGGTTAAAGAGGATGGACTTAGCCCAGCCTTCACCTGCGCCCAGCACGTCACCGTAAGAGAAGCCACCACAGGCTACCAGGCCCTGGAACTCTTCGAGGCTGATGCGGCCAGAGAGAATATCGGACATGTGTACGTCACGACTCTCAAACCCTGCGCGGTCGAACGCAGCTGCCATCTCCACATGGGAGTTAACGCCCTGCTCGCGCAGAATCGCCATCTTGGGCGCAGCGCCCTTGAGGATATAAGGCGCAGCTACATCGTCGCTTGGGTCGAAGCCCAGCTTCACGGTCAGGCCCGGCTCGTCGGCCTTCTGCTTAAGTTCAAACTCCTGGCGGGCACACTCAGGGTTATCACGCAGGGCCTGCATACGGTAGGTGGTCTCAGACCAAACAGTACGCAGCGCTACGCGGCTGTCTGCAAACACCAGACGCTCGCCATCGTGGATACGTACCTGACCATCAGCGTTCAGCTTGGCAACGGCGTGTACGGCAAGACCGGCAGCTTCGAAGGCGCTGCGTACGGCGGCTTCATCGCCGGCACTGACCTGAATAACACCGCCGAGTTCTTCGTTGAAGAGGCGCTCAAGGTCAGAGCCGTTGATCCCGGCAAGGTTAATATCCAGACCCGTGTTACCGGCAAAGGCCATTTCCACCAGCGTGGTGAACAGACCACCGTCGCTCTTGTCGTGGTATGCCATCACCTGTTTGGCGGCAACGAGCTTTTGCATGGTCTCGAAGAAACCGCGCAGACTGGCGGCGTTATCCAGATCCGGGGCCACATCACCCAGCTCACCGAATACCTGCGCCAGGCACGAACCACCGAGGCGGTTTTGACCATTGGCAAGGTCGATAAAGAGGATGCTGGTGTCACCCTTGTCTGAGCGCAGCTCCGGAGTGACTGTGTTGCGCACATCATTCACTGCACCGAAGGCGGAAATCACCAGACTCATTGGGGCGGTAACGGCTTTCTTCTCACCGTTCACTTCCCAGGCGGTCTTCATGGACATGGAGTCCTTGCCCACGGGGATGGTGAGTTCAAGCTCAGGACACAGCTCTTCGCCCACGGCCTTAACGGCTTCATAGAGACCTGCGTCTTCGCCCGGGTGACCGGCGGCAGCCATCCAGTTGGCAGAGAGTTTAATGCGCTTGAACGAGCCAATGTCGGCACCGGCAATGTTCATGATGGACTCGGCCACTGCCATACGGGCAGAGGCGCCAAAGTCCAGCAGAGCCAGCGGCGTGCGCTCGCCCATGGACATGGCTTCACCGGCGTAGGTGTCGAAGGTGGCGGCGGTTACGGCGCAGTCAGCCACAGGCACCTGCCAGGGGCCAACCAGCTGATCGCGTGCCACAAGGCCGGTCACAGTGCGGTCACCAATGGTGATCAGGAAGGTCTTGTCAGCCACGGTTGGCAGTGACAATACGCGCTTCACGGCTTCACCTACGGCAATCTTGCTCTGATCCAGCGCAGGGCTTACCGCCTTTTTGCTTTCAACCTGGCGGCTCATCTTGGGCGGCTTGCCCAAAAGCACTTCCAGTGGCAGATCGATTGGGGTGTTGCCAAAGTGCTCGTCATTGAGGCTTAAGTGCGGCTCGGCAGTGGCTTCGCCCACTACGGCAAATGGCGCACGCTCACGCTCACAGATAGCGGCGAAGGTGTCGAGATCTTCGGCAGCCACAGACAGCACATAGCGCTCCTGGGACTCGTTACACCAGATTTCCAGCGGGCTCATGCCGCGCTCGTCACACAGCACCTTGCGCAGCTCGAAACGGCCACCGCGGTCACCATCGTTTACCAGCTCAGGCAGGGCGTTGGACAGACCACCGGCACCCACGTCGTGGATAAACTGGATGGGGTTGTTGTCGCCCATCTGCCAGCAGCGGTCAATCACTTCCTGACAGCGACGTTCCATCTCAGGGTTGTCGCGCTGTACAGAAGCAAAGTCCAGATCTTCACTGGACTGGCCCGAGGCCATGGAAGAAGCCGCGCCGCCGCCAAGGCCAATGTTCATAGCAGGGCCACCGAGCACAACCAGCTTGGCGCCAACGGTGATTTCCCCTTTCTGTACATGATCTTCGCGGATGTTACCGATACCACCGGCCAGCATAATCGGCTTGTGGTAACCACGCACCTCAACGCCGTTGTGGCTTGATACTTCCTGCTCGTAGGTACGGAAATAACCGAGTAGCGCCGGACGGCCAAACTCGTTGTTAAAGGCTGCGCCGCCCAGTGGGCCTTCGGTCATGATGTCCAGCGCAGTCACGATACGGTCTGGCTTGCCGTAATTGCCTTCCCAAGGCTGTACAAAGCCCGGGATCTTCAGGTTGGATACGCTGAAACCGGTCAACCCCGCCTTTGGCTTGGCGCCGCGGCCGGTGGCACCTTCGTCACGGATTTCACCGCCTGAACCGGTGGCAGCACCCGGGTAAGGGCTGATGGCGGTTGGGTGGTTGTGGGTTTCTACCTTCATCAGGATATGCACAGGCTCCTGATGGTAGTTGTAGACACCGTCGGCATCCGGGAAGAAACGGCCAGCCTCGGTACCCACCATCACGGCGGCGTTATCCTTATAGGCAGACAGCACATTGTCCGGGGTGGTTTCGAAGGTGTTTTTAATCATCTTGAACAGCGACTTGGGCTGCTCTGCGCCGTCGATGGTCCAATCGGCGTTGAAAATCTTGTGACGACAGTGCTCAGAGTTTGCCTGGGCAAACATCATCAGCTCGATGTCGTTGGGGTTACGACCCAGGCGGGTGAAGTTTTCCACCAGATAGTCGATTTCATCTTCCGCCAGTGCCAGACCCATGTTGCGGTTGGCCAGTTCCAGCGCCGCACGGCCTTCGCCGAGAATGTTCACGCTGGTAAACGGCTTGGGCTCGGTGTGGGCAAACAGCACCGCCGCATCGTCAAAGCTTGCCAGTACCACTTCCACCATGCGGTCGTGAATAAGGGCTTTGAGCTCTTTGTGCTGTGCATCACTCAGGGCATCCGCTTCAACATAATAAGCAACACCACGCTCCAGACGCTTGATTTTTTCAAGGCCGCAGTTGTGGGCAATGTCGGTAGCTTTGGAGGACCAGGGAGAGATGGTGCCGGGACGGGGAGTAACAAACAGGAGGCTTCCTGTGGGGGCATGGGGCTCGATGGCGGGACCGTAGGTCAGGATTTTGGCGAGTCGCTCTTGCTCAGTTGCATCGAGTGCCTCATTCAAATCCGCCAAATGAATAAATTCAGCATAGATTTGGCGTACAGGAAGTGCTGCATTTTCACAGGCTTCCATCAGCTTTTGCACTCTAAACGCCGAGAGTGCAGGAGCTCCACGGATGATCTCCATCACGTCAATTCACCTTACTTTTTATAATTACAGGGTCAGAGGTGGCGCTATTATAGGGAAATACGGCCCGTAAATCACCTGCCTCGCATACTCAAAACAGAGTTTCCTGTGATATAACAAGCCGAGATTGAAACAGGTTTACCTGCTGTTCAGCCACGGCTCAGAAGAAATAGGGTAGAATGGCGCCGCCTCGAGTCGCAGATGTTGCCAATAATGGGTTTAATGCGTTGATTATTATGAGAAGAGTCTGGATATTGCTCACAGCCTTGCTGGTGCTGACCGCTTGTCAGCCGCCAGTGGTTGACGTGGGTGAAACTCAGCCTTCGGCGCCCTCACCAACACTGCGGGTCGGCACCCTCTATGGCGCCCAAATATACATGAGTACCGGTCAGGGTCTGTCTGGATTTGATTACGAACTGGCACAACGTTTTGCTGACTACCTCGGCAAGCCCCTGGAAATGCAGCCCTTTAACAGCCGTAGCGAGCTCTATGATGCACTGTCCAGGGGCGATATTGATATTATCGCCGCCGGCATGACCGAAACACCAAACCGGCGCAATCGTTTCCGCATGGGGCCACCTCTGTATCGTGTCAATCAGGTAGTGGTATATAAGCAGGGAACCCGTCCTCCGGAGTCTGTAGAAGAACTCAGTGGCAAGATCACTGTGGTCGCCGACTCCGCCTTTGTGGAAACCCTGACAAAGCTACAGCAAACCAGCCCGAATCTGAGCTGGGAACAAACCGGTGAAAAGGACAACGACGAACTGATTGCCCTGATTGACGCCGGGGAGCTGCCTTTTACTCTGGCTCATTCAACCACTCTGGACATTAACCGCCGCTTTATGCCTGAGCTGCGCTCCGGTTTGGTGCTGGAAGAAAAGAGCCCGGTAGTGTGGCTGCTTGCCGCCAAAAACAGCGATGAACTGATGAGTCAATTACTGGCATTCTGGCATTTGGAGAAGCGTTCAGGCACTCTTGCCCACCTCAATGAAAAGTATTTTGGCCACGTAAAACGCTTCGATTATGTGGACACCCGCGCCTTTATTCGCGCCATCGACGCCAAGCTGCCGCGCTACCGGCCTTTGTTTGAAGAATACGCCGGCGATCTGGATTGGCGAAAGCTTGCTGCCGCCAGCTATCAGGAGTCCCACTGGAACCCCAATGCCCGCTCACCCACCGGGGTGCGCGGCATGATGATGCTGACCAACGCCACCGCCAGCTCCCTTGGAGTCACCAACCGCCTCGACCCCCGCCAGAGCATCAAGGGTGGTGCCCAGTATCTGCGCGACTTGATTGGCCGCTTGCCTGAATCCATTCCCGAAAACCAACGGATGTGGTTTGCCCTCGCCGCGTACAATATTGGGCTCGGACATTTGGAAGATGCCCGTCGTCTGGCGGAGACTCAGGGCCTCAACCCCAGTGCCTGGCGAGACGTAAAGCAGGTACTGCCGCAACTGCAAAAGCGCAAGTTTTACTCAAAAACCCGCTATGGGTACGCCCGTGGCGGCGAAGCTGTGCATTACGTGGATTCTATCCGCCGATACTACGACACCCTGGTGTGGGTCGATAACCAGAATAAACCACTGGAAGACCCCTCACCCGATGCCGTGCTGGCGGAAGAAACGGCGTCAACTGCTGTGGTCACAGAAGATACCCGGGCACCTGAGTAATCGAACACTCCACACCGCAGTTATCAATGCCAAATCTGGTAACCTCACTTTACTGGCACTGACACACAAAAACCGGTTGACTGGCGAGCATAAAAGCACCGGGAACGCTGAACCCCTGATCTGGCGCTATTGCAAGAGACTGATACCACTGTTAATGTGCAGGGAATAATCAGGAAATTGGCCATTAAGGACCAATGCGTTTAAAGGGGCCTTACATGAAAAGAAAAGCGAATAACAACCACGCCCATGCGGCAGCGCGGCGGCGCACTCTGATAAAGTTTCGTCACAGCCGTTTGCTGCGCCGTCAAAAGTTATTTTTCAGTTTGATTCAACCGGAAGACTAATCCGGACTCACCAGCCTTCAGGGCGACATCCTCTTTTTATCGCCCCGCTCTCCCACCTTAAATCAAGATTCAGGCTGCTCACTGCGAGTAGCCTGCTTCAGTGCTTTTTGCTCCTTACGGCGACGACGAAAAAAGCTGCTTAACATGGCACTGCACTCTTCGGCCAGCACGCCGGACACCACGTCAATCTGATGATTGAATGCCGAGTGTTGCACCAGATTGACCACAGTACCTGCCGCGCCGGTTTTCTCGTCTCTGGCACCGAATACCAGTCGCGAAATACGGCTGTGAACCATCACTCCTGCGCACATGGCGCAGGGTTCAAGGGTGACATACAAGGTTGTATCCAGCAGCCGGTAATTGCCCAGCACCCTGCCCGCCTCACGCAGGCACAGCATCTCGGCATGGGCGCTGGGATCGTTAAGGCCAATATTGTGGTTAAACCCGCGGGCAATAACTTCGCCGTCTTTCACCAGCACAGCCCCCACGGGTACTTCACCACGCTGTTCAGCTTCTTTGGCAGCCTCAAGGGCCATTGACATAAAAAAGGTATCTTGCTCAGACTGATGCAAAGGGAGGACTTCCACTGTTATTTCTGGGACAAGTATAACCGGCCGTGCCCCCCACTGGCAAAATCCAGCACCCAAACTACACTCAGGGCAAGCATCGGACAAGGTTCAGGCTATGCTGTCAAAACCCGCCACTTCCCTCCACCCCATCATGGTATGCCTGCTGGCAATCTTGCTTGCAAGCATGTTGTTCTTTACAACGCCACTTCAGCCATCGCCAAAATACGGTCAGTTTGCATTGGAATCCATCCCACTATTGTTCTGGATGGGACTGATGTTTCAAAGTCACCACACTCAACACCACAAATGGACATATTTACTGCTTATGAGTGGCAGTGCCCTGTCTTTTCTCGGAGCATTACTCGACTGTCTGGATGAACTGCTGAACCTGAATCATCTGGCTGCGCCGGAAGACATCATTCAATCTACCGGTCTGCTCGTAGCCGGGGCAGGACTGATAAGTCTGCTTAAACAACAGGCCAGGCAAAACCGGCTGTTACAAAAACTTGCGGGAACAGATCCACTTACTGGCGTGCTGAATCGCAGGGCATTGCAATTACCCCAGTCAGCAACAGATTCGGTATTTGTATTGATGGACGTTGATCACTTCAAAAAGGTAAATGACACCTTTGGCCACCCTGCCGGTGATTTTATTCTGGTGGAACTTGCCAAGTTAATCAGCAGCCAAATCCGTCAGAATGACCAAATATTCAGATGGGGAGGCGAAGAGTTTTTGCTGGAATTGAAAGGGGTACAGGTGGCTGAGGCGAGTAAAAGAATAGACACCCTCCGAAGTCTGATAGATGACAGCCATTTCAACTTTGAGGGAGAAATTATCAAGATAACAATCAGCGCAGGCATTGCCCCCGTAAGCACCATACAGGGTGGCATAAAGCAGGCCATTAAGGCAGCGGATGATGCCTTGTACCGAGCCAAAGGCTCTGGGCGGAACAAGGTAGTGATCGCCTGAGTGTCCTGAAAATTATCCAGCTCCGCAGCCACCATCCATATTATTGCGTCTAAATGCGGCGGCGACCCCACAAAAAAGCACCACCTGTGACGCTCACCACTTCCCGACTAAGGTGATTTTAGCCAAAAAAAAGCCCATGACATCATGGGCTTTTAATTATTTCACATCGGCTTGGTGCCAAATGGATTTATCGGCAATTATTCCCACTTCATTATCAATAGAATAATAAATAAATTATAAAACAATGCCTTGAATGACAACCTAAACAAAAAACCATGAAAAATGCCATGCATCGTAAAAACGCTCAAGATGTCGGATTAGCCCCTTCAGATGACCAACTCACCCGCTTTACCATCACAAACATCCAGCTCAACTAGGAGGCCTTGGACGGCTTTTACAAAGCATCTTTCGCCAAGAGCGGCATGTTGAGACGCCCCCCAGACACGCCAAACTCCATTTCTGTGTTCACGACAGCAGCAGTCACAGCATTTCCACCTGTGATACTTTTGGCATTTCCTACAAGGTGTTCAACTCGCCTGCGGGCGAAAACCTGTTGTTTGTCACCACCACACCGGTGCATTTAGGCCCGCTCGCCATTCGTGCCAGCATCAAACGGCTCGTCGCACTTGAATCCAGGTTTATGTACCTGACCCACTACGGGCCATTTCAGCCGACTGCCGCGAATGTCCGGCAGCTACTGGCATCACTGGATGCCTTTGTCGCCATCGCCGAACAACACGCCAGCCCGCTTGAAGGTCGTCACCAGCGCATTGCCGAAGCCATGCTCGACTGGCTGACAACACAACAGGCGACCATCAACCCCGTGGCAGACCTGCAACAGGCCCTCGCCTGGCTGGCAACAGATGCCAACCTCAACACCCAGGGGCTGGAAGTCTGGCTGGACCAATCCAAGTCACTCTGAATCTATTAAAGTCCCGAAAAAGCTGCTGTCCGGGTAACCAAGAACTCTGATAGCAGCATTTTCATCAATAATGACTTCGACCTCGTTAGCGTCTTCTGGCGGCTCCAGAGGAATTCTGCCCCCCGCCAGGTAAATTAATTCCTGATTTGACGAGCCCCTCCAACGAAGATTCGTATTCCTAAAAGAAGAAGAGTAGCGACCGGTTATCATCAAGTCACAATTTTCTCTGAGCAACGCCCAATCCTTACGTTTTACTAGCTCACTATACGTAAAACCGGTGTATAAAACCGTCGAACAGCCCGAGGAGCGCCTGATAGACCTTAATAACCAACGTGTGTTTGGTGCCTGTTGTAGAGGCTCACCTCCAAGTAGGGTTATGCCATCAATATCCCTGTATTGAAGAATGTCATCCAATAATTGCTCCCGATGTATCAATTGTTCAGGCTCAAATGACCACATCTGCTGATTCCAGCATCCTTCACAAGCTAACGAACACCCCTGGAGCCAAATAACGTAACGTTTACCAGGGCCATATATATGGCTTTCTGGTTCAATATGGGCAACGTTGAAGTATTCGCCGTAATTTTTGGCCACGGCTACACCATCCGGGTCAGAACCAGTTGGATCTGGCCTTTACTATTGGTGGTTTCCTTAACGGAGTAGCCCTGGGATTTGGCCTTGGCAATGGCTTGCTGGCGAGTAGTTTCAACCCTGGCTTTACGTTCTTCCTCAAGGCGGATTCGTTCCTGCTCAGCCAGTTTTTCCAGATGCTTTTCATAAGCAGATTCGTAAGCACCACTCACATCAGTCAGAAATCTGGAAACCTTGATATAACCCTTTTCTGAAAAGCGATCGACGGTGCGACCTGCATACTCATCTGAATCATGCATCATTACCCAACGATCTCGCTCAAACCGAAATAGCTGGCGGCCGTTGTAATCACTACGATTCGTTAGAATATCCCCAAGCTGAAGTCGATTGCGCTGAACAAGATCAACATCACTTGAAGTGACTCTTTGTGGTTCAGCCCCAACCGCTGTTAAAGCCTCTATCAGCACTTCCTCAATCACAAATGGCGTAGCGGTTTTGATTACAGCACTCATCAGGATTTCCTCCTGAGCGACTGAACCCGAGCCGTTTGTTGAGGCTGCTGCTGATGATATTCATCGGTCTTCTTGACGCTGCTCACGATACCTTCCAAATTGAGTAATTCATCCAGCGCCTCCAGACAGCTTTCGCCCTTGAATCCGCTGGTTTTGGCGCTAATGGCTCCGTCGTCATCAATCGTCAGGGTAATTTTCTGTTCAGGCATTGGCGGACTCCTTGTCGCATACAATTTTTGCGTTCAAACGTCCAGCATCCAGTTTAGCTCGATCAATCAGGTCGTCATCGAATATCACCAGATAACGATCCTGTTGATGTGTACGCAGTTCTGTTCCTTCTACGGGCAGCTCTTCTGATGGCCACAGGAATTGGTTTTCAGCAGCTGTATTACCTTTCAGACCGAGCTGTTTGGCAAAGGCATCAGATGCTTGTTTCGGCTGATATACAAACGATGAACCGTGTTCATTCAGTGCTTTTTCTGCTCGCTCCTGTTCAGCCCTGCTGTTAACCAGTGCTTTTTGAGCCTCCTGGATATCACGCTCGATTTTCTTCACGCCTTGTTCATGATCAGCCAAGCAGCGCTCAAAAGCGCTGTAATGCTTTTTCCAGGGTTTCTCTTTAATGGATGTTTTCCAATTGTTAGCCTTACCCACATCCATCGACTGCAGAGCTTCTCGTCTGGCTTTTATACAGGCCTGGCGAGCCTGTTGTGTTAATTCTTCACGTCTGGCTTTGGCTTGTTGAATAGCCTCCTGTCGAGCCTGCTTTTCCGGATCGATAGCGTCTTTTGGTGCCGCCTGAGGTATTTCAGGCAAAGCTTCTGCCAAAAACTGTTCAGGTTGGATGCCGTTGACTTCGATGTCATTCAGCTGCTGATCTGTCAGCCTTTCGGCAGCCGAGATCCAGCTAGCTCTGAATTTTTGCTCAACCTGAAAAGTGGCCTCGGTTTTGTTCTTTTTCAGCTGTTCGAGAGCTGACAACACCTGTTGGGACAAGTCGCTCTTTTTCATCTGATCGGCTTTCAGACTGTCACGCTGGAGTTCCCAGTGCTGGTTTTGCTCGGCTTTATCCAACTCCTGTTCAGTGTCGGAACCACGCTTGCGAATTTTATCCTGCAAGGACTCTAATTGTTGGCGATGCAGCTCTCGCTCTGCCGGTGTAGCCTTGGTGACAGACCAATTCTTAAGGATGTCTATTTCCAGATTCAGGGATTTCACCGATTGTCCCTGCCCGAGCAAGAACCCTTTGATAAAGCCTCTTAACTTGTCAGCGATACTTGCTTGCTGCTGATCAATCTTGGATTGGGCAATGTTCAGTAGCTCAAGACGTTGCTGCCAATCTTTTTCTGCTTTTTCCCAGTCCTGATACAAGGCATCCGGCTTTGCAGACTCAGGGCAGTAGGGCGGGTGCACCACCACGTCATAATCAATAAAGTGGGCCAGTTGTCTGCGTTGCCAGGCAGTCACCCTAGATGCCAGCTGTTCGGCTTTACCATTCCGGAAGCTGTCAATGTCCTGAGTGTTGATATCCTTAAGTTCAATTTCACGAACCTTTGCAACCGCACATTCCTGATCAGGTTGGTCGGCGAAACGAAGCGATTGCTGATCAACGTATTCACGAATCGAAGAATCGCCTCGATACTGCCATGCAGCTTCTTCAAATGCCTGATCGTATGCTTGACCAAGTTTCTGACTTTGCTGTGCTGATAATTTCAAACACCAATTGGCCGCAGAGAAATCCGTTTGGTCTGGCAACAACCAGTTTCCGTCCTTTGATAGCAATAAAGACGGAATCAGGTTATCACTGAGTGCAACGCCTGTACGAGCCTGCTCTTTTATCTCACGGGACTGCGTTCCCAACAGCAGCCGCCAGCCATCGCCGGTAGCACCGAAACCAGAATGAGAGGCTGCTTGCAGATTTTCCAGCGTATCGCCCAGGCAATCGCGTAAGGTGCCACATAGATGATGAGAATGGTTGGTAACGACTGCGCCATCCGGATGCTGAACGCTGGATTGCGGCTGATTCTGTTGCAGGTATTCCTCGTTGCTCTGCTCCCAGAAAAGTTTACAGAAGCTGCGGAAACTGTCATCGATCTGCTGAGGCTCCAGCTTGATTCCCCAGGCGGGTTGATCAGCAGATACCAAAGGCTGACCAGACATCAACAGCAGCCCTTGAGCCTGAGTGGTGGTGTGATCTACCAGCACCAAAGCACCTTGCTGGCTCACACCCGTGCGAATCAGACAACGACCAGACAGAGTATCAATCGCCACCTTATTGGTGTTTTTCTCGCCCAATAGCAGATAAATACGAATGCCTTTTTCTGCCTGCTCTTTGATGGCCTGAATCAGCGATTCGTCTTTCAGTTGCTCACAGGCAATCAGCAGAGTTAGACGAGCCATGGAAATAATCCGGCTGAGAAACTCACTATTCAGCATCGGCAAAGCGCTACTGAAGTCTGCATCAGACTCCTGTTTGCTGAACAAAGCCGGTAAATGCTCGTTCTGGTAATCGATTCGAAATTGTTCCTGACGAGGTACGATCCGTGTCATCAGAGAGCCTCCGCGGCTGTGTTATTGATCTGGTCTTGCAAGTATCGAGGCAACTCAGCCTCTTCTTTCGGAGTGAAGGTCGGTGAGCCATCAACAATAAATCGGCCAGCACTCTCACGAATAAAATCAAGCCCGCTGCTGCATTCCCAGCACCAGGTATGCTCCGTACCAACCAGAATCCAGTAGCGACCATGGTTATCATTTTGCTTTTGCAGGATTTCGCGTGACCAGCTGTCTGGCAGTTCTGCTTCTTTTCCGTGCTGCCTATCCAGCGTCAACAGCAAGCCTTCGGCATCAGAAAAATAAGCAGCCACATAGCTCAGGTTGCGGCTCTGACGTGGGGTATGTACATAACGATCTGAATAGATGATGTGTTCAATGTATTCGCCTCCTGACAACTGTTTCAGCAGATCATCGAGATCCAATACATCACCGTTTACCAAACTGATTGGCAACCTCAATTTTTTGCTTTTGGATGGGGTCAGATCCGCCATTGCCGCAACATGCCAATAAGCCTGCGGCTGACTTTCGCGTGAAATCTCTGACAGCAAGGACTGCTGTTCTTTAAGTGGTAACTCAAAGTCATTCAATGCAATATGATCCAGCCATTGTGACTGCTGTTTACGGGCCTCCGCCGATGACTGGTACTTTCCGCTGTAGAAATCTTCAAGCCAAAAGCGCTGCCATTTCTCGGCATCAAGCTGGTCGACTGGTTGAATGGGAATATGCTTAGTCTGAACTGACTTAAACCGACCTATAACAGTTGAAAGACCCGAACAATTCAAGCTACCGATCTGTAATTTCTGGACAGCGGATGGATAACGCTGAATCGACTCCAGAGATGCCTGCAAGCGACGGTCTTCAATCAACCAATCGCCGTCGAATTCTCCGGCAATAGCCGCCATGACATCGTTCAGGCGATCACCAAAATCGTCAATGGAGAGAATCAGAGCTTCTGGGCGTGAGCCGGTTTTGTTCTGTTTGAATTGCAACATATCCAACTGGCCTTTTAAGCTGACTAGCGACTGCGAAAAGTCGAGCGTCCATTCAAGCTCAATCTGTGCTAATTTTTCGGGCGAGCAAATCACTTCGGGTTCGAGCGATGCCAGCTGCAGGCTGTAATGCTTAGGCTCAGTCTTGTTACGATCGACAAAGGACTCTTCCAGAACGTTCAGCTTTACAGGCTGCTTTACTTGGAATTCTGACCGAGCTGCGTCCGCTCCTTTTTTCCAGCCTTTCATATTGGGATCAAAGAACGCCGTATCTCGCTGCATCAAGACCGGACGAGTTCTCAGCAACGGATCATTATCTGTGTACCAGATATGATAAAGACCGCGCTCTTTGGCTTCGAACAGGCCGCTATCTATAACTTGCTGGCCTTTATCCGAGATGCCTGATTCATCCCACAGCGCTTCCCGTTTTAGATACACCTTCAGTCGAGAAGGAACATCGGCAGGATTGTTCTGAACGCCCTTTAACAAGGACACCAGATCGGGGCGCTTCCGCAAAAACGTACATCTGGCGATGATGGGAAAGCGTTTCAGCTGAACGGTTCTGCTGAGCGTTAAGGCTAGCGAGCCTGCTTTACTATCAGCATGTTTGCCAGGCCTGGATTGATTAGCAGCATCTGCTGGAGCATTCCCTTTATGTTCCGCTAACGACTTCATTTTGTTGTTTTGATTGCCACTCATTAATGAGACTTCCCTTTCTTACCTGCATGATGGTGCGACTGTTGTGTGCTACTTGCAGTCGAAACATGGCAGGATTCTGCGAGTTTCTTTAGCTCCAGCGTGCGGGAACGCTGAGAGAAATATTCATGATGCCCCACAATCACCAATTGATAGCGGGCACGGGTAATGGCGACATTTAGTCGGTTGGGTGAGTCCATAAAGCCATCACGATCAGTATTCACCATCGATAAGAACACCACATCCGCTTCCTGCCCCTGGAAGTAATCCACCGTCGCCAACTTGATCGATATGCCTTTGAAATTAAACCGCGCATAACGATTGGCATTACCCGGCAGCTTTTGAAGGGCTTCCCGCAGGGCTTTTTCCTGACCTTTGTAGAAGGTCAAAATCGCAACGTCGAAGGCTTCGCCTTTTTTGTTTTTGCTTTTGCCTTGCCCCCAATCACAAAACGCTTTCAGCTCAGCCATCAGAGCCTGAGTTTCCTGCTTGTTACTATTGCCCCGCAATGTGGTTCCCAGAACATCCAGCCAGATATTACGAGACTCATACCTTGTGTATTGCCATGCTCTGTCGGAAGTCGTTTTGCCTCCATCCGCCAGAACACCTTTGGGGTAAAACTGCTGCCGAGGGAATACCGATATATCAGGGTGCATACGATGTTGATAGGTTAGCGTCGTGTAGCGTTGGGATTTTTCATAAGCATCAAAACCCTGATTCAAGGTGGTTGGATCATCATTCTTACGTTTGACCAGACCATCCCCTGACAACGCCTCCAGAATCGATGGGAAGGCGATATTTTTGAGCATATGAATACGGCCATCAGCTGATACTGACTTGGGGAAAAGCCGTTCCAGTGTATCTTCCAGATAACCGGTTTTCTGCTTCTGGTTGGCAGATAATCGCAGCCAGTACTCACGCTCTAGACGCCAGCACACTTCTTCCGACCATTTAGTGCTGTCGATACGGTCGAGCAATTCTTTATGAACATGAACGGTATCCGTGTATTCAGAGGTTTTAACTTTGAACGACTTACAAACCGTTCCTGAAACCCTATGCTGCGCTGCTTGGGACGTGCGGCACCAATCGGGATGCAGAATCAACATATCGTCCGGAATCCAGCCCGTCAGTTCGCCCAGACAACCTTCTTCGACGAAACATAAACTGTGGCGATACAGTTGATCCGGCTTCTGCTGGATCTGTTTCAGCCCAAGCTGATGGCTATCTGCATCACGTCCTGCGTTTGCCGTTACGACCAACAGGTTATCGAGGCCCTTGGCAAGTTTTGGCAGCGAAGTACGTGTTCGAATTTCTGCAACCAATGCACTTGCAACGTCACGGGTAACAGTCACCAACACTGGATGGGAATAGGGATTCCGATGGTCACCTCGCAGCTCCTCCAGCAGGAAGCAGGCTTGCTGGACTGCTGCAGATAGTGTTTTGCCTTTGGGCGGAACCAGCATCAAATTATCGAGGTTGGCAACAATCTGCTCACGATCGGTGAACGGTGATAGCTGACGCACGTCGCCTACCAATACCCAGCGTTTGGCAAAGCGCGCAGGCACCAGGAATTCCTGAAAGGTAGTTTTACTGCACTCGTCGATGATCATCACATCAAACGGCGGTTCGCCGATATCCAGTGACACCTCGCGCTCTTTGAACAGTCTCAGAATACCTATGGTGGTGCCACAAACCAGATTGGAAGAATCTACCATCAGCTGCTTGCTGAGCTGCTCACACCCGTGTTTTTTCTGAAGGCCGCTGAGCAGATTATCGAACTGGTATTCTTCAACGCCGATGGCGTTGTTTTCATCCCCGATGCGCAGCGGAAATATCTGTGCTGACAGCGCTGGATTTTCCTTGATGCGTTCCAGCACATTGTTGATCGCAGCATGCGTAGAAGCCGATAGCAGAACACGCTTACCCTGCAGTACCAGCTGCATGATCAATTCAAGAATGGTTGTGGTCTTTCCCGTCCCTGGTGGGCCATCCAAAATAGTGAAATCTTCGTTAGCCAAGGCTTTGGCGACAAACTCGCGCTGACGATCACAACCATCGAAGTTCGGGTCTGTCAGTACTTTCCAACCGGACTCCGGGATTTGCACAGATCGCACATCCGGCCAACGAGTTTGCTCAGGCTTTTGCAATATCTGGATCAGAGGCCAGTGGCCTGCTGAAGGGCGATTCATCAACTGTTTGATGGCATCCTTCTGGCGCTTGAGTTGGCTGGTGTCTACGCTGACGCGAATCTCAGATGTTTTCCCATGTTGTGAGGGATACTCGCTGTTCCAGTTTTTCTTGCCTTTGATATTTCTGGCCAGCAGGATCTGGCGCTCATCCTGTCGAACCTCAAGTACACGGAAGCCATCATCAGACTTGCCTTGAGTAGAATCGAGGATTTTGAGGTTCTGGTTATCGCCAAAGAAGTAATCCAGATCGGATTTGCCTGTATCATCGCCACCTTCTTTTTCGATGAGTTGAATCCATTTCTTTTCAACCCGAGCTTTTTCCAGTTGCCAGCAGAGAGCTGGAAATTCAGGGCATATAAGAGAGTCGGTATCCTTGAACTCCTGATTAGTACGACTTTCCAGTATCAGGCTTTGCGCTTGTTTGCTACCCTCTACACGTAGTTCCCAGTGATCACTTTGCAGGGACCGCCCCTGACTTTGAAAGTACCCACAATTCAGCCCAGCCAGTTGCTTATCTGTAATGTCGTCCAGCTTATGGCCATCCAGCTGTGGACGAGCCTCTGAAAACAGCAGCCAGCCATTACCTTCAGATTTGCCATGCCATTGTTTAAGCCGGGATTCATCCAGCCCTTTGATCAGGGTGAAAGGCGTGTCTTGCCCATCAATAGACAGTTTGCTGCTCGCTTTCACATGACCTTGCAGAACCAGACGAGCGTCAGTTTGCTTCGTAACCTTACATGGCTGGCCGTCGATATAAACCGACGCTAGCTGGTCCAGCTGAACGGCTAACGGGCGCAGTTCCAGCTGATAACCACTCCATAATATCGGGTCATCATCTAACTCAAGGTCGGGCAAATACAGCTGATGTTCCGAGGCGTTATAACCACCGTCGGGTATACCCGTCTCTCGTCGTCCTTTGCCTTTTCCTTGCAGAACAGGGTCATTCTCATCCGGGTCAAAATCAGCATTGGGTAGATCACCATCGACAGAAAGAATCTCAAACCAGCCTTCCTTGCCGACGACTACTTCTATTTCGCTCACCGGCAACAGTTGCCAGATACGTTTGTCAGGCTTGAGCTGATAGCGCTTGTTGGCGACAGGCTTCCATTCGCAGCTGACTTCCTTGTTCTCCAGTGCCTTGATGCTGTTATTCAGGTAATTCATAAACGGCGTCAGGACACTCTTGGTCTGGCTGGCCAGTGTGGCAGCCTTGAAGCCTTCCTGTTCAAGGGCAGTAAAAAACGGGTTTTCCATAACAAGCTATCCAGATTATTTTTTCACGAAAGGGTTTTCACCTTCCTGTTTAAGACGGAGTTTTTTACTGTTGGAAGTATCCAGAGCTTCTGGCTCGGCAGAACTGGCAGCCACAGCGCGCCCCTTGGCCCAGGCACGGGTATCCTGAATCATTTCCGCCATAGTAAATGACAGTGGAGAGGTGGCCTGAATGGCCTTGAGGATATCGTCCTTGTTTAACTGGTGGCCTTCATCAAAAGCCAGAAACATGGCTTCCTTGACGGCTTCTTCCAGTTCAGCACCGGTAAAGCCCTTGCTGGCGAGCGCCAGCTCATCCAATTCGTCTTGCGTAAAATCATCAAGACGATTACGACGTTTCAGATGAATAGAGATAATGTCTTTGCGATCCTGCTGCACCGGCAGGTCCACAAAGAAGATTTCATCGACACGGCCTTTACGCAACAGCTCGGGTGGTAATTGGGCGATATGGTTAGCGGTCGCTACCACAAACACCGGTTTCTCTTTTTCCTGCATCCAGGTCAGAAAAGTACCTAGTACGCGGGATGTCGTACCGCCATCTGTGGCACCAGAACTTTGCATGCCCGACAGACCTTTTTCGATTTCATCCACCCAGAGAATACTGGGTGCCAGCGCTTCGGCAGTTTGTAGTGCCGAACGGATATTAGCCTCCGACTGCCCCACAATACCGCCGTAGATTTTGCCCATATCCAGTCGCAACAGAGGCAGTTGCCAGGCATTCGCCACTGCTTTGGCGGCCAGGCTTTTACCTGTGCCCGGCAAACCCAGCAGCAACACCCCTCGCGGGGTTTCCAGGCCAAAATCACGGGCGTCTTTGGTGAACGACTGACGACGGCGGTTCAGCCAGGACTTGAGGTTGTCCAGGCCGCCGATATCGTCGAGCGTGGCTTTCGGATGAAAGTATTCCAGATGTCCGCTCTTGCGAATCACCTGCTCTTTTTCTTTAACGATAAAAGGGATTTCAGATTCGGTCAGGCGCTTGAACTGGCAAGCAGCCTTTGAGAAAGCCAATTGTGCCTCACTGGTGGACAGACCCAGCGCAGACTCGATCAGAGCGGATGACTCCTGATAATCCCTGTCATCCAATTCATAGCGCTGCTTGGCCTGAAGCATCAGAGTTTTCAGATCATCGGCATCCGGCAATGGCATTTCCATCACCTGCACCTCTTTCTCCAACTCTGCAGGCAGCAGCGGAGCAGGTTGGGAGAGCACAACAGTGACGTTATTGATTTCACGGCTGGCAATTGCAATTGCAAACGCTCGCAAGCGGCTGGTCAGGGTGTGCTCATTCAGGAAATGATGGAAGTCTTCCAGAAGCAGGATGAATCCAGATTGGTCTTGCGAAGATTTAACCAGCCACTCCAGAGCTTCCTGAGGCTGTTCACCCTCATCCTCCGATTCCCAGGAATCGTCTTCGAAATCGTATTTTCTCAAGCCCTGGGGCATGTTCCATACGTAGAGGTCTCTGTTCAGGTCTGTGGCAGACTGAATGCAGCAAGCGCGAATACGCAGGGTTTCGTGACTGATGATTTGAATAACCGGTGCCGCTGCTTCCGTATTTAGCGTGAACAAATCCCTAAACGTCATTGTCTAACCTCCATGTTGAATTGCTAGTAACTAAACCTCATGCCAGATGCATGTAAGTATTAAAGATATCAAGTCTCCGCCAGCACCCAAGCGGAGCTTCTTACCCTAACCCGCTGTAAATAATCCGCACAGGCTGATTCCACCGGAATAAGCTGCCTATGCTCATCCAGTACCGGCATTCGGGTAAGATGCGTCAGCATACTGTCAGCCATGCTGTAGTGCTCACCGGCCAGCCACTGGCTCTGACTCAGATGCTGTTCAACAATCGCAATAAAGCCACGAGCCGAAAGTTGATAAAGAAGGGTGCGCTCCGGGCGATGGCGCACATGCAGTGGTGCGCCGACACTCGGGCTGGCTTCCCTGCCAACCGGCAACGGTAACATGTTTGCATCCTTGCGAAGTTATTACAGGCTCAGGTTAGCACGTTGAGCAGGGTACCCTGTAATTCCATCTACCAGGCGGTATAAAGCCTGCCGTTGCCAGCCAGTACCGGTTATTCCCACTCAATGGTGGCAGGTGGCTTGCCGGAGATGTCGTACACCACGCGGGAGATACCGTCGACTTCGTTGATGATGCGGTTGGACACGCGGCCAAGGAAATCGTATGGCAGGTGCGCCCAGTGTGCAGTCATAAAGTCGATGGTTTCCACGGCGCGCAGCGACACAACCCAGTCGTACTTACGGCCATCGCCCATCACGCCCACACTGCGAACCGGCAGGAACACGGTGAACGCCTGGCTGACCTTGTTGTACAGATCGGCGCGGTGCAGCTCTTCGATGAAGATGGCATCGGCGCGGCGCAAAAGGTCGCAGTATTCTTTCTTTACTTCGCCAAGTACACGCACGCCAAGACCCGGGCCAGGGAATGGGTGGCGATAGAGCATGTCGTATGGCAGGCCGAGTTCGAGACCAATCTTACGCACTTCGTCTTTGAAGAGTTCGCGCAGCGGTTCTACCAAGCCCAGCTCCATGTCATCCGGCAGACCGCCCACATTGTGGTGCGACTTGATCACATGGGCTTTACCGGTGGCACTGCCTGCAGATTCAATCACGTCAGGGTAGATGGTGCCCTGGGCCAACCACTTGGCGTTTACGCACTTGGAAGCTTCTTCGTCGAAGATTTCCACGAATACGCGGCCAATGATCTTACGCTTGGCTTCAGGGTCGTTTTCACCCTTGAGCGCCTCGAGGAAGCGATTTTCAGCATCCACGTGCACAATGTTGAGACCAAAGTGGTCGCCGAACATTTCCATTACCTGCTTGGCTTCGTTGAGGCGCAGCAGGCCATTGTCAACGAATACGCAGGTCAGACGCTTGCCGATGGCGCGGTGCAGCAGCATGGCTGTCACAGATGAATCCACACCGCCGGAGAGGCCGAGGATCACTTCATCGTCGCCCACCTGAGCCTTGATGCGCTCTACCGCGTCTTCGATGATGGAGGCAGGCTGCCACTTGTTGTCACAACCACAGATGTCCATCACAAAGTGTTCCAGCATGCGCTTGCCCTGACGGGTGTGGGTCACTTCGGGGTGGAACTGTACGCCGTAGAACTTTTTCTCTTCGTTGGCCATCACAGCAAACGGACAGGTTTCGGTCTTGGCGACGGCTACAAAGCCTTCGGGGATGGCAGATACCTTATCGCCGTGGCTCATCCACACGTCCAAAAGCGGCTTACCGGCATCGGAAATGCCGTCTTCGATGTGACGCAAGAGCGCACTGTCGCTCAGCACTTCAACCTGGGCATAGCCGAACTCACGCTCGCCAACACCCTGGATAACCTTGCCGCCCAGTTGCTCGCTCATGGTCTGCATGTCGTAGCAAATACCCAGCACAGGTACACCGGCGTTAAATACGTACTCGGGAGCGCGGGGTGAATTTTCTTCAGTTACCGACTCAGGGCCACCGGCCAGAACGATACCGTTAGGGGCAAATTCGCGGATCTGCGCTTCGGTCACATCCCAGGCCCAGAGTTCGCAATACACACCGATTTCACGAATACGGCGGGCGATCAGCTGAGTGTACTGAGAGCCGAAATCCAGAATAAGTATCTTGTGCTCATGAATGTTGCTCATGGAAAACCTTTATCTTGTTTGGCATTTATCTTGTTCCGGCGCCCTAAGGCCCGGACATCAGGTACAGTAAGGGCGACCCGGAGCCGCCCTTTTCAATCAGCCACCGGTACGATAGTTGGGGGCTTCTTTGGTAATGGTCACATCGTGCACATGGGACTCACCCATACCTGCTGAAGTCACCTTCACGAACTGGGCTTTTTCGCCTAATTCCCTGATGGTAGCGCAGCCGGTGAGGCCCATACAGGAGCGCAGACCGCCCATGTGCTGGTGAATGATTTCCTTGAGCTTGCCCTTGTAAGGCACGCGACCTTCAATACCCTCGGGTACCAGCTTGTCGGCGGCGTTATCGCTCTGGAAGTAACGGTCAGATGAACCCTGGCTCATGGCGCCAAGGGAACCCATGCCGCGGTAAGACTTGTAAGCACGGCCCTGATACAGCTCGGTTTCACCCGGGGCTTCGTCGGTACCGGCAAACATAGAGCCTGCCATGATGCACGAAGCACCGGCAGCCAGCGCCTTGGCGAGGTCGCCGGAGAAGCGGATACCGCCGTCGGCAATCACAGGTACACCCAGGTGCTTCACGGCTTCAGCAGCGTCAGACACCGCGGTGATTTGTGGCACGCCCACACCGGTTACGATACGGGTGGTACAGATAGACCCTGGACCAATACCGACTTTCACCGCGTTGACACCGGCTTCAACCAGCGCCAGCGCGCCCTCGGCCGTGGCCACGTTACCACCGATGATTTGCAGTTCAGGGTACTTGGCGCGGGTGTCGCGAATACGCTGCAACACGCCTTCAGAGTGACCGTGGGAAGAGTCGATAAGCAGTACGTCAACACCGGCTTTCACCAGGGCATCAACACGCTCTTCGTTGCCGGCACCGGCACCTACAGCTGCGCCCACACGCAGACGACCCAGCTCATCTTTACAGGCGTTTGGCTTACGCTCAGCCTTTTCGAAGTCTTTTACTGTGATAAGACCTTTGAGGCAGAAGCTGTCATCAACCACCAGTACCTTTTCGATACGGTTGGTGTGCATCAGCTTTTGCACGTCTTCCAGCTTGGTGCCTTCAGGAACCGTCACCAGACGTTCTTTCGGGGTCATCACTTCCTGTACGGTTTTGGACCAGTCAGTCACAAAACGCACGTCACGGCCAGTGATGATACCAACAAGCTCATGGGCTTCATTCACCACAGGGTAGCCGGCAAAGCCGTTACGCTCGGTGAGTTTTCGCAGCTCAGCCAGCGTGGTGCTTGGCGTCACGGTAACAGGATCCTGAACCACACCGGCTTCATAAATCTTTACCTTGCGAACTTCTTCAGCCTGTGCCTCGATGCTCATGTTTTTATGAATAAAGCCCAAACCACCTTCCTGAGCCATGGCAATTGCCAAGCGCGCTTCAGTCACGGTATCCATGGCGGCAGACACCAAAGGAATGTTGAGCTCGATTTTTTGAGTCAGTCGAGTCTTGAGGATTGCGGTATTAGGGAGGACTGTAGAGTGCGCAGGGACCAGTAACACATCGTCAAAAGTCAGCGCTTCTTTGATTAAACGTAGCATTGCAACATCTCCCCTTGGGTAGGATAAGTAGAGGTGAAATATTGCGGCGGCATTATACCTTGCAAGTGGGGAGCGGTAAATGCAAAATTGTGAAAAATTACCATTTGCCCGGAAATTTCAATGCAAGCCCCTAAAAATGATGTTTATACCGTCTCTCGCCTCAACGGTGAAGTACGGCAGTTATTGGAAGGGCAATTGGGCCGGATTTGGCTCAGCGGCGAAATATCCAATTACTCTTCCCCCTCTTCCGGCCACTGGTATCTGACCTTAAAAGACAGCCACTCGCAAATTCGTGCGGCCATGTTCAAAGGCCGCAACAGCACAGTCACTTTTCGCCCAGCCAATGGCCAGCAGGTGTTGGTGCGTGGCAGCATCAGCGTATATGAGCCCAGAGGTGACTATCAGCTGCTGATTGATGCCATGTTCCCTGCAGGCGACGGCATGCTGGCCGCACAGTATGAAGCGCTGAAGATGAAACTTGCCGCCGAAGGTCTGTTTGCGCTGGAAACCAAACGGCCATTGCCTGAGTCCATTCGCCGCATTGGCGTTATCACCTCCCCCACCGGCGCCGCCATACGCGATGTACTGCATGTATTGAAACGCCGGGACCCGGGCATAGAGGTGGTGATTTATCCCACCGCAGTGCAGGGCAAAGACGCTGACAGGGAAATCATCCGCGCGATTGAGCTTGCTAATGCGCGGCTGGAGGTGGATGTGCTTCTGCTTACCCGTGGCGGCGGCAGCCTCGAAGATCTGTGGTGCTTTAACAGCGAAGCCCTGGCCCATGCTATCTACAACAGCGCCCTGACCATAGTGAGCGCCGTGGGCCACGAGGTAGACACCAGCATCGCCGATTATGTAGCCGACATGCGCGCCCCCACCCCCTCGGCAGGTGCCGAGCTGCTTTCAGGCGATCAGAGTGATAAAGGCCATAAGCTGGCGGCCACCTTCTCGCGTCTGCAACAAAGCTGGCGTCATTATTTGCTTGGCAGCCAGGCCAGGCTTGCCGCCTTACAGGCAAGGCTCGACAGACACGACCCCAAGCGGGCGCTGGGGCAGCAAATTCAGCGCCTCGATGAGCTTGAACTGCGCCTTGGCGCTGCCATGGACAAACGCCTTGCCCGCCAAGCCATGTTGCTCGAGAGACTGAAAGCAAGGCTTGAGCGCCAGTCTCCGGCACAAAAGCTGCGTCTTGAAGCCCAGCGCCTTGGCTATCTCGATGCAAGGCTGCACGCCGCGCTGAAAGACACCCTTGAAGACGCCCACAGCCGCCTTGGACAGGTTGCCCATCAGCTCGAAGCGGTATCGCCGCTGTCCACCCTGTCACGGGGCTACGCCATTACCAAGGACAGCGATGGCAAGGTGCTGCAATCGTCTGCCAACTTAAGCTCGGGTGACAAAGTAGAAACCCAGCTTAAATCGGGGCGCTTCAGCGCCGAAGTGATCCAGGTGTTTACCGACTAATCTGAGGCTGTCACAGCAAAATTTGGGTACAAAAAAGCCGGGCAATGCCCGGCTTTTTGCTGAATGGCTGCTATCAGGACTTCTTGGCCTTGATATGGCTCATCATCCGCTTGCGACGACGCTCCTGACTCAGAGTCAGTTTTTCGGTTTTGCCCTCGAACGGGTTATCGCCTTCATGGAAGCGCAGCTGGATAGGCGTACCCACCACTTTCAGTGAGCGGCGGTAGTAGTTCATCATGTAACGCTTGTAAGAGTCAGGCAGCTTGCTTACCTGGTTACCGTGTACCACCACAATAGGCGGGTTGTAACCACCGGCGTGGGCGTACTTGAGCTTCACCCGGCGACCATTAACCATTGGTGGCTGGTGATCGTCCTGTGCCATCTGCATGATACGGGTCAGCATTGAGGTACCCACGCGGCGGGTAGCACTCTCATATGCCTCTTCGATAGACTCAAACAAGTGGCCCACACCAGTGCCATGCAACGCCGAGATAAAGTGAATACGGGCAAAGTCGATAAAGCCAAGGCGACGGTCAAGTTCAGTTTTAACTCTGTCTTTAACGTCCTGATCCAGGCCATCCCATTTGTTCACCGCAATCACCAGTGCGCGGCCGGCGTTGAGCACAAAACCCAGAAGACCCAGGTCCTGCTCGGCAATACCTTCATGGGCATCAATCACCAGCAGCACTACGTTGGCATCTTCAACCGCTTTAAGGGTCTTGATCACCGAGAATTTCTCGATGACCTCATGTACCCGGGCGCGGCGGCGTACACCGGCGGTGTCGATGAGAACGTACTGACGACCTTCGCGCTCCATGGGAATGTACACAGAGTCGCGGGTGGTGCCGGGCTGGTCGTATACCACAACCCGCTCTTCGCCGAGAATACGGTTGGTCAGAGTCGACTTACCTACGTTAGGCTTACCGATAATCGCCAGCTTGATGGGCTGTTCCATCAAACGCTGCTGCTCAGCTTCGGCTTCTTCTTCAGTATAAAAACGCTCGGAAGTGCTTTCTTCTTCCTCACCATCACGGGTAATGCCCATGGCCTCAGCAAAAGGCGCCAGCGCGTATTCCACCATACCGGTAACGCCGCGGCCCTGAGCCGCCGCCATCTGATACACCTCACCAAGCCCCAACTGCCAGAACTCAGCGCAGGCCGAATCACCATCAATACCATCCACCTTGTTGGCCACCACAAAGGTGACCTTTTCGCGGCTGCGAAGGTGTTGGGCGATACCCAGATCCGCTGCGGTCAAACCGGCACGGGCGTCGGTCATAAACAGCACCACATCGGCTTCTTCAATAGCCGCCAGCGACTGCTCGGCCATTTTGGTTTCGATGCCTTCTTCAGTGCCATCGATACCACCGGTATCCACCACGATAAACTCATAGCCAGACAGGTAAGCGCGGCCGTATTTGCGATCGCGGGTCAACCCCGGATAGTCCGCTACCAAGGCGTCCCGGGTTCTCGTGAGTCGGTTGAACAGGGTCGATTTGCCCACGTTGGGGCGACCCACCAGGGCCACTACTGGGATCATGTGTTTGCCTCTATTACAATCTTTTCAATAAAAAGCCCCCGAAGTGTACTTCCGGGGGCTTGGCAAGGTCGAACCTTGACTTAAGGAAGTACTATGCGAGCCACTTTGCCGCTGCGGCCCTGAACGTATATTTTATCATCAATGACCAGCGGCTGACTGTAGAGACCATCGCTGTCGATTTCGATACGACCGGCAATGGTGCCGTCGTTACGGTCGATAAAGTGCAGGTAACCTTCAAAATCACCCACCACCAGGTAGTTACCCACCACAGCCGGCGAGGTGAGTTCACGGTTGGCAAGCTCTGAATTACTCCACAGCTCCAGGCCGTTGCGACGGTCCACTGCATAGACGCGACTATTGTCAGCGACCAGATACAATTGAACCCCGCTGGTTGCCAGCTCATTGAAGCTCGAATATTTACGGGTCCACAGAATGCGTCCGGAACGCATCTCCATAGATACCAGATTACCGTTATAGCTCACCGCATACAGGTTGTCGCCTACGGCCTGTGGTGTCATATCCACATCGGCCATGCGGCTGAACTCATTACCACCCTTGGGTGTGTAAATGGCTTGCTCCCAGGCTGCCTGACCATTTTCCTTGATCACCACGGCAACTTTGCCATCTGCGGTGCCTACAAAGAAACCACCCGCCAGGAAAGCCGCAGAACCCGTGCCTCGCAGGGTCAGGTTGGGCAAGGCATTTTCATAGCTCCAGCGCTTTTCACCTGTGTCCACATCAAAGGCATCGAGTGAACCCGAGCTGGCGTTGACCACTACAGTGTTGTCACCCACGGTTGGTGCCGACAACAGTTCACCTGAGGCCTGAGCGCTCCAAACCACAGCACCGGTTTCGGCATCCAAAGCGCCTAACAAACCACTTTCTCCGCCAATAAACACCTTACCGCGGGCAACTGTGATACCAGCCGCAATACGGGCACCTTTGTTTTTACCCAGCAGTCGGTCTTTGAACAGGTTACTGAAGTCAGCTTCCCAGACCTTGTTTCCGGTCTCTTCTTCAAATGCCACCACCAGACCATCACGGTCTGCCACATAAATCTTGCCGTATTCCACTGCTGGACGCAGACGGGAATAGTAGTCGCCTACGCCATCCCCTACGCTTGTGCTCCAGTTAATTTGCGGGAATACACTCGCATTGAGCTCTTTCAGTTCACTGACCGGCTCTTCTTCCACATCGTTGGAAGAACAGGCAGACAGCACAGCCAAACTCAGGCCAGCGGCCAGCAGGTTTTTACACCAAGACTTCATCGGCGAATTCCTTATGCCTGGTTCAGGTTATCCAACTTCATCTTCAGCATCGGACTTGCTGAAATGCCGCTTTTATCCATGGCCGCCTGATAGGCCGCCTTGGCTTTATCGGTTTCACCCTGGCTTGCCAGAATGTCACCCTTGATTTCTTCGCGTTGGGCATCGAAAGCGGGATCTGTCACGGCATCAAGAGTCGAAAGTGCGATGGCTTGCTGGCCTTGCTCTGCCTGAATACGAGCCAGACGCAGTGCCGCTACACTGCCAAGCGCCGCAGCGTCTTTTGCAGCAATCACTTTTTTCAACGATTCTTCTGCTTTAGCAAAATCTTTGGCATCAACGGCACTCTTGGCAACCATCAGCTCAATCAGCAGCTCGTAACCGGCCTGGCTGTGCTCGGCCTTGAAGCTCTCGGCTGCTTTGAGCAGCGCCGCTTCGTCGGCAAGGTTAACGCTCAGCTGCTGGTATGCCACAGAGGCGGCTTCGGCCTTGGACACTTTCATATCTGAATAGGTATTCCAGCCGTACAGACCACCCAGGCCGACCACTGCACCTACCACGATGGAAGTACCGTATTCTTTCCAGAAGCTCTTGATGGCCTCTACCTGTTGTTCTTCTGTGCTATAAATTTCCACGCGCACGTCCCCTTGTAATCCATCCCCGTAGAGGGACTTAAATCAATTCGTTGATTGCTTGTGCCAGCGCCTCACGGGCCACCAGCTGTTGTTCGTTATCGTTGCGAAGTGGCTTGATGGCCACCTTGCCCTCGGCCAGTTCGTTCTCGCCAATAATCAGGGCTACCGCTGCGCCGCTCTTGTCGGCACGTTTAATCTGCTTCTTGAAGTTGCCGCCACCACAGTGACTCATAATACGCACACCGGGCATGGCCTGACGCAGCTCGTTGGCGATGGCAAAAGCCGCTGCAACACAGCTGTCACCCATGGCAGTCACATACACGTCCACTGCTGCCGGTACATCTTTAGCCAGTTCCAGAGTTTCCATCAGCAGCACTATGCGCTCAAGGCCCATGGCAAAGCCCACCGCCGGAGTATCTTTACCGCCAAGCTGCCCGACCAGACCATCGTAACGACCGCCGGCAAGCACAGTACCCTGAGCCCCAAGGCTATCGGTGACCCATTCAAACACAGTCCGGTTGTAATAATCCAGCCCGCGCACCAAACGGGGGTTAACCCGGTATTGGATGCCTACGGCCTGCAAGAGTTCACACAAAGTGGAAAAATGTGCTTTGGTTTCCTCGCCCAGGTAATCCATCAGCTTGGGGGCATCGGCCAGCAGGGTCTGGATCTCAGGATTCTTGGTGTCCAGCACCCGCAGTGGGTTGCTGTACATGCGGCGCTGGCTGTCTTCATCGAGCTTGTCTTTGTGCTGCTCGAGGAAGGCTATCAGGGCTTCGCGGTAAGTGGCACGCTCGTCGCTGTCACCCAGGGTGTTAATTTCGAGTGTTACGTGCTCTGTCAGGCCAAGCTTTTGCCACAGCATGTTGGACAGCATCAGCACTTCGGCGTCAATGTCAGCGCTGGCAATGCCATAAACTTCCACACCAAATTGGTGGAATTGGCGGTAACGCCCCTTTTGCGGACGCTCATGACGGAACATGGGGCCGGTATACCACAGGCGCTGCTCCTGGTTGTACAGTAAACCGTGCTCGTTACCGGCGCGAACCGTAGAGGCAGTACCTTCGGGGCGCAGGGTCAGGCTGTCGCCGTTTCTGTCCTCAAAGGTGTACATTTCTTTCTCAACGATGTCGGTGACTTCGCCGATAGAGCGCTTGAAAAGATCGGTGCTTTCCACGATGGGGGTGCGGATTTCACTGTAACCAAAGGCGGCTACGCTCTCGCGCAGAACGCCTTCGAGTTTTTGCCACACGGGAGACTGGGTTGGCAGAATGTCATTCATTCCGCGAATCGCTTGGATCTGTTTTGCCACTGTAATCGACTCGTTGGATAGCTTAAAAATCAGTAATTCTAACTGTTGGCGTATCGCCACCAGCACTTTTCACCACATTCAATGGCAAAAGGAGCCCCGCATTATAGGGGGTTGGCGGTCAAAGGTAAAACCGCGGGGTCAGTCGCTGCCAGCGTCTTTGACCGGGATGCGACTTTCCATCAGCGCCGCGCGGGCACGGATTCTGGTTTCCAGAGCATCCACTAAGTTTTCGTTGTCAAAACGCTCTTTCTGACGCACGCCGTCTTCGTACACGCCGCTCTTCTTATGACCGCCGGCCAGTCCCAGGTGCGATACCAGAGCTTCGCCGGGACCGTTCACCACACAACCGATAATGGACACATCCATAGCGGTGGTCACATCTTCAAGGCGACGCTCAAGTTCATTTACGGTGCTGATCACATCGAATTCCTGACGGGAGCAGGACGGACAGGCGATAAAATTGATGCCACGGGAACGGATACGCAGCGACTTGAGAATATCAAAACCCACTTTGATTTCTTCCACCGGATCGGCGGCAAGCGAGATACGCAGGGTATCGCCGATACCTTCAGCCAGCAGCATTCCAAGACCCACAGCGGACTTCACAGCACCGGCGCGGGCACCGCCTGCTTCAGTAATGCCAAGGTGCAGCGGTTGGCGAATTTGTTTGGCAAGCAGTCGGTACGACTCCACGGCAAGAAACACATCAGATGCCTTAACACTTACCTTGAACTGATCAAAGTTGAGGCGATCGAGGATATCCACATGGCGCATAGCTGACTCCAGCAGCGCCTGGGGCGTGGGTTCCTTGTACTTGTCCATCAGGTCTTTTTCAAGACTGCCACCATTGACGCCAATGCGAATGGGGATATTTTTATCCCTGGCACAATCAACCACTGAGCGAATGCGCTCTTCGTTACCGATATTACCCGGGTTAATACGCAAACAGTCTACGCCGTATTCGGCCACTTTAAGGGCGATACGATAATCGAAGTGAATATCGGCCACCAGCGGCACCTGCACCTGCTGCTTAATCAGCTTGAAGGCTTCAGCCGCATCCATGGTAGGTACGGACACCCGAACAATATCTGCACCCACTTTTTCCAGCGCACGAATTTGCGCCACCGTGGCTGCCACATCTGTGGTGCGGGTATTGGTCATCGACTGCACGGCAATAGGCGCACCATCGCCTATGGGCACATTACCCACGTATATCCGGGTGGAGGGGCGACGTTTGATAGGGGTCTCGTTGTACATGGTCAAATACTTCTTATGCCTTGTGCTTAACCGTTTTTCGGCAAAGTGAAACGGGCCACCTTGCCGTTGGAAAATTCATTGAGGCCGACAGTTTCACCGTTAAAAGTCACAGTAACGGCTTGGGGGGCTCCCAGGATTAAACTGAAAGGCGCTTTGCCACTGATATTCAGCGACTGACCCGCTTTACGCAGCTCAGAGAACAGTACCTTACCTGAGGCATCTTTCACCTGGATCCAGCAATCAGCACTCAGCGCCAACGCCAAGGTGTCCTGAGTGATTGAAGCAGGCGTGTCAGGTAAAACTGCGGTTTCTGTTTCAGGCAATTGGACCGGTTGCGCCTCTGGCAATTGCACCGGCTCTTGCAGTGCCGGAGCCAGATTCGTTTCCAGCGTCGCTTCGCTCTCAGCCTGTAAATTATCTTTAGCTTCAACGTTATCGTCTGCCTTGACAGACTCAGGGGCTTCCATTTCTGCCACACCAGGGAGGCTCACAGGAACTGATGTCATATCAGTGTCTGAGGATGCCTCAACTTCTTCAGCCGTCGGGTGGGAAAAGTCGACACCTGCACTGTTGAAAAACTTACTGGTCTGTAACCACCAGAATATCATCAACACAATAAGTACTATCAGCACCAGCCAGGTGACCATTTGATAACGACTGTCACGTGCCTGCCGTACCGTTTTACGGGAAAAACTCTGCATGGCAGGTTGGCTCACACTGGCAACCTGACGCGCCAGACAGGCTTCTACCTGCTGTCGGTCCGCATCAACAATGCGGGCAAAATTTTTAACGTAACCCCGAACATAGGTCGACGAGCCTATATTACTGAAGTCATCAGCTTCGATGTCTTTCACTATGGAAGGCCGCAAATGCAAAGCCGTCGCAACATCGGCGACAGACATGCCCCGCGCTTCACGGGCGGCTTTGAGGATGGCACCCAGACTGGTTTCCGGGACTTCTTGTGGTTCTTGTGAAGAAACGTTCAATTCTTCGCTCATTGATTCAGACTGGCCCGATAAGCTTTGGCTTCTGGTGAAGCGGGATATTTAGCCAGCAGCAAAATGCCATAACGGCTGCTGGCATCGGTATTGTTCAGTTGGCGTTCGATTTCGACTCCCAAAGCCAGGCTTTGTGGTGAATCGGAAACCACAGAATGCAGGCGTTCCAACATCTGTTTTGCTTCCAAATAATCCTGCATTTCAAGAGCAATTTCTGTTAACTCAAGCAGGGTGGAAACGCGCCTCGGGTCATACTTTAGCGCCATATCAAAGTAGTGTCGCGCTTTTTCTATATGGCCTGCATCACGACTGCAAATGCCAAGGTTTTCATAGCTTGATGCAGTACGGTTGTAATTCGGTTGTTCGATGGCTTTGAGGAACATTTGTTCGGACTCATCGAATCGCTTTTGCTGACACAAAAACACGCCGAAGTTATTCATGGAATCGCCACTGGCATCACGGGAACGCACTGCTCGGCGATAAGCATCTTCAGTACGGGGCACATCCCCCACCGTCTGATAGTAGTAAGCCATGGCCACATTCACCTCTTCCAGCTCCGGCGCATAGCTCATGGCTTTGTCGAGGTTGAATTTGGCCTGTTCCATATTACCGCGCTGCAAATAGGTCAGCCCAAGCTGGGTTCGCTCTTTGGCTGCGCCAACCTTGTCAAAACTGCGTTCTGAAACCGGGGTATCTGTTCCCGAGTAGGTTTGTTCGGTAACACACCCTGACACAGTCGCAGACAGTACCAAGATTACAGATAATAATGGCAATCCTTGCTTCATGCTCAAACCTATTATTTGTGCAAACAATGAGTTATTTCATTGTGACCGAAATCTGGCTTTCTTGCATGCGTTTTTTTGCCAAACGCTTGGTGCGATCGCGAATATCACCTGCCAACTGACCACAGGCGGCATCGATATCATCACCGCGGGTCTTGCGCACAATCACTGTCAGATCGTATTCCATCAACACCTTGGCAAAGCGGTCAATACGCGAGTTTGATGAACGGCCATAAGGCGAACCCGGATAGGGGTTAAAGGGGATAAGATTGATTTTACAGGGAGTATCCTTCATCAGCTGCGCCAGCTCATGGGCCTGATCCGTGCTGTCGTTGATGTGGTCGAGCATCACATATTCAACCGTCACACGGCCACGGTTGGCGTTGGATTTTTCCAGATAACCTCGGATAGAAGCCAGAAACTGCTGCAGCGGATACTTTTTGTTGATGGGCACCAGCACATCCCGCAATTCATCATTGGGAGCGTGAATACTGACCGCCAGCGCCACATCAATCATATCGCCAAGCTTATCCAGTGCTGGCACCACACCTGAGGTTGACAGGGTAACCCGACGCTTGGACAATCCGAAACCGTAATCATCCAGCATAATGTTCATGGCGGGGATCACATTGGCCATGTTCAGCAAAGGCTCGCCCATGCCCATCATCACCACGTTGGAAATCGGGCGCTCGCCGGTTTCTTTCTGAAAACCCAGAAAGTGAGAAACCCGCCATATCTGGCCAACAATTTCTGCCACTGTAAGGTTACGGTTAAATCCCTGTTGGGCAGTAGAGCAGAAGGTACATTCCAGAGCACAGCCCACCTGGGAGGAAACGCACAGTGTAGCGCGGTCATCTTCAGGGATGTACACGGTTTCCACTTCCTGGCCCTGACCCACGTTAATGGCAAACTTAATGGTGCCATCGGAGGACTTCTGGTAACTGGTGATTTCAGGCGCCACTATCTCACAGCGCGCTTCAAGCTTGCCGCGCAGCACCTTGTTGATGTTGGTCATCTCACTGAAGTCACTGACGCCAAAATGATAGATCCATTGCATGATCTGCTGAGCCCGGAAGGGTTTCTCCCCCATTTCAGTCAGCAGCGCTTTCAGTCCCTGTAAATCCAGGTCCAGCAAATTGATCTTCTTTTCACTCATCAGACAAACCTCAAAAACCAGTTATTCCCACCCGGGGGGTCGCGAATTATACCGATGCAGCGACAATTTCGCCAGCAGCCAGACGAAGTCTGTGTTACCATTGCCGCCGGTCAATATTGACCTAAACGATGGAGTTGTTTGTACCTTATATGGTCACCCTCATTATTATCATAATCGTTGCTGTTGGCGTGTCCTTTCTATGCAGCGTATTTGAAGCCGTTCTGTTATCCGTCACCCCAAGTTATATTGCATCTCTCGAACAGGATAACGCCGCCGCGGCCAAACGCCTGCGGGCTCAAAAAGATAACGTTGAAGCGCCCCTGGTAGCGATTCTCACCCTGAACACCATTTCCCATACCGTGGGTGCCGCCGTTGCCGGTGCCCAGGCTGCCTATGTATTTGGCGATGAAATGTTGGGCGTGTTCTCAGCGGTACTGACCTTCATCATTCTGTTTTTCTCTGAAATCATCCCCAAAACCATTGGTGCCAACTACTGGCGCAGTCTGGCGCCTTCGGTAAGTCTGGCGCTGCTGTGGATGGAGCGAGCCACCCGACCGCTGATCTGGATGTCGCAGCAAGTAACCAAGCTGCTGGGCAAGGGCGAAGAAGGCCAGTACATACGTCAGGAAATGAGCGCCATGGCGCGTTTGGGCCATGAATCCGGTGAACTGGATGCTCAGGAGTCACGCATTCTGACCCAAATCCTGTCGGTTAAGGAAATGCCGGTTACCGCCATCATGACCCCGCGCACTGTGATGTTTTCTGTGCCCATGAGCATGACCCAGAAAGAGTTTGTTGATAAATACATTGTCAAACCCTTCAGCCGTCTGCCGGTTTACGGTGATGATACCGATGATATTCAGGGCTTTGTTACACGGACGGATATTCTGCTGGGTGCCCATGATTCACCGGATGCCAATCTTGCCAGTATCAAGCGCAGCCTGCTGGCGGTGCCCGAAACTGCAAAAGTGTTACCGCTGCTGGAACTGATGATTAAGCGCAATACCCAGATTGCCGTAGTGGTTGATGAGTATGGCTCAGCCCAGGGTCTGGTGACCCAGGAGGACATTATTGAATCCATGCTGGGACTCGAGATTGTCGATTTAAATGATCCTGCCATTGATATGCAACGCCTCGCGCGGCAGCTGTGGAAACGGCGGATGAAAGAAAAAGGCATACGCCTGTCGGACGATCAGGACAACGAACAGCAATAATCCTCTGCCCGGTCTGATGCCGGGCAAGTTTTTTTATAAGGTTAAGGTTTTTTCTTTGCAGACTTCTCCCTACACACTGCAACTGGCACATATCAATGATTGCCACAGTAACTTCGATCCCGTGTCGCTGACACTCAAAGTCAGCGGCGCTGGAGAGCCCATCAAGGTTGCCGCCCACAGCGGCGGCTACGGCCGTCTTGCGACTGTGCTTGCCAATGCCCGAGCCGAGGCCGAAGCGGCAAATACGCCCTTTTTATTCCTCCATGGCGGCGACACCTTCCAGGGCACCCTGTATTTCAATGAATTCCGCGGCAAAGCCAATGCCAGACTGCTGAACCTGCTGCGGCCCGACGCCATAGTGCTGGGCAACCATGAAATCGACAGCGGCAACGCGCCGCTGCACCGCTTTATCGATGCTATCGAATTCCCCATGCTGGCAGGCAACATGGATTTATCAGCAGAAGATCCCACCAAGGGCTTTGCGCTGGCAAACCTGGATAATCTGCTGCACTACGATAAACAGCGCGGCTGTGCCCAGGTGCTGAAAAAGCCACTTGGCGATAAGCAGATGGCTATTGTTGGCATCACCCTCGACCAGATGCAGGTTATCGCCAGACCCGATCCCGACACCAGCTTCCTGGATGCCATAGAAACCTGCCGAGCAACGGTAGCGGCACTGAAAGCCGACGGGATCCATCATATTCTGGTGCTCAGCCATCTGGGGCTGGATGGCGACCGTAAACTGGCCGCTGCGGTGGATGGCATCAGTCTGATTGTGGGCGGCCACAGCCACACACTGATGGGTGATTTTACCAATCTCGGATTGCCCTGCGTGCCCTGGGGCGAGCGGGTCAACAACACGCCCATTCTCCATGCTGGTAAATATGCTGAAACCATCGGCCTTGCCCGCATAGAGTTTGATAAGGCAGGTCAGGTGACCCACCTTGGCGGGGGCAATTACCTGATGCTCGATGAACATCCCCTGATAGATAACTTAGATGCAGAGCTCAGAGCCGAGGCGCTCAATCAATTGAAGGCGCATCCGGGGATCCTCTGGTGTGAGGCCGAGCCCCGCATGCAGGCAATAATTGATAAGGAGTTCCGCCCTGCCATTACCGCACTCGATCATCAGGTGCTGGCCATGGTGCCGCGCGAGCTTATTCATTCCCGTCTGCCAAGCAAATCTCTTCCCCACGGCAGCGAGGTTGCCCCCTGGGTCAGCCGTGCCATGTATGAAGAAACCCGCATTTTAGATGGTGCCGTACAATTTGCACTGCACAACGCCGGCGGAGTACGTCAATCCATGAGTCAGGGCAAAATCACCCTGGCCGATGTAGTCGGTCGTCTGCTGCCATTTGAGCTGCCACTGGTTAAATACGCAATCGAAGGCCACTACCTGATTGAAGCGCTGGAATCAGCCATTAACAGTGCCACCAACAACAGTGTCATCGGTACCGGTGCCGGCAGTTTCCCGTACACCTTTGGGCTTAAATACCACTACGATGGCAGACGGGCTCAGGGCGAGCGAATTCTGTCGCTCACCTTGTGCCAGGGGGGCCTGTGGGTGCCGGTTGAAGCGGGCAAGGTGTACGTTGGAGTGTCGACGGCCTACACCGCATCGGGGAAAGAGGGCTATCAGGCGCTGTCACTGTGCCATTGGCAGGAGCCGGTACCCAATCTCACCCTGCCCGGCGCCTTTATCCGCTTTATTGAACGACACGGTGGTTTTACCGAAGAAATGTTGCCGCAGCTGTCGTATATCAGCCACCTTGGCTAAAGCAGCTTGTCCATACTGAAGTTCACCAAAATTTCGCCGTGACGGGGATGCTCGTTGCGGCGGTTCTCATTAAAGCCCTGCTTTAAAAAGAAGGGTCTGGCGAAATAAGAAGCCTCGACCGTTAGCCGTTTAATCTGCAGTGCCCGCGCAGTCTGCTCGAGCACCTTATAAAGCGCACTGCCCACGCCCGCTCGTGCCAGCTTGGGGTTAGTGAACAGACAATCTATTTCAGCTTCACCCTGCTGCTTTGGTAACAGATTGATAAAACCGGCAAGGCCGCTGTCATTACGGGCTACCCACACTCGGGTCGGTGCCAGGCGCGCTCGCCACACAGCATCACAGCGAATCGCAGGTGACCAGGCGCTGCGCTCAGCGGCGCTGTAAAACTCGCCCGCCCCCTGCACCGCTTGGTGAAACAGCCGCGCTATATCAGGCACATCAGCGGCTTGCATGGCATCCACATAAAAAGCGGGCTTGAACGATAACTGAAAGCCTTCAAATACCTCGGCTGACTTTTGCTGATAGCTGCGGCCATGCAGCGTAAAGCCGCAGCGCTCGAATACCGCTTTGGATACCCGGGAGGCGTCTGTGCTCAGACGCACAATTCCAAGCTCTGGCGCTGCTTTCATTAAATTCCTGACCAGCTCAGTGGCAACACCCTGCCCCTGATATGGCGGCGCAACATATAAGTGGCTGATATAACCGCGCTCAGTAAAGCGAAGCTCACAGGCAATAAAGCCCACCAGCTTGCCATCCAGACTTAACCACTGAACATAACTGCTTGCCAAACGGGCGCGCCAGTAACGCCAGTTGCGCACCCCGCCGCTCCAGGCTCGGCACTGGTTTTCGCTGTAGTCCATACCGGCAAGGGCAGCAACGGCGCTGTGATAAAGGACGGCAATTTCGTTCAGCAGACCCGGTGTCAGAGGTACTGAGCGGCGGATGCGCCTGCCCAAAGCAGGCACAGGAGAAGAGGTTACAGCGGTGATGGCAGTGGCAAAGTCAGACATAGTGATTGAATACTAACAGAGTATGGATAAGTAGTTCGCATCGAATGTTGAGGGCTGTGTGCCATTAACTATCGGGCTGAATGTTGTAAGCACTGGAACATGGAATAGCAACACAATGCCAGGCTCAGTCATCCAGCAATGGCCTTAACATGGCTTCCAGACCATTGAGTTTAACTTCATACACCAAAGCCAGCTCCTCTCCCAGCCGCCCCTGTGGAAATCCATTGGCTTTAAACCACACCAAATAAGGCTCTGGTAATTCAAGTAAACGCCGACCGGCATATTTTCCAAAGGGCATCTTTCTATTTACGGCATCTTTCAATAACTTGGGGTCCATATATTCCGTCGGTTCTCTGAACGGGGGCTCTAGCCTAACAATGGCAGAAACAATCTGCGCCGCCACAACTAGAACATTAAGCAATTAAATCCAATAATTTAATTCCACCGTGGAATATAAAGACATTCCGCAGCCACGGAAATCGACTAAATCCCGCCCAAAAACAACAGTTCACATGCACCAACAATGTTTTAACACTCTGTAGTTAAAGACTTTTTAACATCTGTGACTGAGAGAAGCCCCCGACGTCGTTTTTTTGACAATTTCAGCATCAGCGTCAGACTTCCGACAGGATGACAATATAAAAAAAACGTCAAAAATCAGGTAATTGACCAGAGTTAAACCAACATTTAGATTGGCACTAGCTTAGCGGATGCAATGACCAGTGAGGCTGGACTCACGGGTTAAATGAAGGGGCAATAATATGATAATTCTGGTCGGCGGTGAAAAAGGTGGCAGTGGCAAAAGCTGCCTCGCCCAAAATATCGCGGTGTTTCTCACCAAGGAATGTGGTGGTTCAGTTATCATGGTGGACTGTGATCCCCAGCGTACCACCTCAGACTGGATCCAGGCCCGCAACAACAATCCCAAGTTGCCAGCCATCAACTGTGTGCAACTCTACGGCAAAATCCGCAATGATTTGCTGAGCCTGGAACAACACTATGACTATGTGATTGTGGATTGCGGTGGTCAGGACAATCTGGCACTTCGCGCCACCATGTCGGTAGCCTCTCATATTTTAATGCCGCTGCGCCCCAAGCGCCGTGACTTAAAAACCGTGAGTCACATGGATGATGTGGTGGCCACCTGTATGATGATTAACCCCAAGATGCGTGCGTCCTTCGTTATCACCCAGTGCCCTACATTACCCAGCCAGGCCAATCGGATAATTGAGGCCAAAGAGGTCTGCCGCACTTACGACATCCATGTACTGAATGCCATCACTTACTGCCGCAATATCTATGATGACAGTGAAGAATCTGGATTATCAGTAATTGAAATCGAAGCCAACGGCAAAGCCGCCGATGAAATCCGTGCCATCGCCTGTGAATTGCTTGAGGCACGCGATGTTACCGAAGTACGCAACCAATTGCAGCAAGCTCAGATAAGCAAAATGAGGGGACATTATGGGACTGGCAGATCTCAAGAAAAACTCTACGCGGTCTGACGGCCAAATACAGCAAAAAAAGACAATCGACGAATTCATAGATGAATTCATTGACGGCGCCAATCGATATGCAATGGGGCTGCCCAAACACAAGGCTGCGGTCATCTCTCTCGAAGAACGGCGGCAAAAACCGGCATCCAATGGACCAGAGCTTCCCCGCCGTAAGGGGCCTTTTCGCAAAGCAACCTTCAGCTTAGGTGAAACGGCAATTACCCAGCTGGCAGAAATGGCAAGCGGCTGCGATATGGCAAAGTCCAAGCTGTTACGCTTTTTAATTGAACATCACTATCGGCTCAGCAGCACCGAGCGTAAGCAACTTGAGCAAATACTGAAGACAGACTAACCGATTTTCACCCCAGCAGTCGCTGTGTGAAAGCAGCCTGAGAACGAGCAGTCAGGAACAAGCTGAGTGGTTTGTCCAATCAGACTCCTGCTGCAATCCAATTCATTCGCATTATCCTCCCCGGTTTCTGGCAGCATGGAACGTTTTTAATCCTTGAGCTGCCAGCTTTTTTTACTGCTGTTTCCCCTAATTCTGGCATTCCCACCCCCTCGGGTACATAATCCAGTTAGCCATCAGGGAAGGCGCACCACTGCTTTCTTCACCCCGCCGAGTGACATAACCGGCAGAATCCTTCAGGGCAACAATATGAAGTTATTCAATAGAATTGGCATTATGGGACTGCTGCTAAGCCTGTTAAACTGCCCGGTAAGGGCCGATTTTTCACTGGACCAAATTCCTCCCCTCCAAAACAAAGCCCCCATCACTTTAGTAGCAGAAACCGGTTTTTGGACCGACTACCTGAAAGAACAAATGCTGCCCAGGTTCAGCGAAGCAACAGGTGTTGAAGTCAGGGTGTACAGCACAACACTGGATAATATGTTTACCCTGCAACAGGAATCATTAACCAACGCCCGTGGCAGTTATGACTTACTGACCATGGAGGCTGGCTGGGCCAAAGAGTGGGCTGCCAATGGCTATACGGTTCCCCTTGAAGAGTTGGCCACCCTTTATGATCCCGGTGGTGCCAGAGCAATAAACCAATATCTTGAACCTTACTATCCTGCACTGCTGAATATTTTGTCCTATCGGGGTGAGGTACATGCCATCCCGTATAACAATTACGTGATGGGCAACCACTACCGTAAAGATTTGTTCGATAACCCGGAAGAACAGCAGGCCTTCAATAAACGATTTGGCTATCCACTCGCACCACCAAAAACGCTGACGCAGCTCAGAGATACTGCTGCCTTTTTTACCCGTCGTGCCGGTGACAGCCTTGCAGGGAAACGATTGAATGCCCCCTTTTACGGTGTTGCGTTAATGTCCGGTGACAGACCCCACATCAACGATGAGTTTTCAGCCATGCTATGGAGTGAAGGAGACTCCTGGCTTTCTCCTGCTTACAGTAAAACCGGAGCGCTGACGCATTTTGATGTGTCCCTCAACATGGAGAAAAAACTGAAAGTGGCCGCCCTGTACAATGAATTAAAAGGCTTTGCAGTTCCGGCTGATGACACCTTTGCATTTAATGAAGCAGCAGAGGCAGTCGCGTTTGGCCGGGTCGCAATGTGGCCCTTTGCCTATAATAATCTGTGGTATAAATCATCAGCTGTTGAAAAGCATATTGAAGGTGCAATACTGGATGTCGCCCAGGTTGCGGGCGGAAAACCCTACGTCGGGGCTTACGCGTTTGCGGTAAGCTACGATAGCCGCAATCCTGAGGCCGCCTATTGGCTATTGAAATATATGGGGTCTTATCAGGCACAATATGACTATGCCATGGGCGGCGGCAATCCCTGTCGGATGGACGTTGTAACCCATCCCGACTTTCAGGCACCGGAGCTGAAAGCCATAGGCGGTGCATTTCTCGCCAGTCACCAGGCAAATCTGACTTGGAACAACGATGTCAATCAGCTTGGGCATTTCACCAGCACCTCGATGGGGCAGATATATCCAGAACTCACTCGCAGCTGTTTTGCGGTCAGCAGAAATCCGGAAAAAGCCGCAGCGCTATTTGGCGAACTGAACCAAACCATTCTGAGGTTACAAAACACCTTTGGTGAGACAGCGGCCTTGGCAAAATGACGACAATAAAGCCTTTACAAAGCCTTAAACGAAAATTGACCATGGTGTTCTACCTCATCTTTCTGATGACGGTGGGTATTGTTTTTATCGCGGTGACAATCTCCCAATCATTGAAGCATCAAGTCGATGCCATGGTGAGCGGTGATTTGGAAGCGGTGCGGTTGGCCATGATTCAGATCCGCCAGGCAGAACAACTGCAAACTACGATAGCCAAACTGCAAAATTTTACCGATGAACGCCAGCGGCAGGATCTGCTTGGTGACATGCAGTCACAATGGCTGTTGCTGCAAAGAGGAACACGCGATCTGATAGAGCGCCACCCTGATGGCGCAGCAGCTCAGGAATTAAGCCAGGAAGCGTCCGTTCAGGAAACGATGCTGACCAAACTGCCCAGGCTGGATACCCTGACGCGGGACTTGCTGCAGGCAAGGCGGCAAATGGACAACCTGTCGCATAATGTCACTGTATTGCAAACAAGTTTTTCGAAAGAATACCGTAACATCCTCACAGAGCAAGACACACTGACACACCAGGCACTGGCACGGCGTGACCATCAGTTTCTGAGCCAGGCGCTGGAAAATCATAGCGCCAGCGTCGCTATTATGTATGCCGGAGAAAGACTGTTCACCACCCTTCAAAGGGCTGCAACCAACTCAGATGCTCGTGAAATCAATCTATTACAGAGGCAAGGGCTGCGTGAGCTGTTGCAAATGGAGTCGCTCATACAATCCCTTTCTGCCGGTGAGCAGCAAAGAGCAGCCAACTGGGTTTCGCAGCTGCGCAACGAAATGATAGGTCAGGATAATCTTTTTGAACTCAGCAGGAACCTGCAACGACGCTATCAAATCGTCTACAGCCATCTGGAAGAACAATCACTCCGAGCCCAGGCCAGTGCGGATTTTTTTCAAAATCAATTCAGACTCAGGGACGCCAATATCCAGGTCGCCGGTATAGAACTTAAGCGTGATGCCATCGCCTTTCTGGTACTGATACTGGTAGCCGGACTGCTCTACTGTGGCTGCATTTGGCTCACTAACTGGCATTTCATTGCCAAGGGCATAATTAAACCTGTCATTGCAACCCGTAACGCCATGAATGACATTGCCAACGAGAAACTGGATACGGAGTTGCCCAAAGCCGACAACCTGGAACTGCAGCAAATGATGAGCTCCCTGGAGACGCTTAAGAGTTATGCCGCTCAGGTTAAAGCCATTTCCGAAATCGATGGGTTAACCGGCATCCATAACCGGCGCTACTTTGATCAGCAACTGGCGGCTGCCAAGACAATGACAAGCAGTCTGGGACTGCTGATGTTTGATCTGGATTTTTTCAAACAATTCAACGATTACTATGGCCACATTGCCGGCGATTCCTGTTTGAAAGCCGTAGTGAGTACAGTGCGCAGGCTGGTACACGGACACGGAGAAACCTTTGCCCGTTATGGCGGTGAGGAATTCGTTCTGCTCTTACCCATCTGTGACTGGGGATCTCTGGTCGATATTGCAGAAAACATCCGACTGGCGGTAGAGGAGCTGGAAATCCCCCACAAAAACAGCAAAGAAGGTGTAGTAACCATCAGCATCGGTGGAGCCCTGTTGCCAGCAGACTCCATGATGAGCACGACTGAACTGGTTGATACCGCCGACAAGGCGCTTTATCTGGCCAAAAGCCGCGGAAGAAACTGTTCAGAGATAATATTAGTGACACCACCAACCGGGCAGCTCAGTGACCAGCAGTCCTGATTGCAGTCACCCTCAAACATCATCAACAGCCCGGCCAGTAACCTGTTTAGCCATGCCTGCCCGTCATAACAGTCCGCAATAAGGTGGTAAACAACTCAGTGCGCCCGCTTGATTTAGTTTTCCCCAGCCCCCATTGTTGTAGAAACCCTCGCTCAGGAATGCCATGTCAGCACTTTTCGTCATCACTTTGCTTGGGCTGGCAACTATCTGTTGGATCGCCAGCAACCCGATGCGCATCCGCAAGCGCAGACAAGGTATTGCCCGACGTCCGTTTCCCGCATCCTGGCGAGCCATATTGAAACGCAGAGTGTTTGCCTATGGCCAGTTGCCTGACCACCTGCAGCAGGAATTGAGACGTAAAATACTCGTTTTTGTAGCGGAAAAGCAGTTTATTGGCTGTAACGGTTTCAAGATTAACGACGAAGTCAGGGTAACCATTGCCGCACACGCCTGTCTGCTGCTTTTGAATCGTGACACAGACTTTTATCCGGGGTTGAGACAAATACTGATTTACCCCGATGCTTTTTATGTCAATCGCAGCGAGCAGGACGCCGCAGGCGTAGTATGGGAGCGGCATGCTCTGCTGTCAGGGGAGTCATGGAATCAGGGACAGGTGCTGCTTTCATGGCGAGACATAGCACAGGACTGCGCCCATCCTTTTGATGGCTTTAATGTCATTTTTCATGAATTTGCCCATCAATTAGACCAGCAAGATGGCCGAGCCGATGGCGCACCGCCCTTACCCAGTACCGAACGCTATCAAAGCTGGTCATCTGTTATGCAGCGGGAATATGACTCATTGTGTCAGGCGGCTCAATGGGGCTCACCAAGCCTGTTCGATTATTATGGTGCCACAGAACCGGCAGAATTCTTTGCGGTGATTACTGAAGTGTTCTTTAGCAAATCCCGTGAGTTTTCAGCGCTTCATCCGGCGCTTTATCAAGAATTGGCAAATTACTATAGACTGGATCCCGCTCAATGGCGGTGATATTTTGAAAAAGTAAACCCAACTCAAATAACAGCTCACCACAACAGATGACCGACAAAATGATAAAAAACACACTTCTGATTGCAGCTCTTATACTGTCACCCTTTACCCTTGGCAGTATTCAGGAGCAGGCTGAAGCTGCAAAAGTACTGGATACACTGCACAGTGCGGCCGCCAAGGCCGATTGGCCAACCTATTTCGCCATCTATACCGACAATGCCGTATTTCTTGGTACCGCTGCCGAAGAGCGGTGGAACATGGATGAATTTCGCCGCTACGCTTTACCGACCAACGGCTGGGACTATAAACCCCAATCACGTCAATTTATCGAGCATGGCGATACACTGCTATTCGATGAAATTCTCTATAACGACAAATACGGCCACTCCAGAGGTACCGGAGCCATGATTAAAACCAATAAAGGATGGCAGGTACTGCAATACCATCTGAGTTTTCCCGTACCCAACGAAGTTGCCAAAGAAGTTACCGGCACCATTATGGCTTTTGAAAAACAACTGATGCAAAAAAAGTAACATATGAAAAAGGCACCGTCAGGTGCCTTTTTCATCGGAAAATATTGGCAGCAGGCTATTGCCTGACCGATGCCGAAAAGCACACATTCGCCAGTTGTGTAAAGTGAGTGAAATTATCAAACTCTTCCTCATCGAACCCTCTACCGGATAATCCCCGGTCAGCATAAAAAACGCCAATCACCTTGGTATCGACCATCATAGGAGCCAATAAAAAACCCTGCTTTGACACGGACTTTTTAAGCTGCTCATCCAGCTGAAGTCGCCAGCGCGGCGAGTCTGGAGAGTCAATCCACATCGGCGTTTTTAATTCCACTGCTTGTCGGAATAAATGAGTTGGCTCTGTGATATCAACAATGAATTCACGTTTAATTTTTTCACTGTTATCACCCAATACAATTCTGGGCTGCAGCATTTTTCGGCTGGGAGACAGGAGCAACACAGCGCAGGAGTCTACTCCCACCCCTTGCAATATGCCTTCCAGAGTCGTTTGCATCACCTGGTTGATATCAGCCTTATTTATGGCAAAGCCTGTTAACTCTTTTAGCTTTCTCAATTGAAATGACACGTCCGCTTCACGCCAGCGCCCGGCATTAAGGCTTTCCTGGGTTTCCAGCAAGCGCTCTGTTTGCGGTAAAAACTCAATCAACTCCTTGGCGCCGTAGGCTTCCGCCAACTTATGGGTGGCATTGGCGCATTGAATAGCGCGATTTTTAAATTCTTCAGGTTTCAGCCCCATCATCTCGGCGCCCTGCTTCACCCGCTTTTCCAATTCAGCCAGATCCGGATAGGGCTCAGATAATTCCTGCGCCAATTTATTGGCCACGAATATTGCCCGGATTTCGGGCATGCGTTCATCGGGGTTGTTCAGTGACTTAATCAACACCTCACCCAGCCCCCAATGACGGGCTATACCCTGAGTGAGCTGACCAAAACTCGTGCCCAGATGCTCCCGAACCAAAGAAAGGGTGGCCACATGATCATCCACCCCATCCAAAGCTTTATCCAGCTCATTTGCCAGTGGCCCACCCATACTCCAAAACGCACTTTCACCGAGATGATACAAAAGCGCAGCAATAAAAGCCTCTTCCTGCATTTCTTCATCATGGCCGGCCAACATCATTCTGGCCAGCATGGCCGCCTGAAAAGAGCGTGCCATCAACTTTAATAACCTCTGGTATACGCCGGGAGTCAGGTTTTTATTCTCGAGCAAACTGGCCAGAAGCTTTGCAGTAATGCAGATATTGCGAATGGTATCGAAACCCAATACCACAGCGGCACGGCTCACAGTGGTAACCTGGCTGATGCCCTTGTTATAGGTAGCACTGTTTGCTACTCGCAGGATACGGGACGTCAGCGCATTGTCGTGCATAACACTGCGTCCGAGTATGGCCATGGAAGACACGTCATCCTTGGCCAGTTTTTCCAGGGTTTTTACTGTAGAACACAGGGCAGGCATTTCCTGCTCACTTATTCTCTTGGTCCAGTAATCGGCCCCTTTAGGTTCATTGCCACCGATTTTCAAGATTCAGCCACGTGTTAACAAAGTGTTTTTCGATTATAGACAGGGATTTGCCGTCAACGCGACCACCCAGCGTCAACTTTTGTGCATAAGGTCAAATATCCATCGCTGCCCCATCAATAAAAAAAGCGGCCCATGAAAGGCCGCAAAACACAAGCAACGTGGTTAGAAACAACAAAAGGATGGGAAGATTTCAGCTTAGCTAAAAAACTCCGCGCGGCGCGTAGGAACACCGCGCGGAGGGAAAACACAGCAAAGGCTGTGGTACAACAAAATCAGTGGAACTGTTCTTCTTCAGTAGAGCCGGTAAGTGCGGTCACCGAGGATGCACCACCCTGAATAATATTGGTCATCTTATCGAAATAACCTGTCCCTACTTCCTGCTGATGTGCGACGAAGGTGTAGCCCTTGCTTGCCGCAGCAAACTCAGCTTCCTGTACCTTCTCAACATAATGCTTCATTCCTTCGCCACGGGCGTAGTCATAAGCCAGGTCAAACATGTTGAACCACATATTGTGAATACCGGCCAGTGTGATGAACTGATACTTGTAGCCCATATCAGACAGCGCTTGCTGGAACTTGGCGATGGTGGCGTCGTCCAGGTTCTTCTTCCAGTTAAACGATGGCGAACAGTTATAGGCCAACAGCTGATCCGGATATTGCGCATGGATAGCTTCGGCAAAGCGACGGGCTTCTTCCAAATCTGGCTTGGCTGTTTCACACCAGATAAGGTCGGCATAAGGTGCATAAGCCAGGCCTCGGGCGATAGCCTGATCCAGACCAGCACGCACGCGATAGAAGCCTTCGCTGGTACGCTCACCCGTGATGAAGTCCGCATCATATGGGTCACAGTCAGACGTCAGCAAATCAGCCGCGTTGGCATCCGTACGCGCAATCACCAGAGTAGGTACGGCAGATACGTCTGCCGCCAGACGGGCTGCAACCAGCTTCTGTACCGCTTCCTGAGTAGGCACCAACACCTTACCGCCCATGTGACCACACTTTTTCACCGAGGCCAGCTGATCTTCAAAGTGCACACCAGCAGCGCCGGCATCAATCATGCTTTTCATCAGCTCATAAGCATTCAGTACCCCACCAAAACCAGCTTCGGCGTCAGCTACGATAGGCAGGAAATAATCGACAAACTTCTCGTCTTGCGCATCAACACCATTGCTCCACTGGATCTGGTCAGCGCGGCGGAATGAGTTATTGATGCGACCCACCACAGCAGGCACCGAGTTGGCTGGGTATAAAGATTGATCCGGGTACATGGTACCAGCGAGGTTGGCATCGGCAGCAACCTGCCAGCCAGACAGATAAATAGCTTCAATACCTGCTTTGGCCTGTTGTACGGCCTGACCACCAGTCAGGGCGCCGAGGGAATTGACATAACCTTTCTTGGCACCGCCGTTTACCAGTTCCCACAGTTTTTCAGCCCCACGCTGAGCCACAGTGTTTTCAGGAACGAAGGAGCCACGCAGTGAAACCACTTCCTCGGCCGAATACGGACGACGCACTCCCTTCCAACGTGGATTTTCGGCCCAGTCTTTTTTCAGGGCATCAATTTGTTCCTGGCGGCTGATGTACTTGCTCATGGTAACTCTCCTTAGGGATGTCAGGATCTGCCCGCCACTGGTGTGGCGGGTAAGATGTTCAATAGTTTCAGTTGCGAATTAGTGTTGTTTGGTCAGCAGCTCGTAACCCGGCAGAGTGAGAAACTCCACCATCTCGTCGCTGGTAGTAATGTCCTCAAGCAATACAGCCGCCTGAGTGAATTTGCCGTGGGTAAAACGCTCGCTGCCCACCTCTTCTTTAACATTGGCCAGCTCCTCAACCAGCATCTCGCGGAACAATGCTTTGGTCACCGGCTTACCGTTTGACAGACTCTTACCATGGCGGATCCACTGCCAGATTGAGGCGCGTGAGATCTCGGCTGTGGCCGCATCTTCCATCAGACCGTAGATAGGCACACAGCCATTACCGCTGATCCAGGCTTCGATATACTGCAGTGCAATACGGATATTGAGACGCATGCCATGCTCGGTGCGCTCGCCCTCACAAGCCTTCAACAGCTCGCTGGCAAGGATCGGTGCGTCCACGTCTCGGGTAATGTGCAGTTGGTTACAATGGTCATCACCAATAAACTGGTTGAAAACAGACATGGCGGTGTCAGCAAGCCCCGGGTGAGCCACCCAGGTGCCATCATGGCCGTTGCGGGCTTCAAGCTCCTTGTCGCGGCACACCCGCTCCAGCACCAATCGATTGGCTTCGGCATCTTTGGCAGGAATAAAGGCCGCCATACCGCCCATGGCCAGGGCACCGCGCTTGTGGCAGGTCTTGACCAGTAATCGTGAGTAGGCACTAAGGAACGGCTTATCCATGGTCACCTGTTGTCGGTCTGGCAGCACTCTGTCCGGATGGTTCTTCAACGTTTTGATATAGCTGAAGATATAGTCCCAACGACCACAGTTGAGCGCCACTATGTTGGAGCGCAGTTCATAGAGGATTTCCTCCATCTCAAACACCGCTGGCAGAGTCTCAATCAGGCAGGTGCACTTGATGGTACCGGGCTGCAGACAAAATCGCTCTTCGGTAAAGGCAAACACCCTGGCCCACCAACGCGCTTCTAAATGGCTCTCTAACTTGGGCACGTAAAAGTACGGGCCGCTACCCTTGGCAAGCAATTGGTGGTAGTTGTGATAGAAGTAAAGGGCAAAATCGAGCAAAGCGCCGGGAATGGCAACACCATTAAAACGCACATGCTTTTCTTTCAAATGCAGGCCGCGCACCCGGGCAATCAATACCGCTGGGTTGTCATTGAGTCGATACTGCTTACCGGTTTCAGGTGCCGTGAACTCAATGGTTCCCCGCACAGCATCGCGCAGATTAATCTGCCCACTGACCACTTTCTCCCAGCTGGGAGCCAGAGAGTCCTCAAAGTCGGCCATGAAGACTTTTACATTGGCGTTAAGTGCATTGATGATCATCTTGCGATCGACCGGGCCGGTTATTTCAACCCGACGGTCTTGCAAATCTTCCGGAATGCCACGGATTGACCATTTACCATCACGAATGGCACGGGTTTCCGGTAAAAAATCAGGAAGCTCGCCGTTATCGATCCTTGCCTGGCGCTGTTGACGCTTATCAAGCAAGCCACTTACCTCAGCAGCAAACTGACGGCACAGACTCTCAAGCAATGCCAATGCACCCTCGGTGAATATATCTTCCTGGCCCTGAACCTGATGACCGGTGATCTCCAGCCCTTTTGTTATCTGTTCGTTATCCAACATATGCTCTGTCATTGTCTCAGTCTCCGGCTGTTGCAGTATGTGGCGTTAACAGATACCAGCCTGTACCGCTGGCTCATTACACATCACAAAAAACCGCCAAATGTTCGTTTCAGACAAAAAACTAACGACAAACATTTGTAATTGCAACAGTCAAAAAGCCGCAATCCCGATGATAAATCACACAACAAACTCTGGATAAATTGGTAAGACCAAAAACAAAACAAACACGCAACACATTGAATAATAACAACAATAGGCAAACAAAAAACTGAACCATTCCTAATTTCATAAAATTTGTCTTACCAAATAACCAATAACCGTAAATGCTCGCTATAAACGTAATTAAATTACCACTCGTAAAGATAAATTTACTTTAATTGTGTAATTTGACTTTGGTCTAATCATCAAGAATTGTTTTGAACTGCAGCACGCGTAAACACAAAAAATCGTTTAGATTCAATTAAAAATAAAACAAAAGCCAAGCCACCAATTAAAACAGTCGTTTTACTCTTACCATTACGTAAACGTAAAGAATGCTTTTTTACTTGAAGACAACATCAGGCCGTTCGTAGCCAGATCAACAAGCCGGCAACAATTGGTTGAGTCGAAAAAAATTCAGTTTTTTTCAATTTTTTTGCAAAAAAAATTGCCGACTGTATTAGGGAAGCAGTTGGAGTGGCAGCTGGAATGAGCACATGCAGAACTCTTTACTGAAAATTTGCCCTTAACGCCTTAAGACGTTCCACGTAGAGCAAACCAGTTGATAAGAAAAGAACAGGTAGGCACACATACCAAATGAGCGGCTTGGATACCGAGGCAAATCAAAGAAACGGATAGTTTGCGCCACATTAAGATTTCTCACTGAGCACGAAACGTTTTCAAGGTTAAATCGCGATATTGCGAAAGCTGCATCCACCCTCCTGTGGCAAGAAGATTTAAAGCAATAAGAAGCGGTGAAATAGACAACAAGATGAACAGCGCTATGCGGTGCCCATATCCACAAAAGAACAAAGTAGAGAAATGCAAATGCGCTCACTCAGCCGCTGCAACGGGAGCATGCTAAGTGCCGTTTTTTTTCACTTGCGACGGGATCTCATCAAGTGCCACTACAGCGGCTTTATTACCCCGTTTACGCGGTGCATTGCCAATGACCACAGGTGAATATGGCTCACCATCCAACACAACAGTATTCCGCCCCAAACGTTTCGCGCAATAGAGCGACTCATCCGCACGGCAAAGCAAGGGATCCAAACTCAAATCCAGCTCAGTCAGAGACGTCACACCAAAACTCGCATTAAGAGTAAACCTGTGCCCTGAATAATGGGTATCAACTTCAGCAATAACCTGCCGACAGGATTCGGCTATCTCCGCAGCCATAATGCCAGTACAATCCGGCAGGACTATCATAAATTCTTCCCCTCCGATTCGAGAAAAAATATGCTCTATCTTGAGTTCGGGGCGGATCACTTCAACGACTTTTTTTAAAGCCCAGTCACCGGTAGCATGTCCATACTCATCATTGATTCGCTTAAAGAAATCCAAGTCGAGCAATATCAGAGCAACAGGCTCTTTTCTTGCCATACAGCGCACCAGAGCGTTTTCGCCTTTGTCCTGTCCGGTTGCCCGGTTGTACACGCCTGTTAGGCCATCTCTTTGCGCCAATCGCCTGAAGCGATTGCGCTGAGCAAGCCCGGCAGCGAGAAACAGCGACAAAAACAGGCACACACCAAGTAACACTGTCGATGCCATCAGCGAGCCAGAGTGCTCCCTGGATATGGCTTCCTGACGAACCAAATACCCATCCCGCTCGCTGTTAAGCAACGAAATTTCCCGCCGCTGCTCTTCAAAATTAAATTTAGCCGCCTGATAGGCAATCTCCCTGGCTTTTGTCTCGTCTACAATACGATCGGCATGCTCTACTTCCTTTTCCTGAGCCTGAAACGCCGCTTTAAAATCACCTTTTTGAGCATAGACAGCAGCCAATACTTCCCAAGCGTCGCGTAATGCCCTGTCCTCAGCGGCAGCCTTGTCTATCGCTGCAACAGCTGAAGCTTCGGCATCTTTCCAGTTATCTGCCGCCATGAATGCCTTGGCCAACAAACTTTGGGTACTGGCAATTTCAAGCTCATAGCCAAACTTTTGATAATCAGCCAATGCCTGCTGCAGGTAGGAAATCGCAGGTTCTGTTTGCTTATCTCTCAAAAAACTCCAACCTTTACCTTTGTTTGCCATAGCGACAATCAAAGGCAAATTATTCTTTGAACAATAAGACCGGGTGTTTTCAAATGCATCGACAGCTTTTCGGAAATGACCTGCTTCCATCAATGAAGCGGCTATATAGAGGTAAGAATGGCAATTATCCATACCATTACTTTCAGTGCTTAGAGCCAATGCTTTCTGGGCATAAATACCCACCTGCTCAAACAGCCCCATCTGGTAGTAGATGCTTGAAAGTCGAATATAGGCATAGCGTTGAATATCGCGGTCATCTATCGCTTCTATTTGGGCAAGCATGTCGCCGATAAACGCTAAAGAATCGGCATATTGCTTCAGCAACAACTTGGCGGTAGCCAAATAACCAAGAATTTTAACCCGGCGCTTGATGTCTGACGTATGAGTCAGTGCACCTTCAAGCAAAGTGGATGCGGAGGCATAATCCCCCTGCACCATGTGATTAATAGCCCGAAACACTTCAACCCGGGCTTTTTGCTCCCGGGTCAGACTCTGCTCCTTGAGCAGAACATCCAATTTACCCAGAGCAACATCCGGAGACTTTTGTAATAGCTCCTCAATGTCGTTCAAAGACGCATCAATTTCTGTCGAATCACCGGCATACACAGATGACACCAACAGAAGCGCAATGAAAAAAATCCGTTTCATTTATTCGCCATCATTCCCATGATGAATGATGACAAACGTCTGATGTTCCTCATCACCACAGAGCAACCTGAGTTCATTCTTATCACCGCTCAGTATGGCCTGAATTTCATCTTCACTTAAACCATGGGCACGCATCACAGCTTCAGGGTCTTTTTTGTATGCTTCAAGCAGTGCCGCATCTTCACCCAACTGCTTTAAAAACTCATTCAGTGTCGCCATTTGATTCTCCGCTTATTGTTATTTTTTTGTTAGATCCCGTATCAGCTGATGCTGTCTGTAAACACCCTGTTATATTGCAAATCTCAGGCAAGATCGGCCGCAGTCAATCCCAACATTGCCAGTACTTCTGTATTGTGTTCAAGCTTTCTTACCGGCGGTACCAATAAAGTCGTTACCGGAGTCAGCTGTGCATCAGGTAAGTCCTGCAGCTTAACCCGGCAAATCTGCGGCTCATGCACTGGCAAAAAAGCCGCCTCATATAACACTACTTCATGATCCAACGGGTACCATTCACAGAGCTGCTTAACCAGCACCTTCAGCCGATCCCGACTGGTGTGAAACCGGGTCAGTGTATGCTCCCCAGCCAGTGCGATTTGCCACAACAATAAATGACTGCATGGATCAGGTCGGTGGCGGAAAAACATAAACTGACTGGCTTCAAAACTTTGATGACCACACTGGCCTGGATCTATCCCCAAGTCAGCCCACAGACAATCTTCTGCCGATATGCCAGGCTCCATCCAGGCGTCAATTCCGGCAGCCTTACAGCGGCGAATAGCCATGTGCGGCACACAGGAAAACACTCCGGGGTGGCCATAAAAAGCACCGACTACCCGTTTACCCGCCATCACAGCCTCCATCATGGCCTGAGTCATCTGCTCGTAGGTAACACGGCGACTTTTTATCTCATATTCACGGGCATAAAACTGCTGCAGGTCGACCACATTCGAGTTTAGCCCTTCAACATAACGCTGAGCAAAACCATCAGGCATCAGACTGAACACCAGCTCGGCGTTTTCAATATAACTTTTGGCCCGTACGCTGATTTGTCCTGCCAGACCGATACCAGTTCCTACACATACCAAACTAGCCAAATCAGACTCCGAGTTCTTGCTCAAAACTCACATTTTTATAACTTTCCACAGCCAATGCAATAGAGAGGGCAGCAAAGTTCGAATATGCTAAAAACACACGATCCGATTGATTGTCAGACAAACAGATAGAGTTGCGTCACCTGGTACCTTTATACTGTCCGAACTTTCATACCTTAGATTGATACCCGCCAGCTTAACTGGCTAATTCACGCCAATACGGATGAACCTTACAGATAAGTCACGGTCAAATAGCTGTCGCCCTTGTCAGTCCGGCCTGCCCTTGGGTATGATGAGCCGCAGTTTTTAAGGAATAAGCACATACGATGTTGATTAAGAAACATAGTCTCACCCTGCTGGGGGCCGCGGCCCTCTCATTGTCTCTGTCCGGTTGCGGTGTTTTCGATTGGCTGGTGTACAAGCCGGATATCCCTCAGGGCAACTACATGGAGCCGCAACAGGTAGAAAAACTGCGCATTGATATGACCCGGGAGCAAGCAGAGTACGTGCTGGGGCGTCCGGTACTCAGAGACAGTTTCGCTGATGACACCTGGTATTATGTGTACCACTTCAAGAGCGGCCGCGATGCCAGCATCATCCATAAAGAGCTGGTGCTGCACTTTGAAAACGATCGCCTCACCAAGGTCAGTGGCGATTATGAATTGTCTGCCGAGTTCAACACGCCGCTGGAGCAGAGCAAATTGCCTACAGTGACAGGCAGTGACGACCAACCACTGGTGCCAGAGCAGCGCGGTGACAGTAAGCCTCTGGTTGAAGAAGGTCAGAACGACCCTAAATCCATCCGCAAGTTCTAAGCAAATATCAGACAGTAAAAAAGCGCCCAAGGGCGCTTTTTTACTAATGATGTGAAAAATTACAGTTTACCGCCGGTTATTTTATTAGCGCGGCCTTCATCTTTCGCTTTTTCAGCCCGCTGACGACGTACATCTTTGGGGTCGGCAATCAATGGGCGGTAGATCTCTATCCGGTTACCGGGCATGACTTCATCACCTTGTTTAACCAGACGGCTGAAGCTCCCCAGTTTTACCTTATCCAAATCAATCTCGGGGAAAAAACCGGCAATGTTACTCTGGCGCACCGCCTCAATAAACGTCGTGCCAGGTGTAATCATCACATGCACGACTTTTTGCTTTGCCGGCAGCGCATAAATCACATCCACGCCGAACTTTTCATTGTCACTGGCCATACACCACCTTTGCCCTATTGGTAAACGCCGTCACCATGGAAGCAGCCAACTCTTTAAATACCTTGCCAAACGCAAAATCAGCCAGCCCGCTTGAAAACTCGAAATCCAGCTCGAAATCCACCTTACAGGCATCCTCGGCAAGCTCGGTAAAGCGCCACTCACCCACCAGATGTTTAAAGGGGCCATTTTCCAGCTTCAGGGCAATGTGCTGCCCCTCAACCACCTGATTACGGGTAGTAAAACTGCGGGCAATGCCGGCCTTGCTCACATCAACCGAGGCGACCATGGTGTGACCATCAAACGAAATCACATTGCCGCCGACGCACCCAGGCAAAAACTCTTTGTAAGATTCGACATCATTGACCAGATTGTACATTTGCATGGCACTGAATCTGACCAGCACACTGCGGGTAACTTTAGGCATTGGCTTACATTCATGTTATCGCGAAAACATATGGTCGCGGATTGTACCACGGCTTTACCAAAGTGTGGCAGTTGCTCACCAGCTCAAAAACTCACCAATAAAAACATTCGCTTGCCAAAAGATACAAATATTCTTGAGTGGTCAATTCCAAATTACATACCCCACGCTATAATAGCCCGCCTATGGTAAAGAAAAATGCAAAAAAGGCCGCTCAGCCGGCCACGATCGCCCGCAACAAGCGCGCGACCTTCGAATACCGATTCGATGAAAAATACGAGGCAGGCCTGTCCCTGATGGGATGGGAGGTCAAGTCTATCCGCGCCGGCAAAATCAACATCTCTGAAAGCTACGTGATGCTGAAAAACGGCGAAGCCTACCTGCACCACTGCCATATTACCCCGCTGCACGCGGCCTCCACCCACGTGGTGTGTGACCCGACCCGCCCGCGCAAGCTTCTGCTCAACCGCAAAGAAATCGACCGTCTGGCCGGTTTGGTTGAACGTCAGGGCTATGCCATCGTGCCTATCTCCATGTACTGGCGTAAAGGTGCCTGGGTTAAGGTAGAGATAGGTTTGGGTAAAGGTAAGAAAGATCACGACAAGCGTGAAGACATCAAGCAGCGCGACTGGGCCCTGGAAAAAGCCCGGGTGATGAAGAACAAATAAACTGTTTGTTTTCGGGCGGAAAACAAACAGTTGATTGTCACTGCCAAATAATGCCTTGGAATTCTGGGCTGCATGGGAGTACAATCAAACCATCTTGGGGGCGATTCTGGATTCGACGGGATTCGCGAAACTCCGGGAGCATGCCGAGGGGCGGTTGGCCTCGTAAAAAGCCGCAAAGTTATAGTTGCAAACGACGATAACTACGCTCTGGCTGCTTAATTAGCGCCAGCCATCTACCACAGGTCTCGCACATGGGCAGTGGATATGATGGTCACCTTACATCGTGCTAGCGAGGGAACCTTGTCTGGGGGTGAACCGCAAAACAGTACCAGGCTCACCGTTAGAAATCCTGTCTTTCGGAGTTCGAGCGGTTAAATAAAAGAGAGACTAAGCATGTAGCGCCTTGAGCGTAGGTTTTTCGGACGCGGGTTCAAGTCCCGCCGCCTCCACCAAACCTAAAATAAAAAAGACGTCTTCGGACGTCTTTTTTATTGGTGTTTTTCCACAAAAGGACCACACGCAATGGTGACCCTTTTGTTTGATCTTATTGTAAAGGCAAGTGCAACCGCCCCCCGCTTGAGCGCATCCCTACCCTGTGGCAAAATTACCTAAGTTGCCGTAAAACACAGGGAATTTAGTGTGATCCTTAAAGACAAGCAGTTAACAGGCAGCGACAATCCACTGATTGCCGCCGGAGAAAAGCAGGAATCAAGTGTCGCATTTTTCCTTCGCCGTGCATTTAAAGACCATCCCGAAGTCATGGTGTTTAACGATTTGCAGCTCAGCCACAATGGCGAGACTGCCCAAATCGATCATCTGATTGTTTACACCTATGGCTTTATTCTCATTGAATCGAAAAGTATTACCGGCGAAGTCACTGTAAACAGCCATCAGGAATGGAGTCGCAGTTGGCAGGGGAAATGGCAAGGCATGGCCTCCCCCATCAAGCAGGTAGAACTACAGAGTAACTTGCTTCAACAGCTGTTAATTGATAACAAAACCAAGATCCTGCCGAAATTTTTAATGCTGCAACAAGGCTTTGGTGGGCGCTGCTGGCACAGTATCTGTGCCATATCAAGTAATGCCATTATCGAAAGAGACACCATTCCCAAGGACATTTCCAAGCGACTGGTCAAATCAGAATTTTTGGTCGATAAACTTAACGAATTAATGAACCTTAAAGGCAGTATCAGTAGGGTGATAAATGTTCTTGATACAAGGCCTGCCTTCAACCAAAGCGAACTTGGTGCAATTTGTGACTTTTTGCTGAAGCACAGCTCTGGCTCTGTAGAACACAGCATCCAGGAGCCGACCGCCCCGATATACAGCAGCGCCGAAGTTGAAAAAAACGTCCAAACAGAACCTGCTGAACTGTCAAATAAACTTCAGTCACATCAACTTCAGCCACTAAAACTTGAACCACTTCAACTTCAGATTAGCTGTAAGCACTGCGAGAGCCCTCGCCAATTACAGCCGAGCTGGGGGCAGTACGGGTATTACGTAAAGTGCAGCCAATGTGAGGGTAATACGCCAATGAAGCGCCCCTGCCCCAGTTGCCAGAGTAAAGAGACCAAGGTAAGCAAACGCGGCAGTGAATACAGTCTCAACTGCAGCGCCTGTGGTGAAAAGTCCGGTTTATTGATAGAGCAGTGATGAATAACTGGAAGAATCCTGTACAAAAAGAGTCTCTGCTAACCGATTATTTTCCAGCGGCACAAGCTATCGAAGCCGCTACATCACCTCATGGAGCATAACCAATGGCTGAATGGCATAAACCCATCACCTGTATCGCCGATGCGATTGAGTTTGCCGCCGCCCAAGTTGGTAAGTGCTGGTTTAGGGGGCACGCTGATAAATCGTGGGAATTAGTACCATCGGTATTTCGTGAAACCAGTCCCGGAAGCGGTAAGTATTATGATGAAGCCAAGTTACTGAGTGAATTTGTACGCAGGCACCCAGAAGCCAAGGAAAAGCACACCAATACTCTTGAGCTACTGACCTACGCACAACATTATGGTTTACCTACCCGACTGCTAGATTGGACAGAAAATCTTCTGGTAGCATTATATTTTGCAACATCTGAAGTTGTGGACAAAGAAACACGACAAAATAAAGATGGTGAATTGATTATTTTTCAACAAGATAGACATGATGATAAAATTGGTCGTTCGACATTCTTTCTTGAGTTATTAATTAGCCAAATTAAATACGAGTCTCCATTTGAATATCAAGCTGACTTTGCATATAAAACTGATGCTGCAGTCCTTGATTTTTTAAGGTTCGATCTTATCACGTTAAAAAACTCAAAAAATTACCCATTTCAACTATATGATATTTATCTAAATAAAAACAAAATCAATCCTGAGGATTTTTGGGCTAAAACTCTGACATTTGACATTTTTTCAAAACAACTTGCTGCAATGAAGAATGTATCCCCTCCTTTTGACTTAGGACTCATTGACATTACTTACGCAGGGAATGATGTATATCCAATACCTCTGAGCAACGCTATAGTGACTTATGACCCGCCAACAATAAATAAACGTTTGATGCTACAAGGTGGAAAATTCACCATACATTACGGAAAATGTTACTTTAACAAAGAATTCATGAAGGTTGAGCATAACCTTAAAAAGACTATACCTGAAATTGCATACGCAATAGTACCAGAAGAAAAAAAGAATGATTTGCGAAATCAATTGAGGCTTTGCGGAATAACTGAAGCAACTCTATTCCCTGAACTTGAGTATCAAACCGCTGACATAAAAAGCTATTGCGTTTTTTAGGAATTTTGCAAGCAGGAGTTTACAACCTCATATAACGCAAGAAAAATCCTAGTTGTATGACTGCTTCCCTCAAAACCGCAACAGCAAACGGATGAGTACCTATCACACTGAACAAAAAAACAGGGCTTTGCCCTGTTTTTTATGTCTGCGGAAGCCACAAGATTACTTGTAGAAAGCTTCTACTTCGCCTTTGATGGTCATCAGCAGGGGCTGGCCGCGGCGGTCGAGAGCCTTGTGAGAAGCCACTTTAATCCAGCCTTCGCTGATGCAGTATTCTTCAACGTCATTGCGCTCTTTGCCGTTGATGCGAATGCCCACATCAAACTCAAACACTTCAGCCACATGGTGCGGGCTGCGTGGGTTGATGGACAAACGGTCTGGCAGAGCTGGTGGTACTTTGGTATCGGTCATAATCGTCATCTTGGGTAAATAAAACCTGCGCCATTGTAGGCAATCACCAAGCCTTGCTCAATAGTGCAGGCAGTGCGCCCTGTCCCGGGGTTGATATTTATCGTTTTGCCAACGCCCGCTTGCGGGCTTTTTGCTTTTGAGCGGCTTTACTTAAGCTGCGTGGACGTTCTGCTTTGACCGTTAAATCAGGCTCAAACCCCGGATACCATTGGGGGGCAAGACGGCGGTCGAGATAGGTTTCCAGCTCATGATGCAGGGCTTCGTCACTGGGGTCGAGCAGGCTTATGGCAAGCCCAGGAACCCCTGCCCGGCCGGTGCGTCCGATACGGTGCACATAATCTTCGCGCTTGAAAGGCAGCTCCAGATTGATAACACAGGGCAGCGCCTCGATATCCAGCCCTCGGGCGGCGACGTCAGTTGCCACCAGGATCCGGCTGGTGCCGGACTTGAAACCAGCCAGGTTTTGCTCACGCTGTTTTTGTGAAAGATCCGCGTGCATGGCTACCGCGCTGTGACCGGCATTGATAAGCCCGTTTGTAAGCTTATCGGCGCCATCTTTGGTACGGCTGAAAACAAGCACCTGAGCCCAGTTGTTTTGGCTGAGCAGATGGCTCAAAAATTCATATTTCCTCACCGTATCAATGGCGTAGATACGCTCTTCTATCAGCGGCTTATCCTCTTTGGCGGCCGCAACTTCCACCAAAGTTGGGGCTGCCATCAGGCTTTTGGCCACCCGCCATACCCCCTCACCCAAGGTCGCTGAAAACAGCGCCGTCTGACGTGTCTTCCCCAGCTTTTTGATAATGGCGCGGATTTCATCTTCAAAGCCCATATCGAGCATGCGATCGGCTTCATCAAACACCAGCAGCTCAACGGTGTCTATTCGAAGGCTTCGTTTTTTCAGGTGATCAATCAGCCTGCCGGGAGTAGCAATAAGCAAGTCGACGCCGCCTTTTAAGGTCTTGAGCTGGCTCTCCAACGGTACACCACCATAGACCATGGCCAGTCGAAGCCCGGAGCCTTTGGCAAGCTGAGCCGCCGCATCAGACACTTGCTGACACAGCTCACGGGTAGGTACCAGAACCAGAGCCCGGGGTGCCGGCTGGTTGCGCTGTGGCGCACTGTCGGTAAGCAGTTTCGTCATCAGGGGCAACAGGAAAGCGGCCGTTTTACCGGTTCCCGTGGCCGCTTTCACCATGATATCGCCACCCGCCATAAAAGCGGGAATAGCCAGCGCCTGTACTTCAGTGGGCTGCATAAAACCAAGCAAATGCAGGTTTTGCAATAAGGGGAGTGGCAGTTCAAAGGCTGCAAATGACACGATAAGCTCCGGCCGACAACGCAAAAGTCGCTATGTTAACACTGCATCACTGATTTGTTCAGGTATTGGCCGGAACCCTTTGCCAGTTAAGGGTTACAACACTGGCAACATGGCTGCGAGGTCAAAAGACAATTGTGGGCGGGCAAACAGGTAGCCCTGGGCTTGGGTGCAACCAAGCTGGCAAAGCAGCTTGGCCTGTTCTTCGGTTTCAACCCCTTCAGCAATAACACTCAGCCTGAGCGCTTCCCCCATGGCAATAATCGCCCTGGTAATAGCGCCACTGTCCTGATCATCCCGCAGATCCCGCACAAAAGATTGATCAATCTTGAGGGTATCTATTGGAAGTTTGCGCAGGTAGCTCAGTGATGAATAGCCGGTACCAAAGTCATCCAGAGCAAGGGTTAGCCCCATGCTTTTCAGTCTTTCCAGTGTTTCAATGGCGCCGTCGGGATTGTGCAGTAACATACTTTCGGTGATTTCAAGCTCCAGACTGGCGCCGGGAAGCTTATGTTTTTTCAGCACCGCCGCCACGTCATCAACAAAACCAGCCACAGCCAATTGGGAACCGGACACGTTAACCGCAACCCGGCCGGGATCACGACCGGCATCAATCCAACTCTTGGTCTGGCGACATGCCTCATTCAACACCCATAAACCTATTTCCGGCATGAGTCCAATGGATTCGGCAACCGGAATAAAGTCAGCAGGCGATACGCTGCCAAGCTCCGGGTCTGTCCAGCGACACAGCGCTTCCATACCATGGATCCTGCGGCTTTGTAGGTCAATTTTTGGTTGATAAAGCAGATAGAAACGGTTGTTGCGTACGGCTTCACGCAATGCCGTCTGCAGTTTAAGTTGCTGAATTGAGCTTTGAGTCATTTGCTCTGTATAAAAAGCATGGCTGTTACGCCCCTGCTGTTTGGCCCGGTACATGGCCGCATCAGCATTCTTCAGCAAGGTATCGGGATCTTTACCATCATCGGGATAGATGGCGATGCCGATACTGGCACTGAGGCGCACCCCACCCTGCTGACCGGCAGCATTAAAACTGGTATCAAAAGCTCTTTGAATGGACTCCAGCGCATTGGTTACCTCATTGCGCGAAGCAACTTCCGTCAGCACCACAAATTCATCACCACCGATCCGCGCAAGGGTGTCCTTTTCATCCAGCAAAGCGCTTAAACGTTCAGACAATGAAAACAACACCTTATCACCGGTGACATGGCCGAAGCTGTCATTGATATGTTTAAACAAATCCACATCAATCAGCAGCAGTGCCAACCGTGTTTTACTGTGGGCAGCCATTTTCAGTTGTTGCTGCATCAGGGTCGTCAATTTGGAACGATTGGGCAGTTTGGTTAAAGGATCGTGCCAGGCCAGCTGCGCCACTTCAGCTTCTGTTTGCTTTAACAGTGAAATATCCGAAAAAACGGCGACATAACATCTAACAGCGCCATCTTCTGCATACACGGTGCTGATGCATATTTGTTCAGCGTACAGGGTGCCATTCTTTCGCCGGTTCCAGATTTCGCCCTGCCAGTGTCCCTGCGATTTGAGGGTGCGCCAGAAATTCTCAAAAAAGTCTCTGTCGTGGCGCCCTGAGTTGAGCATTTTTGGCGTTTTGCCAATAACTTCACTTCGGGTATAGCCAGTAATTTTTTCAAAGGCACCATTGATATCGGTGATCACCCCGTTCGGGTCAGTGATCAGTACCCCTTCAATGGCATTTTCGAATACTTTGGAAGTGAGCATCAGTTGCTCTTGCGCTTCTTTATAACGGGCGATATCCCGCGTGTTACCTATGATTCCAATCAGTTGACCATGAACGTCATACATGGGTGCCTTGACCGTTTCCAACCAGATACGGCCCTTGTCCACATCCCTGTCGATACATTCCGCCACAATAATCGGGCGGCCAGCCAATGCAGCCTCTTGGTCCGTACTCTCAAAATCGGCCTTTCGCTGCGGAAACAGCACTGTGTCAGTCTTTCCAATCAACTCATCAGGAGAACGATTCCAGGATAGCAGAGTGGCTGTATTGACAAACTGATAACGTCCTTGGGTGTCTTTTATCCAGATGTGTTCTTCGAAAGCATTGAGGAAGCTTTGTAAGAGTGCGTTCCTGTCATCGGTTAACAATGCACAGACCCCTTCGAGCAACACCTGAGCGCGGGAAATAACAGGCTCTGATAATTGCTCACCGTAAAGTTCCAGGCACCAGATCTGGTTCAGTCCATTCACCGTCACCACGGCAGATTCCTTTGTGCAGGCGTTATCGCCAAAACACCAAAGTACCTTGTCACCATGTGCCAGACTCAGTCTAAGAGAGTGAGCGTTTGCAAAGAGCTCCAACAAAGGCAAAATGCCTGTCAGTGCCTGGTAACGATCCGGTTTACTTCCTGTATTCAATCCATTCCCCAACAAATACTCTCTCTAACAGTTTACCGCTCACGACCAGCCATGCAAATAAGGCCTCGTGAAAACGGGCAACATTATAAAGGGTGACATACTGTTTGTGTTTGACAGCCAACACAGTTATTGAGCTGGCACAGTTCGACTGTCAGCGCTAATTGCGGGCTGAACTCCACAACTCTCACGCCTTACAGCACTTATTATAAACGGCTTAAATTTGCTTGATTTTCCAGCAGTCACCACAAAGTGATTTGCCATTCATTCTCAGCCATCTTATTGTCAGTCATAGAGAATTAAATCTTAAAGGATAGGTTTATATGGCCATAACCCCACTGGATCCCCAAAGCCTTTATCGGGTATCAACCCTCGCAGGATTGGCCGAGGATTGCCAAACTACGGCCGATTTACCACCACTGGATGACATCATTGGGCAGGAACGTGCCCAAAGCGCGGTTGAATTTGCCATGTCCATCCATGAAAAGGGCTACAACATCTACGCCATCGGCCAGAATGGCTTGGGCAAGCGCACCATGATGCTGCGCTATTTGAAACGCCATCAATTTGAAGACAGTCAACTGCATGATTGGTGCTATGTTGCCAATTTTGATGACAACCGCTCGCCAAGGGTACTGCGCTTACCTGCTGGTAAAGGCAATGGCTTCAAAAAAGACGTTGAAAAACTCATGATCCGGCTGGTCAAAGCTATGCCGCTGGCATTCGACAATGAGATGTATTATTCCCGGGCAGACAAGCTCAAGGGTGAATTGGCCCGTCAGCAGGAAACGGCGTTGACTGCACTGTCACAAGAGGCCAAAGAGAAAAATATCAGCCTGTCGATTTCAGTGCAGGGTGACTATCAATTGATTGCCATGAATGGCGAAGAGCCCCACACCGAAGAAAGTTACGATGCCCTAACCGACGAAGAACGCGCCGAATTTGACACTGCCATTAAAGGGCTGGAAAAACGTCTGCGCGGTATCATTCGTCAGCTTACCGAATGGGAAGAGCAATTCTCCGATAAGCAACAGGAGCACGATGAACAGGTAGCCAAAGAAGTATTGGCTCACTTCTTTAAACCGCTCAAGAGCAAATATCGCGACCTTGAAGAAATCCGCAGCTTTTTGGTCGAGATGCAAAAAGACATACTCGATAATCTGGATATTTTCCTCGAAGAAAGTGAAGAGCAGCTGGGACTTGCTTATGCCGCACTGGATAAGAAAATGCCCAGACGATATCAAATCAATGTGCTTGTATGTCAGGACGAGCACCAGTTCCCTGTAGTAGTTGAAGAAAGCCCAAGTTATCACAGCCTGTTTGGTTATATCGAAAACGCCACTTTTAAGGGCACTGTTTTTACCGACTTTTCGTTAATCCGCCCCGGTGCGCTGCACAGGGCTAATGGTGGCGTGTTGCTGATGGACGCCATTAAAGTGCTGGAGCGCCCCTATGTATGGGATGGCCTGAAAAAAGCATTACGCTCGCGAAATCTCGATTTAAACAGCCTGGAGCGGGAAGTCACGCTCTCGGGTACCATTTCGCTGGCACCGGAGCCCATTCCGCTGGATGTAAAAATCATTCTGTTTGGCGATTATCAAACCTATCAGCTGCTGCAGCACTACGATCCCGACTTCAATGAACTATTCAGGGTTACTGCCGATTTTGAGGATGTCATGCCTCGCACGGATGAATCCGAAGCCCTGTATGCCCGCTTTATTTCCTCGATTGTGCACGACAATAGCATGCTGCATTGCAACCGCTGTGCACTGGAGCGGATTCTGGAATATTCCAGCCGTCAGGCCGATGACCAGACGAGACTGTCACTGCATTCCGCCAACATTGCCAATTTATTGCGGGAAACCAACTACTGTGCCAAACAGGTAGGAGCCCGGGAAATTACCCGGGAACATGTAGAGATGGCGCTGAAAAACCAGGAGCTGCGGGTGTGCCGTCTGAAAGACATGGTGATGCAGCAGTTCAAGAACGGACAAACCCTGTTCAGTGCAGCTGGTATGGTTACCGGCCAAATCAACGCCCTGTCGGTCATATCCACCACAGATCACGAATTTGGCGCCCCCAATCGCATCACGGCCACTACAGCCTTCGGTAAAGGTGAGGTACTGGATATAGAGCACAAAGTGCGCCTGGGCGGTCGGATCCACACCAAAGGAGTGTGGATCCTCACGGCCTATATTTCATCACTGCTGGGAAGGCAAAAAGCCATTCCACTGACCACCTATCTTACCTTCGAGCAATCCTACAGTGGCGTAGATGGTGACAGTGCTTCCATGGCGGAATGCTGCGCTATTGTGTCTGCTATCAGCGGTGTGCCACTGCGTCAGGATCTGGCAATTACAGGTTCAATGAACCAGTTCGGAGAATCCCAACCCATTGGTGGTGTTAATGAGAAGATTGAAGGCTTCTTTGATGTCTGCGCCATTAAGGGGCGCACCAAAGAACAGGGAGTAATCATTCCCGCCAGCAACATTAAAAATTTGATGCTGCGTCAGGATATTGTTGAAGCAGTCCGAAACGGCGAGTTTCACATCTATGCAGTAGATCATGTAACTGAGGCCATGGCGCTGCTTACCGGTCTGGATGTGGGCAATGTAGATGACGCCAGCCTGGAAACACTGCTTGGCCGCGCCATGGCCAGGCTGAATCAAATAGCAAAAAATGCCAGAGATGACTGAGCAACACCCAACAATGGCTTAACTGACAAGGCCTAAACACCCACTGAAAAGCCCCGTAAATACGGGGCTTTTTTTCGACTATTTCAACTTAATACAGAATCGGCAGCTGCTCGTCAGAATACGCAATGGTTTCTTTGCCCTCTCTGACTCTGGCAACATAATCATGGTTGGCAATGAAAGGCCGACCGATGGCAATCAATTCAAATCTATCGTCAGCTATGGCCTCTGCTGCAGAGTCAGCGCTATAGCCACCCACGCCGACCAAGGTGTGGCGGGTATGGCGACGCAGGTATTCACTCACTTTGCCATCCAGGTAATCATATTCCACACTGTCGTCGAATATGCCACCGTGCAGGTACGCAAGCTCACGCTTATCCAATTCAGCCAACAGTAAATCAAATACCTGACGGTCACGGGCATCGGGCTGGATATTGAAGTAAGCTGCCGGCGAAATACGCAGGGCAGTGTGATTGGCTCCGATACGCGCAATTATGGAATCGACCACCTGTAGCGGAAAACGGATCATGTTTTGCGGATTGCCGCCAAACTCATCTTCACGACGGTTAGTGTCGTGGTGCAAAAACTCATCGATAAGATAACCGTTGGCGCCGTGGATTTCGACACCATCAAAACCCGCTTCAATGGCATTTTCTGCCGCCTTGGCATAATCCTCCACCAGCTGCGCAATGTCAGCTACTGTCGCCTCGCGCGGAACCACGTAACTCAGTTCACGCATTCTTGGTACTGTGCCCTTTATACCTACCGCAGACGGAGCCAATGCATCGGTTCCCCCCCAAAAATGTGGATGGGCAACCCTGCCGGTATGCCACAACTGAGCAAATATTTTTCCGCCTTTTTCATGCACAGCGTCTGTAACCAGACGCCAACCAGCGATTTGTGCCTGTGTGAAAATCCCGGGGGTATTGGGATAGCCCTGTGCATCAGGGCGAATAATAGTGGCTTCACTGATAATTAGCCCGGCATCAGCACGACGACCATAGTAGTCAGCCATTTGCTGAGTTGGCACCAGTCCTTCACCCGCCATACAGCGGGTTAATGGCGCCATCAGAATACGGTTGTTCAACGTCAGGCGCTCATTGAGGCGCAGTGGTGTAAATAGAATATCTGTCATAACGGCTTCCTACTTGAATATGCGTTCAAGATAAAGATTCTTGAACAATCATTCAAGTATTTTTTTGAACGTGCATTCAAAAATTCTGTTACCCTATGGCGGTACGCAACAAGAGACGTGAGATATGCGCAGCGCCGAATTTGACCGAGAACAAGTGCTCCGCCAAGCCATGCAAGCATTTATGGCGAAAGGCTACAGTAAAACCAGCATGCAGGATTTGACCCGTGCCACGGGCCTGCATCCCGGTTCGATATATTGTGCATTTGAAAATAAAAGAGGCCTGCTTGTAGCGGCAATTGAACAGTACCAGAGTGACAGAACAGCCCAGTTTCAGGCCTATTTTCCCGAAGGGGATAAAGTCATCGAAGGACTTGCTTCCTACCTTGCCAATATAGTATCTGAGTGCCTTGGTGGTGCAGATAAAGCCTGTTTGCTGACCAAATCATTAAATGAATTGGCACAGCAAGACCCAGAAATCAGTCAGCTCTTGTGCCTAAGTCTGGACAGTTGCAAGCGAGGGCTGGCATCGAAATTTCAGCAAGCAATGGACGGTGGAGAAATACCAGCCAATCAGACCAGCGATGAAAGGGCCGAGTATTTTTTAATGGGTGTTTATGGACTTCGCACACTGGCGCAAACTCATCCCTCTGATGAAACCTTACGTCGCCTGGCCAGCAAACTGCTGAAAGATAGCTGCAACTGATACAAAAAATCCCGGTATAAAGCCGGGATTTTTGTCAGCGTGCCAGGGAGGAAAACTATCAACCAAGACCGATATTTTTTTGTGCGTATACCCGCTCGCCGAGCGAGTTGAGAATTTTACACTCTCCTTCCAGCACCGCTATGATGGATTTGCTATTACGGAACGACTGAGGAATCATGACCCGCCCCGTATCACTGACTGGCAAACCGGTCAGCACAGCGTTATGCATAATAAGACCGGCTGGCGCATCGTAATACAATACAGTCACGGTAGCCCCGTTTTCTGCCTCAAAGTCAAGCAAGTCGTTTGCCATGTTGGCAAGCTGTTGTTCTGATTTACCGCCTTGCATCTTAAGTAATTCCTTCTGTATTGAGCCTGATTTTCCAACCGACTCAAAGGGTCGAGTATCGGGCCAACGCATCCTGCCTTTGCCCATATAACAGCTTAGCACGCCATTAGTTTTTACATATGACTATAAATCTTTACCGAGCGCAATACTTGCCGGGGGGGTTAGCTCAACTATTTACTAAACCGTGACTTCTACAGCCGTTTAGCCATGCATTCAGCCAAAGGTGCACATCCCCGCAGAAAGCTGGTAGAATCCGGAAAATTTTTTTGTGCGTTAACGAGATTACAAGATGGGCAGAGCATATCAAAACCGCAAAGAATCCATGGCCAAAACCGCCACCCAAAAGACCCGACTCTACTCCCGCTACGGAAAAGAGATCTACGTCTGTGCCAAAAATGGTGGTGTCGATCCCGACGGCAACCTCTCACTGCGTCGTCTGATTGACCGCGCCAAAAAAGATCAGGTTCCCGCACACGTCATCGAGCGTGGTATCGAAAAGGCCAGAGGCGGTGGCGGTGAAGATTATGATACCGCCCGCTATGAAGGCTTCGGTCCGGGCAACTGCATGGTGATTGTAGACTGTCTGACCGATAACGGTAAGCGCACCTTCACTGAAGTACGCCAGGCCTTTGTAAAAAACGATGCTAAGCTCGGCGGCCCAGGCACAGTTGCTCACATGTTCGATCATCAGGCTGTTTTCGTTTTTGCCGGTGAGAACGATGAAGAAATTCTTGAAATTCTCATGGCTGCAGATGTGGATGTGAGTGATGTGGAAGTAGAAGACGGCATGGTAAGCGTTTATGCACCTCATACAGAATTCTACAAGGCCAAGACAGCCCTGCAAGATGCAATGCCTGAAGTAAACTTTGAAGTGGAAGAAATCACCTTCGTTCCTCAGACACAAACCGATGTCGGCGGAGAAGACGTGGCAGTTTTCGATAAGTTTATTGCTGCGCTGGAAGATTGTGACGACGTGCAAAACGTTTACCACAACGCAAACATCCTTGAGTAAGCATCCAGAATAAAAAAAACGCAGCCAGATGGCTGCGTTTTTTTATGGTACTGAAGTCCCTGTTTGGGCGCTTCAACCTGGGTTGGCAACCCCTGCTGCCCGGTAGTGATCCTGCATACGATAATTTTTTGCGTATAAGGCAAACATCGTTGCAGCAACCAGCGCAAATCCGGCAAAGAAGAACATCTGAAATGCGGTGACCGACAGCCCTGTGCCAACAATCCAATCGGTCATACCCTGTCCTTTTACGCTGGCATTAGCGAGCAATACCCACAGATTGCCTACCGTAACCGACAGGGTCCAGAAGCTCATGATGGTGCCCTTCATCGACTTGGGCGCCTGGCTGTAGGCAAATTCAAGCCCTGTTGCCGATACCAGCACCTCACCAAAGGTAAGGAGCGCATAAGGCAACACCTGCCATACTATGGACACGGCGCTGCCGCCGTCCATCATCAGCTGAATACTGCCAATCACTATCCAGGATAACCCTGAAAACGCTATGCCTGAGGCCATCTTGCCCAGCGCCGTGAGTCGAAAACCCATCCTCTCAAGCGTGGGGTACAAAACAAAGTTATTGAAAGGAATGAGGATCATCACCAGCAGCGGATTCAGCGCCTGCATCATGGCAGGCTCAAACCACTCAGGCTTGGTCATCTCATTGGCCTGCAAAATCCAGGTAGAGGCTTTTTGGTCGAACAGCGACCAAAAGGGCGTTACCAGCGCAAACAGCACCAGAATACGCATTACCGAACGCACGCCCTCAACCGCATCATCGCCATGACGAGTACGGGCACGCTCAAGCTGCATCGTGGCTCCCACCCCCACAAATCCCATCAGCAGTACCAGTGCAAGGCACAAAGAGGTTACCAGCCCCAATGTGGGAATATATCCAAGAGCCGCCAGCGCCAACGCTGTGCCTATCACTGCCAGTATCAATCCGCTGCGGCCACCATCTGGGCTGAGCAGCGCGGTTTTCACTACAGGCAAAAAACCGTTGGGATCCCTTTCCTGCGGCGGCATATGCACGTAACGCTGCCTTCCAGCCCAGAAAAATACCGTGGCAATAAACATCAGAACCCCGGGAATGCCAAACGCCACTGCCGGGCCAAAATATTTCAGCAGCAGGGGCATGGTCAAAGACGCAAAGAAGGAGCCGAAGTTGATGGTGAAATAAAACATGTCAAAGGCTTTCTGAGCGAGCGACTTATTGCTCTGATCGAATTGATCACCCATAAATGACGACACCAACGGCTTTATGCCCCCCGAGCCCAGAGCAATCAGAAACAATCCCGAGTAGAAGCCGGTTTTACTGTCTTCAAAAATCGCCAGAAAGGCATGACCCACACAGTAAAGCAACGAAAGCCATAAAATGGTGTGATACTTGCCGAAAAAGCGATCGGCAATCCAGCCCCCCAGCAGCGGGAAAAAATACACGCCAATCACGAAGGAGTGGAACACATCCTTAGCTTCACCAGCCCGCAGATGTTCTGGCACCGACAGCAACAAAGCCGTCATCAGGAAGGGAGTGAGGATGTTGCGCATGCCGTAAAAACTGAAACGCTCGCAGGCTTCAGACGCGATAATGTAGGGGATTTGTTTTGGCCAGTGTCCCTGATTAATGTGAGCCATGGCTGTCCTTAATGAGTGGAATAAAGTGTGTCCATCCTACAAGTTTTTTTTTAACTCTGCATAGCCTGTATTCATTTCATCCAAAAACAAAAACACCATATTTATTGCGTACACAGACTACTATCTAACGCCCTTTAATGTCGCTGCTGCATATAATAGAAAACGCCGCAATCATGGCGGCGTTTTCACAATAATGCGACAACAGCTATTTACACCGTTTTCCCTTACATGTATCGCTACCGCCGCCACCGCCGCCGCTTACAGTACAGCCGTTGGCATAGATATAATCTGATGCTGCTTTGGCTTGTACAAGACCATAGCCATAAGCATCATCCCTGCCAACTGGCCCCAAGTCCTCAGCAGTTGCTCTGAGTACTGCCCTGATTTCCTTGTTGCTACAGTTCAAATGCTGACTCCATACCAGTGCCGCGACACCCGCCACATGGGGAGTCGCCATAGAGGTTCCACTGAAATATGCATAATGGTCAGCAGCGACCGTCACATCTGCCAGCTGCCCCTGCTTTGCCAGCAAATCCGCGCCTGTCGTGTCAGAGACCCCAACTGAAGGAATAGCTGTTTGCACACCGCCCAAGGTGCCCAGGAGATCACCGGCCACATTGTTATAGATAATGGCACCAACGCCGCCTCCCGTCTGACAATTAAGTACCTTTTCAGCAAAGCTGATATTCCCGCGGCTTATCAGGCATACCTGACCATTGGCGGCACAGGGAGTTTCAGCCAGACCACAGTTCACCAGATTGCCACTGACACTTGCCTGCACTGAGCCCTCCATCGCCACCGCTGACACGGCACCGCCATCTATGGTAACGCTGGCCAACTGCGCGGCCCCCATTGGCACGGTAGACAAGACCCCAACTCCGGGACCAGCCAGCTCTACCTGACTTGTGCGTTGTGAGAAGTCAGCAACCACTTTTGCAGAATCGATGGCCGCAACCGAAACCACGGCACTGTAAGACGCCGGATAGGAATGCCGCGTGTTACCGTCGTTGCCGGCAGCAGCCACGCTGAGGATCCCTCTGTTCTCGGCATCCGCAAATGCCCTGTCTTCGGTGCGGCTCTTAAGCGGACCACCAAGGCTCATGTTGACAACTACGGCTCCGGCATCGTCACACTTATCCAGCGCCGCAACCAGGCTGGATGAGTACGCCCAGCCAGAAGCGTCAAATACCTTGATGATATGAATATTCAGCCGGCCATTGGGATTAACACCAATAACACCATCATCATTGTCCAGCGCGGCAATAGTGCCTGCGACATGGGTACCGTGACTATTTTCATCGGTAAACCAATTTCCGGTACCGGCATCGTTCGTCCCGGTCAGGTGATTAGCGTTCAGGTCTTCATGCTGGCGGTCGATACCGGAATCGATAATACAGACTGTCAGCAAACCGGCATCATCATCGCTGACCTCATCAGCCTGAACCATGGGTATACCATATGGAATGGTCTGCGCCATGGGATACCTAGGTACATCGGCTTCCACATATTCGATGTTGGGGTTATGCATAAGACCCGACATTGCACTGGCAGGCAACATAAATGCAGCGGCATTATGGCGGGACAAATCCAGCAGCATCTCCCCGCCCGCTGCGTGAATGCCAGATCGCGCCTGTTCGGCTTGGCCCTGTTTGAATTTGACTATGTATCGCGACATTTCAGCAGCCTGCACTGGCAGTGCAAGAGCCATAGAAACAGCGGCAACCAGAGGCAGAAGGACTGTGCGCATGACCGGCTCCTTACGTGAGTTCTGGAGGCCCGTCCGTTGGCAAATTTCAACTTCCTTGCTGCGGAATTGGGTTAATGAAGTGTAACAACCTCTATTGATAACTTATAAACACGGGAGGGCAAGCCAACAACCCGGACCGTACCTTTATATAAAAACGTTCTCAACTGTAGTTCAAATCAACTGCGGCGGCCGAGTCACAAACTATAAAGCACACTCACATCAATACAAAAAGCTATAAAAGCAGCGCTTATACGCGAATATCATTCCAGACATTCCTCTGCTCATCACCATTCTATTCCCAGAATGAGGCAATAAAGAAACAACTACCGCCAAGCACTTTACCCCACCAGCTTTGCTGACGTATCTTTACCACTCCTCATTGCCAATGACATACGGGCTGCTACCGGCAGTGGCAATAAGACGATTACCCCAACAAGGAGCATCCACGTGAGTTTCCGTTTGCAGACCAGCTGGCAGACCAGCGACGCCCCGGAAGGCGAATTCAACCGCGATCACCTCATTCATTTCGGCAGCGGCCAGAAAATTCAGGCCTCATCGGCACCTGAATATAAAGGCAATCCAGCCATGGTAAACCCGGAAGAGAGTCTGCTGGCGGCGCTGTCGTCCTGCCATATGCTCACCTTCCTCGCCATCGCGCACTTAAAGCGTCTGCCGGTGAAAAGCTATAACGACAATGCCCTGGCCGAACTTGGCAAACGCGATAATGGCAAGCTGGCAGTGAACTATATGCAGCTCAATCCCGAAGTGGAGTTTATGGATGGAGTGGAAGTCAGCCGCGAAACACTGGAAAAAATGCACGAGAAGGCACACGCCAACTGTTTTATCGCCAACACCCTCGACTGTGAAGTGGAAATCCGCTTCTAATCCGGGTTCTGGGTCTATCGCGCCAGGCTGGTGAAAGGATAAAAAACGGGCCGTACCGACTGGGAACTACGTTGCCGGTACAGCCCTCAAACTGTGGGCGACCTGGTCGCCCTTTTTCTTTGCCTGAGTTAAACAGGCCTCACGCTTACTTGATGTCCGCCGCCTCCCCCCTGGCAGGCATGGGCTTGGCTTTAAGCTCGGGCACAGGCTCAGCGGTAATTCTGGCCTTCAGCATCTCAACGCCCTTGGCGAGCTGGGCATCGAAACCCTTAAAGGTGGCATAAGGCAGATTGTCTACTTCGACATCCGGGCTCACACCACGACCCTCAATCACCCAGCGGCCATCGATGGCATACTGAGGATACTCGGCCACCCGCGCCATACCATGGTCGGTCAGGGCGTTACGGCCAGATAGCCAGACGCCGGCACCGGCAGTTTGCTTGCCAACAAGAGGCGCCAGCCCCAATGCCTTGATACCGGCAGAGAAGGTTTCACCGTCTGAGTAGGTCAGCTGGTCGGTCAGCACCACCAGATGACCACGGAAGGTTTGCTGCATGTTGGTGCTGGCATCACCGTGAGTTGGCTGCCAGAAGGCCCAGGCCCTGCGCAGCAGCTTCTCAATCACCCAGCTGTCGATATTGCCACCACGGTTACGGCGCACATCGATAATCAGGCCCTCTTTGTCATAGTTGGCATAGAATTCACGGGCGAAAGATTCAATGTCACCACTGCCCATGGCGTACAGGTGTAGATAGCCAATCTTGCCATCGCTGTCCTGGCTCACCTTGGAGGCGTTATGGGTTACCCAGTCCTGATATCTAAGCTTGGCTTCGTCCTGTGCCGACACTGGCCACACCACGGTTTGCACCGCCTTGCTGCCGCGCTTCAGTGACAACAGCACCTGCTTGCCACCCTGATTACGCAGCATTGAAGCCACATCGGCCACGGTAGCCACCTTGCGGCCATTGATGGCGGTGATAAGGTCGCCTTCGCGGGCATCCACGCCGGGACGGGCCAGCGGCGGTGCCATATTGGGCAGCTCAGGATCGGTTTTCAGAATATGTTCAATCTTCACGCCCTGGGAGCTTTGCGCCAAACGGGCACCCAGGCCAGCGGGATTTGGCGTATTGGCATCCTTTGGAGCATCGCCGCCACGTACCTGTGAGTGCAACGCATCCAGCTCGCCCATCATCTGCATAAAAAGATCGTTCAGTTCATGGCGGTCAGTGACCCGCTCCAGCAGTGGCAGATACTTGTTGCGGGTAGCTTGCCAATCGAGGCCACGCATCTTCTTGTCGAAGAAAGAGTCTCTGTGCATCAACCAGGCATCATCGAACATCTGGCGCCATTCAGCCTTGGGGCTAAGCTCCATCTGCCAATCCTGGGTACGCACCCTGGCGTTTGCCAGATCCCCGGGCAGCTTGTCGCCGGCATCCACAATCAGCAGCTCTTTGCCATTGCTCTTTTTCGACAGCAGCAGCTTTTTGCCATCAGCCGACAACACATAGTTGCCGATATCGTCGGCAAAGGTCTCAAGCTTGGGCGAAAGACCATCAAACTTGGCGACCTTCAGTGATGACTGCTGACCGGCGATATCGCCATCGAGCACATAAAGCTTACCCTCGCCAAGACTCAGGTTACTGAAATTCCCTGTTCCTACAGGCACTTGCCACAGGCGGCCTTGGATACCATCCCAGTCCACCTTGAGCTTAAGCTCGCCCTCGCCCTTCTCGGGCGCCGGGGTGCTGAGTTCGGTGGGGCGCTCGAAGGCAAAGCGGGCATCATTGGTCAACGCAAGCGCGAACACGCCGGTGCGGCGGTCAAACGCCGGCCCCATATTGCGATCGCCCCATGGCGAACCTGGGGTGGCGTTAAATTCACGGTTCGACAGGAAGTAGAGCCACTGACCATCGCGGCTGAAAGCCGGGGAGAAGGACTCGTATTTGTCGCTGGTGAGACTGTGCTGCTTTTTCTCATCCAGACTATAGAGCACTACCTGAGGACGCTGCTTGCCCAATTCGCTCATCGACAGGGCAATAAAACGGCTGTCCGGTGACCAGATAATGTCGCCGTAGGGTCCCAGGCCCTGATGACCGGAGACTATCAGGCTGTTGCTGCCTTTTTTGATGTCATACAGGTACAGGTTGCCTTCGTAGTCGTCGTGGGCCAGATAACGTCCGTCCGGAGAGGCCACCAGGCTCATGCGCATGGTTTTGGCATCCTTGGTCAGCTGCACCGCGCCCTCACTGCCATCGGCAGGGAAACGCCACAGCTCCTGCTCACCGGAGGCATCGCTGATGCCGTAAACATACTTGCCTTCGCTGCCGAGCACGGCGTTGCATACCCGGCTCTCGGCAGGCGAACTGATTTGCACCAAACGGCGACCATCGGTTGCGGCAATGGCCACCTGGCTGCGGGCGGTAATTACGGCCTTATCGCCAGAGGGGGCAAAGCGCACGTCACTGACATAATCCATGGGATTATTTACCCAACGCGCGCGGCGGGCGGGGAAATCCGACGTCAGCTGCAGCGGCAGAACGCTGTCTTTGCCAGTGGCAATATCCAGCGTACGGATATCGGCGCCCATCTGGAAAATCAGCTTGCCGTTATTAATACGGGCAGCGCGGATCTGGAAGTCTTTGTACTGGCTGTGCTGCTTAAGGTCCTGACCATCCGGCGTCACCGAATAGAGGTTGTCGTTACCATCTGCGTCGCTGATGAAATAGAGGCGTCCATCCCAGAACATTGGCTGGCGCAGCGAACCTTCATGACCAGACAGCAGCCGCTCGGCTTCCGTTTTACTGCCAAGCTTATAGCGCCACAGCTCACCACGGGCACCGCCGCGATACACCTTGGCATTGTCACCGGTGGCCTGCAGACCAAAACGCACGAAATACACATAGTCGCCACTGCTGTCGAGCGCGCCTTCAATGGCATCGGCCAGTGGCAGGTCTTCGGTCTTCAGCGACACGGGATCCGCAAGGCGCAGCACCCAGTGATTGGCAGGGCCAAAGGCATTATCGGTGGCATAAAGCACCTTGCCATCCCGGCTCCAGCCCTGCAGGCGAACGCGGGCATTCTCGAAGCTGACGCGCTTGGGTTCACCGCCTTTAATTGGCATCACATACACTTCATCACTGCCATCATAGTTGGCAACAAAGGCCAGTTGGCTGCCATCAGGAGAAATGCGCGCCTGGGTTTCTTCGGCGGCCTGGGTGGTCAGACGGCTAGTCTGTTCGCTGCCGACACGGCCAAGCCAGAGATCGCCTTCGGCGGTGAACACCAGGGTATCCTTGCGCAATTCAGGGAAGCGGAAGTAACCTTCACTGCCATACGCTGGCAGACCAAAGGTGCCCAGGGCCAGCAAGCAACCGGCAACGGAGAGACGCAATTTCATTGGGTGATTGTCCTGTCGTTTTAGCTATCTTTTTTGTCTGTATCAGGAACGTTTATCGCTGATAAACCATGCCGCCAAACGCCTGAGTTGGCGCAGTTCCATGCCGAGTCCAGATAAAGGCGCAAACTTAAGCCGATGCTGGGCTTGGCAAAATAAACCCGACACTACCAGAGCAGCACGCCCTTGGCAGCAGAAACCGTTAACAGAAGTTTTAGCAAATGTGTATTTGGCACCCTGTGCGTTAACTGAAACTACAACCAGGGTTCGAGGCAATACAGTGAGCTGAAACCAGACCCGCCCAAAAAAATACCGCCGCTGTGGTTACACTGCGGCGGTATTTCTTAGGATAAGTTAGAGGCCTTAGCTCTTCTTAAATTCGCCCTTGGCATCGAACGGCCAATCAATGCCGAGCCAGGCCTTGAAGAAGGCTTTCTGCTTGGACGATACCTTGCCCTGCGGCTTGATTTCGGCCTTGCCTTCGGGGCGGGCGCTAAGCTCAAGTTCAGTCTCGCTGAGCTTATCGTCGGCAAAATAGCTCACCCGCACCTTATCGCCGGGTTTGAAGTCAGCCAGACGTTTATCAAAGCCGTCGG
>NZ_JBFKLW010000008.1:0-91009 GCF_041630135.1 Shewanella sp.
GCGCACCCTGAACATTATCTCCCTCGCCGGTCTTGCCTTTGCGGTGGGACTGGTACTGGATGCAGCCATCATAGTGCAGGAAAACATAGTGCGGCTGCGCCAGCAGGGCATGACCCTTGCTGAGGCGGTGCTCACAGGTACTGCCCAGGTTAAGGGTGCCCTGCTCGCCTCCACAGCCACCACGGTGGCCATCTTCCTGCCAGTGCTGTTTATGCCCGGGGTGGAAGGGCAGCTGTTTTCAGACCTGGCGCTGACACTCTCTGTCGCCGTGGTGTCTTCATTCCTCAGCGCTATCAGTATTATTCCTATGCTCAACATGGTGTGGAAGGTCAAAGCCAGCCCTGCGGAGGGTAAGGATTACTGGCGACCGCTGGCCGCCTGGATTGGCAAGCTCACCCACAGCCGCAAACTGGCAAGCTTTTGGTGTGCGCTGCTGATTGTAGGCACCAGCGTGGTGAGTCTTGTGTTGATGCCGCGGGTCGATTTTCTGCCCCAGGCCAGCGGCGATGGCATTTTTACCTTCTTCTCCCTGCCGCCCGGCGCCAATATCGAAGCCATGGAGGCCGAGCTTGGCACCTTGCTGATCAGTCGCCTTAAACCCTACTACGACAAAGAAAAACAGCCCTACATCAAGGGTTACAACTTTTCAGTATTCGGTGCGTTTAACGTGTTGTTTATCTATCCTGAGGATCCAACCCGCATCGATGAAATGATAGGGTTGCTCAGGAACGAAATTCTGAAAGACTTGCCGGACACCCAGGCTTTCCCAAGCCGCAGCACGCTGTTGAATTTTGGCTTTAACGGCGGCCGTGCCATCAATATTGACCTGATTGGCTCGGACATGGAGCAGTTGATGGAGGTAGCATCAACCGCCATGCCCATCATCAGCGAAGCTCTGCCGGGAGCCGTAGTGCGGCCAATTCCGGGGCTCAGTCTGGCTCAGCCGGAACTGCAACTTATCCCCGACGAACATCGTCTGGCTCAGGCAGGAGCCGACCGCAGCCAAATCGCCAATGCCATTCGTGCCTATACCTCAGGTCTGTGGGTGGGAGAATATTTTGACGGCAATGAACGTATGGATGTACTGCTGAAGGGCCCAACCTGGCAATATCCGGAACAACTCGCAGCCACCCCGGTGTACACCCAGGGCGCGGGCGTACAAACCATAGGTGAACTGACCCGAATTCAGCGCACTGTCGGGCCAACCCAGCTGCAACGGGTGAATGGTCGCCGGGCCATTTCGCTGCTGGTTATCCCACCTCAGGATTTGTCCATGGATGAAGCCATGGAGCAACTGAACAACAACACCCTCGATAAAATCCGTGCCCTGTTGCCCGCAGAAGGTTCACTGGCCTTCCGTGGCGTAGCCGATCGTCTAACCCACACAATCACCCAGATGGGAACCAACTTCCTGATGGCGGTGATCATACTGTTTCTTCTGATGGCGGCGCTGTTCAAATCCATTAAAGACAGTCTGCTGGTCATTCTATCGATGCCGCTGGCCATTTGTGGAGGAGTACTGAGCCTGCGATTGCTCAATCTTTTCAGCTTCCAAAGCCTGGACTTGCTGACCATGATTGGCTTTATCATTTTGCTTGGTCTGGTGGTGAACAACGCCATATTGCTGGTAGATCAAACCCGCCAAAACTGTCGCAACGGCCTGAGTCTGGATGATGCCATTAACGATGCCGTAGTCACCAGGGCACGCCCGGTGTACATGAGCACCCTGACCTCGATCTTCGGCATGTTACCGCTGATGCTGGTGCCCGGGGTTGGCAGTGAAATCTACCGTGGCCTTGCCGCTGTGATTGTCGGTGGCATGACCTTCTCAGCATTGTTTACCCTGCTGTTGATGCCGAGCCTATTGCGCCTTGCAGGAACACCCAAGGCCACCACGTCCGTATTGAATGAGGTCACCGAATGAAACCTGCCATCCTGACCGGTCTGCTACTTAGTCTGGCCCTGAACAGCGTCCATGCAGCCGATGAACGCACTGTTGGCGTGGCCAATGTAGAACAAAGACCTCTGTCCCCCAAGCTAATGCTGGTGGGCACTGTGCATAGCCGCAGCGTCGCCGATTTAACCACAGGCGTATCCGGAAAACTCCTGTGGGTAATGGAACCGGGCACCCGGATCAACGCGGGTGATACGGTTGCCCGACTCGACGACACTCAGCTGCAGTTGCAATTGGCCGAACAACAGGCGCTGGTGGAACGGGAGCAAATCACCCTGACCCGGTTGGATCGCAACCTGGCACGGCTGGAGCAACTCGCCGATAGCCAAAACATTTCCCGTACTGAACTGGATGACACCCGCTCAGACCGTGACCTTGCCAAGAGCAACCTCAACCTGGCCAAAGTGCGCCTCGATATTATCCGCGACAACCTGAGCCGCACCCTGCTCAAGGCGCCCTTCAATGGCATTTTGATTGCCCAGCAGCATCAGGCTGGTGAAGACATAGGCCCGGCGGAACCTGTGTTGACCATCACAGACCCGGATCATCTGGAGCTGCGACTGCATGCTCCCCTGAAACACTCCCGCAGAGTGAATGTAGGCGACGACCTCAAGGTCTATCACAGCCAGGGCGAGTTCATTGCCCGAATCCGAAGCCTCATTCCGGTTTCAGACGTGCGCAGTCAAACCTTTGAAGCTCGCCTGGATTTGCCCGAAGAGATGGCCAGGATCATTAACATAGGTGAACTGGTGTCTATGGCATTGCCGATAGCCCCTGCCACCCTTACAACCCTGGTGCCAAGAGACGCTCTGGTACTGCGCTCCAGCGGCGCGGCGGTATTCAGGGTAAGTGCAGAGCAGACAGCCCAAAGGGTGCCTGTCACTCTGGGCGACGGTGAAGGCCCCTGGATTGCGGTACAAGGCGAGCTGATGCCGGGAGATCAGGTGGTGGTGCGTGGTGCCGAAACCCTGAGCGAAGGCATGAAGCTGAATGTCCACTTGGCGAACGGTCAGCCTATGGCGACTGCCAGGTAGAAGTCCCTGATTGCGAAGAGACATGCTCATCAGCGCCAAAATCACAATTGGGTCCTTTTAGGCCGACCAGATCATACAGTTAATGCCTCAGGACGTGGCATAATGTCCGCTGTTACCCATTTATGCCAACGATTGAGAACCTGAATGCACAGCCAAGACCCTTGCAGCAAACCGGGACTTATGCACCCGGACGACGCCATCGTTCAACTCCTGAGCCAGGTAGAAACCATAACTGATTCCGAGGTAGTGCTACTGACAGATGCCTTGGACCGGATACTGGCTGAAGATTTGGCCAGCCAAATTGACTTACCACCTTTCAACAATTCCGCCATGGATGGCTATGCCTTCAGTTTCGAGGATCTTGCCGGCTCCAATGGCGTTCTGACTCTGGCTGGCAATGCCTATGCGGGCCACCCTTTTGGGGGCCAACTCAAGCCCGGCCAATGTGTACGCATCATGACGGGAGCCCCCGTTCCCGCAGGCTGCGACACAGTACAGATGCAGGAAGAAGCTGAGGCCAATGGCGACCAAATCCATATTAATACTCCCAAGGCTAAGGGTGCCAATGTGCGCTGCCGCGCAGAAGAGCTCTGTGCCGGTGACAAGGTGCTCACATCAGGTACCCGCATTCGTGCGGCAGAAATGGGAGTACTGGCAACCGTTGGGGTCAGTCAGGTGCGGGTGTACCGAAAGCTGAAAGTAGCCTTTTTTTCTACCGGCGATGAGCTGCGCCCGGTTGGCAGTGAGCTGGCACCGGGGCAGATTTACGACTCCAACCGCTACTCGATTCGCGGTCTGCTGGAAAAAGCCGGTATGGAATGGCTGGATTTAGGGGTGATCCCCGATAGTCCTGACGCTATTCGCCAGGCCTTTCGTGATGCCGCCAGCCGCGCCGATGTGGTGCTGACCTCCGGTGGTGTGTCTGTGGGTGACGCCGATTTCACCAAGCAGGTTTTGGGTGAAGAAGGCCAGATTACTTTCTGGAAGCTCGCCATCAAACCAGGCAAACCCTTTGCCTGTGGCCGTATTGGCAAAGCACTCTTCTGCGGCCTGCCTGGCAACCCGGTGTCCTCCATGGTCACCTTCCAAAAACTGGTTTGGCCTATGCTGCGTAAGATGCAGGGCATGGCACAAAAACCGCCTTTGCTTATCGAAGCAAAACTGGCCTCACCGATTCGCAAGCAACCGGGCCGGGTTGAGTACCAGCGCGGAATCTTAAGCCGCAATGCCCAAGGGCTTTCAGTGCGCATCACCGGTAGCCAGGGCTCAGGCATGCTCACCTCCATGAGTCTCGCCAACTGCTTTGTGCATCTGGCTCAAAATCAGGGGGATACCGCCGAGGGCGAGACAGTGTTGGTGGAACCCTTTGACTCAGTGCTGGATTAAGGACCCGTTAATGACCGAAGAGATCCTCAGCGACAGCGAAATGCTGCGTTACAGCCGCCAGATTTCCATTAAGGCGATGGACATAGACGGCCAGGAAAAGCTTAAGTTGGCAAAGGTGTTGGTAATTGGCACTGGAGGCCTGGGCTGTGCTGCGGTTCAGTATCTGGCAGTGGCCGGTGTGGGCGAGCTGACGTTGGTAGACTTCGATACCGTTGAGCTGTCAAATCTGCAGCGCCAGGTGCTGCACCGCGACAGCCGTATTGGCATGGGCAAGGTGGAATCGGCCAAAATCGCCATCACCGAACTGAATCCCCATGTGCAGGTAACCGCAATCAATGCGGTACTGGATGACCCAGAGATGGATGCATTGGTGGCGCAGCATCAGTTAGTGCTGGATTGTACCGACAATGTGGCGGTGCGCACTCAACTCAATCAGGCCTGTTTTAACCATAAAGTGCCGCTGGTGTCCGGCGCAGCTATCCGCATGGAAGGCACTGTGACCGTGTTTGACTATCGCGGTGAAACTCCATGTTATCAGTGTTTCTCCAGCCTGTTTGGCGAGCAGCAGCTGACCTGCGTCGAGTCAGGCATTCTGGCGCCTGTGGTGGGCATGATTGGCTGCATTCAGGCAGTTGAAGCCATTAAGCTGCTTGCCGGAATGGGCAAACCTTTGGCCGGGCGGCTGCTGATGGTGGATGCCATGACCATGGAGATCCGCGAAATGAAACTGCCCAGGCAGCCCGGCTGCAAGGTGTGTGGTTAACCCGCAAAAGCAACTCTATCAACGGCAAGTCCGCTGACAACACATCCAGAATAACGCTGCCACAAGGATGTCACTGCCGATACCAATCAACGTAAAAACTTGCCCGTTTGGTATCGGCTTACGGCGCCCAATCAGGTTGCAGCTTTCAATAAAAAGGTTTGGGATCCACATCCAGACTGGAAGGGGAAACTCCCCGCTCGATATTGAGCTCAGACTTGCGTAGGTCAACAAAAGCCACGTCGGTGTAATGCCGGTGCTTGATGGAATAAAAACATTTCACAATGGGATGAAGCGCATCTCTGTCCTTGGCTTCCCAAACAATGCCCACACGCCCATCCGACAACTCCACCAGCGACCCCACAGGGTATACACCCACACAGCGGATAAACTCGTAAACCAGCTCTGTATCCAAATGGAATGGGGTGAGGCTGAGCAGAATTTTAAAAGCGGCGGCCGGACTCATGGCCTCTTTATAACAACGGGTGGCGGTAAGGGCATCGAAAATATCGACAATGCAGGACATACGACCATGAAGCGGAATTTCATCGCCTTTCAGCCCTTTGGGATAGCCACGACCATCGAGCTTTTCGTGATGCATCAGACACACGTCTTTGGAGACTTGTGAAAGCCCTTTGGTTTCCGCCATCACATCAATGGCAAATACCTGGTGCAGCTTCATATGCTCGAACTCTTCCGGCGTCAGCTTGCCCGGCTTGTGAAGCACCTTATTATCGACCCTTATTTTACCTATGTCGTGCAAAATCCCACCCACGGCCATCTGCTTCAACATATCCCGGTCAAGCTTGAGGTGTTTTCCGAAGGTAACGAGCAGAAAAGCCACGTTCACCGAGTGCTCCAGCAGGTAGGCATCTTTATCACGCAGCGCTGATACACATTTGAAAGCATCGTCATCCAGCATGATAGACTCAATCATATTGTCTGCCAGCGCCTCAAACGGTGCGACCTCAATGGCCTTTCCTTCGAAGGTTTCGGACAATACTTTCCGGATCAGCCCCTTGGCCTCTCCAAGGATCTTTTTTGCATGATTCTGACGTGCATCTCTGCTACCTACGGCCTTCTGAGCTTTTTCATGCTGACCAGGATCTGCGGCTACTGAGGTTTTTAAGCCACAATCGCCAGATGAGCGCTCAACATCCACCCACACAAATTGAATTCCGTTCTTAGTGAGTTTAGCTATGGTGTCCTGGGATCTGATTTGCCCTGCGTTGGCAATTGCAACCTTACCCTTGGCATTGCTGTCGATAGCCGACACAAACATACCCAGAGTCAGTTTGCTGACGGGCAGTTTCATTAAGTTACCATCGGGTGCCTTATCGGCCATGACTTTACTTCCCCCACACCGTTGTAATCATGCAATTGCAATCAACCCAGAACCACTACACTAATCCAAGGCCTCAGTTAATACACCAAAAACCTAGTTAATTAGTCAGGCATACTGATTCTAAGACGGTATTATCACTCAATCCACATTTAATACTAAATGATGACATCTGGCTTAGTTTCGCACGTACACAAAAAAGAAAATAATATCTTATAACTCATGTGAATTTCATCTGGCGGCGTCACAGCTGAAGATTGCATATAGATAAAGATGACTGAATATAAGTAACTCTCCCCCAACCACTTCAGTCCTCTTACAAACAGACAGAAATTAACAACCCAGGTACCATAACTGCCTGTGATGAATTTCAGCAAAGTGACGACCTACGCACAAAATCAGCAATTGCTCATTTAGCTTTTAGGCCAGACTCACACCTTGGCGGTCAAACGATTGACAGCAGCCACCATGCTCATTAAGTTTGGTCGAACAACAATAAAAGCAGTGTGTTGCACACAGTTGGAGACCCGTTTGTCTGTCATGTCGCTGCCTGAGGCTCGCCAATCCCTCGAGGCTAAAATTCAGCGCCTTCGTCTTACCCCCAGCAGCGAACCTCTGGTTCAGCTGACAGAAACCGTGCACGCCTTACCACTGATATCCTGGCTGGCATCCCAAGCCACTTTTCCACGCATTTATTGGCATGGCCGCGACAAAGAAGAAGAAGTCGCGGCCATTGGTGCTGCCGCCGATTTCTTTTTCGACAGTCCGGTAACCGACCACAGTCTGGCCGAAATTTATCAGCGTCAGCGCGATTTAAGCCGCAATCAAAATATCCGCTACTACGGCGGCATGGCATTTGATCGCGAAGTGGAAAGCTGGCCAGAGTTTGGCCGTGCGCACTTTGTACTGCCACGCATTGAACTGAGACGCAGCGGCAAAGACTTTATGCTGCTGCTGAACCTGAATTTTGATGGCAGGTCGCGGGAAGAGGAATGTCAGGCCGCACTGGATGTACTGACACAAATTCAGAAACCCCGGCCATTGCCGCCACCGGGCAAAGTCAGTTTACTTGGCCGCAGTGAATATCCTGAATATCCGCGCTGGAAACAGTTGGTTGAGCAAGTCACTGCGGACAAGTTTAATCAACACACACCAAAGGTGGTGTTGTCGCGCCTGTCACAGCTTGAAATCAGCGATCCTATAGACCCCTGGATGGTGCTGGCGTGCTGGCAGGGACGTAATCCTTCCAGTTTCCAGTTTGGGTTTCAGTTCTCCCCCGAGCGCGCTTTTATCTCTTGCTCGCCGGAACGCCTGTACCGTCGTCGCCATCAGGAACTTTTTACCGAGGCGTTGGCTGGAACGACTTTGCGCGGGTTAACCCCTGAAGAAGATGAGCACCTTGCCAAAGCACTGCTCGAAGACAGTAAAAACAGTCACGAGAACCAGCTGGTACGTCAGCACATAGTGGAGCATCTGGCACCACTCAGTCATTACGTAGGTGCTGAAGAGTCACCGAGGATCTTTAAACTGCCTCACATTCAGCACCTTCACCGGGCAATCCGCGCAGAATTACGCCCGTACGTGAACGATTTTCAGCTACTGCAGGCTCTGCACCCAACACCGGCCGTCGGCGGCCTGCCACGGGACAGCGCCATGAGTTTTATTCGTCAACAGGAAGGTTACAACCGTGGCTGGTATGCCGGCGCCTGCGGTTATTTAAACAAACACGAGAGTGAGTTTTCGGTGGCTATTCGCAGCGCCCTGATTGAACCGGGACGGATCAATTTGTATGCCGGCGCAGGCATAGTGGCCGGCTCAGATCCCGAAGCAGAATGGCAGGAGCTGAACAATAAGCTGGCGACAATATTGTCAATCCTGGTAGAGCTTTAATCTTTCAGCCCCAGCTTTTGCTGAACTTCATTGAATAATCTCTCTTGTACCCCGTCATCAATTAACTGCTTGTGTACGCTATCAAAATGTAGTTTAAGCGACGAACCAAAACGGGTATCAGCAAAACCAAAATAAACGTTTTCATTGAGCACATTATCAACAATGACATAATTGACTGGCTCACCTATTTTGCGTGTGGCGGCTTCCAGGCCGGGACGATAGTCAAGCACAGCGTCTATACGGCCTTCATTAAGCCGTGCCAGCATATCTTCAAGGCTGCTGCTTTCTTCATAATACATTGTGTGTGGAATGATACGGTCAAAGCCATAAGCAAGGTATGCCTGCACCTTTCGGTGCGTCAAACTGGACAATCCTTGCCAGTCTCGGGCCATTGCCGGTGTTATCGCTATATCAACTTTATCCATCTCAACCGGATACTGGCTGTATGAACCTCGGCGCAAATCTCCCCGGTAAACACCCAGCACAATATCCGCTCTTTCATGCTGCAACATCTGAATGCTGCGAGCAAAGGGAACCACCATGATATTCAGCTGCCACTGCGGCTCAGGAAAGGCACGTTTAAGGATTTCGAAATAATATCCCTCCCCCTGTGCATCCGCATAGCCAAGCCATTGCGCCGTGACAACCCGCACTTCCACTGAGTGTGCTGCCACGAGTGGAAAGCACTGCAATATCAGCGCACATAGAATGACTTTCAATCCCATCTGTTACCACTCCCCCAATGATTCAAACTCAGCCCATGCAAATAATTGTAGTGGATTGAACACAAACTGATGATTTTGTGCGCTTGCCCCTTGCGTTGCACGCGGCCATTCTTATAATGCGCAGCCCGGCGAAATTTTGAGTAAAAACTCGCCGACAAATTAACCGGCACAGGGTTCAACCCTGTGCTCCTGTTTTACTGCGGGTTCCCTCACCCCGCCAGCCCAACAAAAAAGGTCACAATATGATGTTGCAACTCACAAGCGCCCAGTATCGGCGTGCTCTTTTCCTGCTTGCCGGATTTCATATTCTGGTGATAAGTGCCAGTAACTATCTGGTACAACTTCCATTTCAGCTTTTTGGCTTCCACACAACCTGGGGAGCATTCAGTTTTCCCTTTGTGTATCTGGCAACTGATTTAACCGTTCGAATATTCGGCCAGCAGTCGGCAAGACGGATTATTTTTCGCGCCATGGTGCCTGCATTGCTGATCTCCTACTTTATGGGCGTTCTGTTCCATCAGGGCCTGTGGCAAGGTCTGGGCGCTGCTGCACAATTCAACAGTTTTATATTCCGCATTGCGCTGGCGTCCTTCGCGGCCTACCTGTTTGGTCAGCTGATGGATATCCGGGTGTTTAACCGCCTGCGCCAGAGCCGCCGTTGGTGGATTGCTCCCGCAGCCTCAACCTTTGCGGGAAACCTGCTGGACACCCTGGTGTTTTTCAGCGTCGCGTTCTATGCCTCCAGCGACACCTTTATGGCCGAGCACTGGGTAGAAATCGCCACCGTCGATTACGGATTTAAACTATTGGTGAGTATAGGGTTATTTCTGCCAGCCTATGGAGTATTGCTGCGAGTGTTGCAGGATAAAATCCTCACCACAGAGAAACCGCAGCAATACTGCTGATGCAACTGGCCAGACCTGTTATAATGCGGCCGTTTTTTGTTCGGCCGCTGCTCAGGTAACGGCCTTTATTCTGCGGGAGAAGTTGATGTACTCCACTCACATTCAAGCCATTACCCAGTTCACTCCGGCCGATGCTCAGGTGGCCGCCAGTCTGATGCAAAACATTTCTGAGTTCGATAAGCCCGTCAGCGCCGAAGCCATGCTGGAGCGCATTGGTGCGGCCCCGGCGCTGTTGCTGCTGTGCTACGTTGAAGACGAACTGGCTGGTTTCAAATTGGGTTATGAGAAATCACCGGGCGAGTTTTACAGCTGGCTGGGTGGCGTATTACCCGATTTTCGCAAGTTGGGACTGGCGCAATCCATGCTTTTGACTCAGGAGCAATGGGCCGGTGAACAGGGCTACAGCCTGTTGAAGGTAAAGACCCGCCACAGCTTCCCGGCCATGCTGTCGATGCTGGTGCAAAACCGCTATCAGATTGCCGCCATTCAAAGCGAAGGCGTGTCGCTGGCGGAGCAGAAGATCAGTCTGCAAAAAGCACTGGTTTAAAAATCTTGCAAAAAACACTTGCAAACACAAGTGAGAATGATTATCGTTAACTTGCGTTCCAAAACTCATCCCTAACTGAAGCGAATTCTTCGGATTATGGTGTTCCTGAGTTTGCAAAGCACGACATTGCTCACACTCACTTTGTGACCGGATCCCCTCGGATCCGGTTTTTTTTACCTTGCCCTGAAATATCAGTGGATCTGAACACCGCCGAGCATCAGCCCCTCATAGGGATTTTGCCCCATATCTTCCCGGGCTTCGTGGTGCAAACCTATGGTAAAGACCGTCCCTTTGCCCACACTGGAGCTGACCTCGATGGTGCCGCCAATACGTTTGATGATGCCATAGCTCAAAGACAGACCAAGGCCAGTGCCATCGCTGCGGGTGGTGTAAAAAGGGTCGAAAATCCGGCCGAGCTGCTCTGCTGCTATACCACAGCCCTCGTCTTCAATTTCAATTTTTACCCCTATAGGTTCGTCGTGTAACACCCAGTCGTAGGTGCGGATCCAAATACGCCCCTTACCATCCATCGCATGGGCCGCGTTAACAACCAGATTAATCAGCACCTGCAACAACTGAGGCCGATTCACCTGTACCGGGTAACTGGCATTTAGCTCCTGAATCAACACAACCTCTTGCTTTTTAATGGAATGGCGCACCAGAACCAGCATTTCCTCTATGATTGGCGTTATCTGATGCATCTCCAGGGGTGCGTTAAACTCGCCGGGACGGCTATATTGCAGCAAGCTGCGGATAATAGTGCTGATACGTCCAACCTGCTCAATTACCAAATCGATTTCTTCGTCAACCCGACCGGCATCTGACCCAAGCTCAGCCCGAAGCAGTTCCATATTGCCAAGGATAACCGCTGTGGGATTATTAATTTCGTGGGCTATCCCGGCTGTCAGTTCACCCAAAGCAGTAAGCTTCTCATTGGTAACCAGCTGCGCCCGCGTCTCATTGAGAAGTGCCACGTTGCGTTGCAGCTCTTCCGTTTTTTCCTGCAGGCTGCGGGTCCGCTCTTCCACTTTTAGTTCGAGCTGCTCGGCCGCAGCCTGTATCTGACTATTACGCCGCTGCAATAAATCAAGCATGCGGTCAAACTGCTCGGCAAGATTGGCCAGCTCATTATCTTTCTCAAGCCCCAACTCACCAATGCGCACATTGCGCCCGGACTGCACCGCCTTCACCACATGGTGAATACGTTCAATGGGTTGCAGCAAACTGTAGGCACCGCGGTACACCAGCATGCCAGACACCAACAGCACCAACATCAAAATAGTACCCAGCTCGATAATATTCAGCAGGTAATTGTGAATAAAGGGTGCCTCCGAAAAACCGGTGTAAATCATACCAATGCGCTCACCGCGCACATCGGTTAGCGGGGCATAGGCTGAAATGAACCAGTCGTTGTACACAAAGGCCCTGTCAACCCAGGTCTGCCCCAACGTCAGCACTTTATGGCGCACTTCTTCCGATACCAGACTCCCCAGAGCCCTGCCCTTGTCTTCGCCATCACGGGGGAAAAAATGCAAGGGCACATTGGTACTGATGCGTACGTTGTCCAGAAATATGGTGACCGTGCCGATGGAACGCTCCGGCAGCGTACCCTGGTCATAAACCAAGTCACGGATATGGTCGACAATGCGGGTGTCACGATTGAGCAGCAGGCCACCATCGAGATACCAGGCCACCTTGCCACTATTGTCGGCTATGGGCATCAGGCTGCGGCTCAGCATGCCTCTATCCTCTTTTTCCCTATCCGGCGTATCAGCGCGCAACGTAGGCAAAATATCCAGTCTGGCTCCGTCTGCCAACAAGGGGTCAAGCCTTGCCAATCGCGCCGAAGACAGCACCATCAAGCCCGAATAGGCGCTGCCTTCGCGCACCTTGGGTAACATTTGCCTCAAATCAGGGTCGGCGGCAGCCCTTTCAACACTGACCAAGCGCAGAAAATCCAAATCCATGAGTTCCTTGCGCTGTGCCAGGAAGTCATTGAACTCGGGAATGATGGCTTCATTACCGGCCAGTTGGGCGCGGAAATAATTTTGAAACTCCCAGGAGCCCAGCAGTGTTTCGAGCTGTTTTTCCTGTTGGTGCTGCACCTGCTCAAGGGTGTTATTGGCCACGGTCAGGTCGGCCTTCACCTTCATAAACAGCTGCTGACCTGTGTAACTGATGTTCCAATAAATGGTAATAAACACCAGACTCACCAGGGTCAGCAGAATAGGCAGTAAGGTCAGGATCAGGATGCGATAGCGCACCTTGGCCTGCATCTGGCGCCAATCAACACCAAACAGCTGCGTGAAGAACGACATGCTCAGTCCTCCTCACCTTGGATTGCATCCAGATCAAACCATTCCTTAAACTTGCGGTCCAGCGTCTTACGCGATACCCCAAGTTCCCGCGCAGCGGCAGATTTATTGCCGGCATGGGCTTCCACCACCGCCAGCACATGGTGCTTTTCCACATCCTTAAGCGGCCACTCCAGCGGGTAACCAAACTGGCCGGGTTCCGGTACTTTGGCGTTCTGCTTCCAGTATTCCGCCGGCGGCTTGCCCAGCAAAATACAGCGCTCAATCATATTACGCAGCTCACGGATGTTACCCGGCCATTCATGCTGCTGCAGTTTGGTGAGGTCTTCATGGCTCCACACCAGCTCACGCATCCCCAGCTCGGCGCCCAGCAACCGGGTGAAATGATGGGTCAACTCAACCACATCCTCCGGCCTCTCCCGCAGTGGAGGAATGCGGATTTCCAGCACATTGAGGCGATAATAAAGGTCGCGGCGGAAATTGCCCGCCTCAACCTCATCTGCCAGCTTACGGTTGGTGGCCGCAACCACCCGCACGTCGATGGATACTTCTTTTTCGCTGCCCACCGGCCGGATAGCCTTTTGCTCCAGCACCCTAAGCAGTGCAGTCTGCATTTTGAGCGGCATTTCGCCAATCTCATCGAGGAAAATAGTGCCGCCGGAGGCAAAACTGAACAGACCTTCCCGCGCCCCCTTGGCACCGGTAAAGGAACCCGCCGCGTGACCAAAAAGCTCACTTTCCAGCAGCTCTGGCGCAATCGCGCCGCAGTTAACCGGCACAAATGGCCCCTGACGACCAGAAAGCTGGTGCAACTGCCTTGCCACCAACTCTTTACCTGTACCGGACTCGCCTTCAATCAGCACCACTGTATTGGTGGGCGCAACCCGGGCGATGATGGTTTTTACTTCCTGCATGGCTTCACTGTTGCCAATAATATTGGAGGAGTAGCCAATAGACACTTCACGGCGCAGCATCAGGTTTTCACGCTTGAGCAGGCGCCGCTCTATGGCGCGGTCCACGGCTTTGAGCATCTGCTCCAGGTGGAAAGGCTTCATGATAAAGTCAGACGCACCGGCACGCAGTGCCTGGATAGCCACATCCATATCGGCATAACCGGTCATAAAAATAATATCTGAACGGCGCTCTGCGTCGGCGAGCGCTTCATGCCAATCGATACCCGAACGACCGGGCAGCCGAATATCCACAATCAACAAATCAAAATGACATCGGCTGCGCAGCTGCTCCGCTTCTTCTACGCTGCCGGCAGTTTCCACCAGCGCAAATTTTTTCGACAGGGCTTTCTTGAGGAAAGAGCGCATCCCCGGCTCATCATCAACGATAAGCACAGAGACTGCAGTAGGCAGGGGTTTAGCAGCTTCGTTCTGGTTCATCTTGTCTTCTTCAGGACATTTTGACGCAATATGTGCTCATTCTATCACCTGGTCTGGCCGAATAGGTCACTATGGGCCACACAATCAGAGCGCTGGGACAATTTGTCCGAAGGTTTTTGCCACACTTGCGAGCCGTCTCACACTTTGACAAAAGGAATGTGAAGCAAATCGCTATATATTCCTTGGCATCCTATTTGCTAAGAGCACAGGGAAGTTTCGCCCCGGAAACACTCCGGCGAATTAATGTTAAGGCTCTGTATCAAGCCAAGGAGAAACCATGCTCAGTACCAAGCACTTTTTAGGCGCCACTTTGGCAGTAACACTTTTCACCATCCTGCCAGCCAAGGCCGAAGAAGTGATTAAGCTGGCTACCACCACCAGCACCGAAAACTCGGGTCTGCTCAAAGAACTGCTGCCCGTCTTTGAAGCGCAAAGCGGTTACAAGGTACAGGTTATTGCTACCGGCACAGGTAAGGCGCTGGCACTCGGTCGCCAGGGCGATGTGGATCTGGTGATGACCCACGCACCATCTGCCGAAGCCAAGTTTGTGGAAGAAGGCTTTGGCACTGAGCCCCGCGGCATCATGGAAAACGACTTTATCGTGCTCGGTCCGAAAAATGACCCGGCCAAAATTAAAGGCAGTGCCAACGCCGAAGAAGCGTTCAGTAAAATCGCCGCCTCAGGCGTCCCTTTTATTTCCCGCGGTGATGACTCAGGCACCCACAAGAAAGAACTGAAAATCTGGCAAGCCGCCAACGTGAAACCTGAGTTCAAAGGCTACACCTCTGTGGGTCAGGGCATGGGCAAAACCCTGCTGATGACCAACGAAATGCAGGGCTACACCCTCTCTGACCGCGGTACTTACATTGCCTACAAGGGCAAGCTGGATCTGGATGTCGACTTCGATGGTGGCGCTACCCTGGCTAACCCTTACCAGGTGATCCTGATTAACTCCGCCAAATACCCTAATCTGAACCACAAAGGTGCCAAGGCACTGAGTGACTGGCTGATCAGTGCAGAAGGACAAAAGATGATCAATGATTTCAAGGTACAGGGAGAGCAACTCTTCAAGGCTACCTATCGTCAATGAATGAAGGCTGGTTTGCATTGATACAGCAGGCGCTGAGCCTGCTGTTTTCCCTCGATAAGGACGTTTGGTCCATCATTTGGGTGTCGTTCAGCGTCTCGCTGGCGGCACTGCTGATCACGCTTGTGCCATCAATGCTGCTGGGCTTTGTGCTCGCCTTTACCCAATTTCGGGGCCGTAACTTTGTGCTTAATCTGGTGCAAACACTGCAATCCATCCCCACTGTGGTGATTGGGTTGTTGGTGTATTTGCTGCTGACCCGCATGGGACCGCTTGGCGACCTGCGCTGGCTGTTTACCCAGCAAGGCATGATTTTGGGGCAAATGCTGATTTGCGCCCCCGTGCTGATTGCCATGAGCCAGGCTGCGTTTACCAGTGTCGACCGCCGCGCCTGGGAAACAGCCCTTACCCTTGGCGCCTCGCTGCCACGGGCCATCGCCATGGTCAGTCGCGAGCTGCGCGGGCCACTGCTGCTGGCGGTTATTGCGGCCTTTTCCCGTATCGTGACTGAAGTGGGCTGCTCCATGATGGTGGGCGGCAATATCGAATACGTCACCCGCAACATTCCCACCGCCATTGCCCTTGAAACCAGCAAGGGCGACTTTGCCCAGGCCATCGCCTTAGGGCTGGTACTGCTGTTTCTGGCAATTATTATGAACTTTGCCCTTGGTAGTCTGCGCGGCAAAAACCAGGTAAGGAGTCACTGATGGCAAGCATCATCGCCCGGGAACTGGGTATGAAGTTCCAGCAGCGACAATTGTTTGCTGATGCCAACCTCACCTTCGCCGAAGGTGACTGCATCTACCTGATGGGCGATAACGGCAGCGGCAAAACTACCCTGATGAAGATTCTGGCCGGTCTGCAAGCACCCAGCAACGGCAGTGTCATTGTCGAAGGCTTTCCATCAAGGGGGCTGTGGCAGAAAAATAAACTCCATGGCTGCGCGGTATACCTGCATCAGCACCCGTACCTGTTCGACGGCACGGTTACCGAGAACCTGACCATGGCGCTGAAGATGGAACCGCATGACTCATCAACCAGCTGTATCGAACAGGCGCTGGACATGGCTAAACTCGGCCATCTGGCTCAGAGTCAGGCGAGCCATTTATCCGGTGGCGAGCGTCAGCGTCTTGCCATCGCCCGCGCCTGGCTGCTGAAACCCAAATTGCTGATGCTGGATGAACCTGTATCCAATATGGATAGGGAATCCCGCGAACTGGTGCAGACCATGACCGCCCAGCTCAAGGCTGATGGCACAGGGCTTTTGATTGCCAGCCACCAGCACGGACAGTTAACCGCGCTGTGCAACAGCCGCTGGCTGATTGAGGATGGCCGCATCAGCACCGATGTCGATATTCGTTTTCAACCTTCACAGGAAGCCCACTATGTCCTTGCGAATTGATGCCGTAATCCTTGCCGGTGGCCAGGCCCGAAGAATGGGTGGTCAGGACAAGGGTCTTGTCGAATTAATCGGCAAACCCATGATTGAACACGCCATAGAAAGGATCCGGCCACAGGTTAAGGAGATCCTGATCAACGCCAACCGCAACCAAACTCGGTATGCTGAATACACCCATTGCGTGTTTGGTGATGAGGACAGCGGCTTTTTGGGTCCGCTGGCCGGCATGGTAGCCGCCATGGGAAAAACCCAGGCTGATCTCTTGTTGGTAGTGCCCTGCGACTGCCCCTGCCTGCCAACAGACCTTGTTAGCAGACTTAAAGCGGCCATGGATGCCGCAGACGCCGAACTGGCCGTCGCCAGCGATGGCGAGTACGAACAGCCCGTCGTCATGCTGCTCAAACCGCAACTGCGGGATTCGATGAAGACATTTTTGGATGCCGGCGAGCGCAAAATCGATTTTTGGTACGCCAAACACAAGGTGGCGGTGGAGTCCTTTGCTGACCAGCCGAATGCCTTCGTAAACGTCAATACGCCAGAACAAGTAGAACAATTAACCCAGGCGCTGACTCAGTGACTTTTCAGAGGTGAACATGAACCAAGCCTTCCACAACCCGCTGCCCATTCCGGTTCTGGGCTTTTGTGCCTACAGTGGCACCGGCAAAACCACCTTGCTGCTGAAGCTTATTCCCGAGCTCAACCGGCGCGGCCTCAGGCTCGCCGTCATCAAGCATGCCCACCACGACTTTGACGTGGATGTGCCTGGCAAAGACAGCTATGAGCTGCGTAAAGCCGGTGCCCGCCAGATGTTGGTTGCCTCCCACGTGCGCTGGGCGCTGATGACAGAAGATGCCCGCGACTCAGACCCTGAGCTGACCCACTTGCTTGAGCAAATTGAAGCCGACAAAGTGGATATAGTGCTGGTGGAAGGCTTTAAAAAGCTCGCTCTGCCCAAGGTGGAGCTGCACCGCGCCGCCCATGGCAAACCCTTTATTCATACCGACGATCCCAACATTCTCGCGGTGGCCTGTTGCGACGACACTATCCTGCCCGGTGATACCCCAAGGCTGGATATCAACAATGTCAGCAATATTGCCGATTTTGTCGAAAACCATATCCGCCACTGGCGTCCGGCCTGTCCGGTACTGCCATTGGCCCCCAGCTGTGGCTGCGAAGCCGACATGAGTAAAACCCTGTCGGTACGTCAGGGCATAGATGCCATCCTCGAGCGGGTGCATCCAGTTTCCCAGAGCGAGGCCGTCCACCTGGATGAACTCGATGGCCGGGTACTGGCTGAAAATGCCATTTCTCCTGTGGATGTACCCCAGCAAACCAACTCGGCTATGGATGGCTTTGCCTTCCGCTTTGCCGACCCAATGCCAGAACGCCTTAACATTGTCGGCAGTTCATTCGCAGGCCATGGCTTTGACGGCACAGTCGGCGACGGTGAAGCCGTGCGCATCATGACAGGAGCGCCTTTGCCGGCAGGGGCTGACTCAGTACAGCCCCGGGAGATGGCAGAAGACAGAGGCGACAGTGTCAGTCTGCTTGGCAAACTGAGTCTGGGGCAGCACGTTCGCCTTGCCGGAGAAGATATCGCCGCTGGCGCTGTGGCTCTGACATCCGGAAACCGTATTGATGCCGCCGCCACAGGTCTATTGGCTTCACTTGGCTTCGATAAGGTCAAGGTAAACCGCCGCCCAAGGGTAGCGGTATTTTCCACCGGTGACGAAGTGTCCGAACCCGGAGACACCTTAAAACCCAGCTGCATTTACGACTCCAACCGCTTCACCATTAAGGCCATGGCCAAACGGCTTGGCTGTGAAGTGATTGACCTTGGCATTATCGAAGACAGTGAAGCAAGCCTGATGGCAACGCTGCAAGATGGGGCCAGCCGCGCCGATGTGGTGATAAGCTCAGGCGGGGTATCTGTGGGCGATGCCGATTACATCAAAACTGCACTGGAAAAGCTCGGTCAGATAGGATTCTGGCGTATCAATATGCGCCCTGGACGGCCGCTGGCTTTTGGTGAAATCAATAACAGGCTGTTTTTCGGTCTGCCCGGCAATCCGGTAGCTGTGATGGTGTCCTTCCTGCAGTTCGTTCAGCCTGCGCTGCGCAAACTTGCCGGCGAGAAGGATTATGCTCCCAGACTCATCCCCGCGATTACCGATGAGCCACTGCGCAGTCGCAGCGGTCGCACCGAGTTTTTCCGCGGTATTTTCCGCCTCGGCGACGATGGCCGCCTGCACGTTAGCACCACCGGCGCACAGGGCTCCGGCATGCTCAGCTCCATGGTCAAAGGCAATTGTCTGATCGTGATTGGCGAGCCGGATGAGCAAGTGCCCGCAGGCAGCACTGTCTACATTCAGCCATTCGCCGATTTACTCTGAGGCCTGCCATGCCGACCCTTTGCGACAGCTTTGGCCGTACGGTGGAGTACCTGCGGCTCTCGGTAACTGACCGCTGTGATTTTCGCTGCGTGTACTGCATGGAAGAAGACCCCTGCTTTCTGCCAAGAGAGCAAGTATTAAGCCTCGAAGAACTGGCTCTGATTGGTCGTGCCTTTACCGAACTTGGGGTGAAAAAAATCCGTCTGACCGGCGGCGAGCCGCTGATCCGCACCGACTGCGAAGAGTTGGTAAAGCAGCTTGGCAGTCTGCCGGGGCTTGATGACCTGTCCATGACAACAAACGGCTCACGCCTCGCCAAGTTGGCACCTTCTTTAAAGGCCGCCGGGCTTAAACGGCTCAATATCAGCCTGGATACCTTGCAGGGCGAGCGCTTCTCGGCGCTGACCCGTAATGGCAAGCTGGAGCGGGTGGTAGCGGGCATAGATGCCGCCATTGCAGCTGGCTTTACGCGCATCAAAATCAATGCGGTTATTCTGAAGGGACGCAACGACGACGAGGTACTGGACCTTGTGGAGTTTTGCCGCAGCCGCAAGCTCGATATTGCCTTTATCGAAGAGATGCCCATCGGGATGATGGATGAGCGGGAGTCATCCTCGCGGCACCTGTCCAGCAGTGAGGTACGAACCATCATTGAAAGCCGTTATCCGCTTGAACTTTCTGACAAACGCACCGGCGGACCGGCACGCTATTACCGGATGAGTGACAGCCAGATACATATAGGTTTCATTTCCCCCCACAGTCACAACTTCTGCCACGAGTGCAATCGGGTGCGGGTTACCGTAGAAGGCAGATTGCTGCTGTGCCTTGGCAACGAGCATTCGGTTGATCTCAAAGCGGTACTGCGCGAGCATCCCGGCGATATTGATCAGCTGAAGGCCGCGATTACCGCCGCCATGCCGCTCAAACCCCTGGAACACAGGTTCGACACCGGTGAAGTACAGATCCTGCGGTTCATGAACGCCACCGGCGGCTGAACCTTCGCCAATAGCCGTGATACACTGAGTGCCAGCATAACGCTGGCACTGTGTTTTTATGGGGTGGAATTTTTATGGCAATCAAGCGCCGCACCTGGAACAACATCATTATTATCGCCTGCATCGGCATGGTGTCGGTACTGACCCTGCTCGATAAACAAATGAATGGTCTGCCCAGCGATGCAGTACCGCTGTTTGATGACGCCACACCGCTCACCGGCCTGCAACTGGACGGGCTGGCGCTGGAGCGCAAGGGTGGCGTGCTTGCCTGCGATAAGGATGTAAGCAATTGCGATGACTGGGGCAAGGCCTGGCTGGAGGTGAAGGTTTCCCCCATTAACCAAACACCCGAGCAACCTAAGAATCCAAAAGAGCTGGTTATTCGTATAGGTACACTTGAGCCGCAGGTGTGGCTGATGTTCGATGACGGCATACTCAAGTCGCCCCAGGGCCACTGGTATCTGGTACCTCCCAGCCTGCGGCTGGCACTGGAGCCAAAGCTCTCTGCCAGTCACTGAATCTTCGTCACCACTGTATTTTTGCCTGACTTGCTGGAATAACCCATGCCCGAATTGCCGGAAGTAGAAGTTACCCGCCAGGGAATTGCCCCCCACCTGGAAGGCAACCTGGTCGAAGCCCTTATCGTACGTAATGCCAGCCTTCGCTGGCCGGTGCCAGAACTTGCCCAGCGTATCGTCGGCCAAACCATTCGCGCGGTGCGCCGCCGCGCCAAATACCTGCTTATCGACACAGATGCAGGCACCAGCATAGTGCACCTGGGCATGTCGGGCAGCCTGCGGGTATTGCCCAAAGACACCCCGGTGGAAAAGCACGATCATATCGATTTGGTGATGCAAAACGGCCGGGTTCTGAGATTCAACGATCCACGCCGCTTTGGTGCCTGGCTCTGGTGTGAACTCCCCGAAGAAGCGCATCCGCTGCTGGAAAAACTCGGCCCCGAGCCCCTGTCAGCGGCATTCCATGCAGGGCATCTGATTGCTGCCCTCAAGGGCAAAAAGAAGGCCATTAAACTGTGCCTGATGGATAACGCCATTGTGGTGGGTGTGGGCAACATCTACGCCAATGAGGCGCTGTTTGCTGCCGGAATTCATCCCGAAGCCGAAGCAGGCAAGGTGGATGCCGAGCGCCTGACTGTGCTCACTGCCGAGGTAAAGGCCATCCTTGCCCACGCCATCAGGCAAGGCGGCACCACCTTGAAGGATTTTACCAACGCCGACGGCAAACCCGGCTACTTTGCTCAGAAGCTGCATGTGTATGGTCGTGGAGGCCAGCCCTGCACCGAGTGTGGTCACCTGCTGTCTGAAATCCGGCTTAGTCAGCGCACCACGGTGTTCTGCCCTTTGTGTCAGAAAAAATAATTTCACCCATATCACCACCCCAAGCACTAAGAAAAAGGTAATAGGTGAGAATATTTAATCCATGAACTCATCGGCATGCCATATCCGCATCAGCTGCTGGTGAATTATTGCCCGGCTCACTATAATGGCGATCCTTTTGCCGTGCTTTGTGCGGTTTTGTTCTGGTTAAGTGGATCACCCCGTGAGTTACGAATATCTCGCCCTGCTGGCTGCGGCCTGCTGGGCCGTCGGCAGTTTGATGTCTGCCACCGCCTCAACCCATCTGGGTGCCTTCGCTTTTACCCGGCTACGGATGCTGAGCGCCAGCCTGATGCTATGGCTAATCGCGCTGGTGATGGGCAGCTGGCAAACCCTGACTGCCGATAGCCTGTGGCTTTTGGCCGTGTCGGGCATCATAGGTATCTTCATCGGTGATACGGCGCTGTTTGCTGCCATGAACCGTCTTGGCCCGCGCCGTGCCGGGGTACTCTTTGCCACCCACTCGCTGTTTTCAGCACTGCTTGCCTATCTGTTTCTCGGTGAAACCCTCTGGGGCTGGACGCTTATCGGCAGTTCCCTGCTGATAAGCGGGGTGATGACCGCTATCCTGTTTGGCAAGCGAAAAAGCGAGGAACATGCCTGGGAGAGCGGCAATCAGCAGATCAAGCGCGGCATTGCCCTCGCGCTTCTCTCTGCCCTGTGCCAGTCAGTATCGACTTTGATGCTTAAGCCGCTGATGGAGACAGATATTGATGCGGTGGCGGCCTCAGCGGTACGTATGAGCACCGCCTTTGTGCTGCACTTTGCGCTGCTTATGTTGGGGTTTTCAGTAGCCAGGGCCAGAAGCCCCGCCACGCCCAAGGTGTTGGCACTGACCATTGGCAATGCCGCCTTGTCGATGGTACTGGGCATGACCCTTATTTTGCAGGCGTTAAAGCACGGCAACGCAGGATTGGTGGCGATTCTCTCGTCGGTAAGCCCTATTTTGGTACTGCCACTGCTGTGGCTGGTGTACCGCAAAAGCCCGGCTATCGGCGCCTGGCTTGGCGCTGCAATGACGGTAGCAGGTACCGTTCTTATCCTGAGTCACTGAAACCTTCACAAGGCCGCAGTAACAAAAAAGCCCCTGTGCAGGGCCTTTGCCAATCAGAAACGATATTCGTAACTGGCATACAGCGATGCATCATTGCTGCTGTCAGTTTCATATTCGGATTTCGACAAGGTTCCTCCCATGGTCACCATCCCCCTGAACATTGGCTGGCGATAGGATACTTCCAGCATCAGCAGGTCTTCCTTGGCTGTCTGTGGGACCCACTCGCCGCCGCGGTTTTTACCGTCTTTATTCAGTTGTGCATAACGCAGGAAAGCACTCATCCCCTTGCTGTCGCTGAACTGACCAATCATGCCAAGCACCCAGGTTTCAGCATCGCTGTCGTAGGTGGAACCCAGCGAGCGCCGATAGTAACGCATGCCAGAGGTGTAGGTACTGTGTTCATAAAAGCAATTGAACGCATTGTCATCAACGCCACAGGCAACCAGGGTATCGGTATACTCGAGGAACAACTTGTACTGCTGCTCACGAAAACTGATACGGGTATCCACACCGGCCATTTTGGCACAATCGGCCAAATTCCACGGCATGGCGCCGTTTGAATCTTCACAGGTGCGCTGCAGGTAAATGCCGACAGGGATATCGAACCAGGTATCGCCATAGCGGATATCCCAGCCAGCCTGCTGATTACCGTAAGCGGTACAACCAAATCCCACATCGTTACTACAGTCTTTTGAACCGCTGAGAGCCTTGAATACGGTTGACAGGTCGCATGCCTGCCCTTCACCGCACATCTGCGCGGTCCAGGAAGCTCCTATTTCAACTTGCTGTATCGGACGCAGGCTGCCACGGAAATTCCACAGCAGAGTATCCTTTACTGCACGTTCATCATTCATCCAGCTAAGACCCATGGTCAGATTCCATGGACCAATCCATGACAACCAAGGAGTTTCGAATCCATGGGCATCGTTGCGACTGAGCATCACTGACGGCATTGGGCGGGCATTGTTTGTTCTGTGCATACTGGTATCAAAACCGGGCCCCCACCATTGCTCTACAGCGCCGGCCGTCATCACCCAGTTGCCCAGCACCATGGATGCCCATGAGTCATCGAGACGAAAGTCTTTGTCATCCTGAGCGTCATAAGCCGCGGTGGCAGAAAGCTTGAATGCAAAGCGGTTGTCCATATATTCATGGGAAACTTTCAGCTCGCCCTGCTCGCGATAATCACTGCCATAATGCTGAAAACGGGCGGCATCTGTGGCGGCTGTACCCTTGATGCGGGTATTCCCGGTATTATCCACGGCCTGACGATAATAGTAATTGACCCGCGCGAACGCAGACGCCACATCAGGATGCATCAAAGAGGGTTCTGCTTTCCCCAGATCGAGACCTATGCCAGCCCACATCAAAGGAAAGGTATTCACAGGTACAGTAATAACACCGGCATCTGCCAGCGTCTGAATGTCGGCTCTCAGATAAATGTCTGAGGTATCCACCCAGGGTGCAGCCTGAGCCTGGGAGACCAGCAATGACAGGCTCAATGCAGATAAAGTCAGGTACTTCATTAAAATCCCTTTTTATAATTACTTTTTACGGGGCAGCGCCAACAACTCGACAGCCACTTCGGGGTGAACAAATTGGCTCACATCCCCACCATGCAATGCCACTTCTTTTACCAGAGTTGAAGAAATAAAGGAGTTTTCTTCAGCAGGTGTCAGGAACACACTTTCGAGTTCAGGGCTCAGACGACGATTCATATTGGCCAGCTGGAATTCGTACTCAAAGTCGGATACTGCTCTGAGGCCACGCACCAACACACTGGCCTGCTGCTCCTTGGCAAAATCAACCAACAGCCCGGTAAAGCCAACCACCTCTACATTGTCCAGATGTGCTGTGACTTTTCGAAGCAACTCAACCCGCTTTTCCAGTGAGAATCGGGGCTGTTTTGATGGACTGGCGGCAACACCAATGACCACCTGCTTAAACAGGTTAGCGGCACGTTCAATGAGGTCGGCATGGCCGTTGGTCACCGGGTCGAAAGTTCCGGGGTAAATGGCACGTGTGTGCATAACGTTCACCTAACTCCTAAAAAATGGTCCAGTCTTGCTGTTTCTCGATCATTACACGGCTTAACAGTATGTTCCCAACATCCAATCCTGCTCAGGATTGAACCTCAGGATACTTTTCCAGCAGCCTGATTATCTCTTCCATGCCCACTTGCAAGCCATTTAACGCCGGTGCAGACAGCAGGCGCTGTTTCAGCTGTGATAAGTTTTCTGGCTGCAGCATCCGCCCCAAAGCCTGTGACATAGCCTCAGGGTTGGTGGGGCAAGCCATCACCAGCTGCTCTTTTTCACAGGCAGCAATTCTTGCCGGCTGATCCTTGGAAACCGGTGCCGTAAGCGTTGGCACCTTCAGGGCAATGGCCTGTAAAAGCGTATCACCGCCACTAATCACGGCCACTTTGGCTGCCGCCAACAAGTTAATAAACTCTGCATTGGACATGGCAGCCACTGAAATGACCCCCTCATATTGGGGAATATCCTTAGGATAATTGGGACCGAAAACCATCAAGCTTTTTATGCCGTGGGTTCGGTAGCAATTTCTGGCAACCTCAGAAAATATGTCCGCCGCCAGCAGGTCTGCCACTTTATGGCCACCGGAACCGGCGTTGAATATGGCATACTCACCGGCACTTAACCCATAGTTTTGCAGCAGACCAAATTGGCGTTGCGCATCAGGATTGGTAAATACCGGGCCGGTAAATATGGGTTCTGGCTTACCTATAAGCTGCAGCTTAAACCTGTCAATTACAGAAATGGGGCCGATCACAAACTCTGGCTGAACAACCCAATGGCTGTCGGTCACCCTGGCTCGGCCAATTTTCAATCCTCTGCTGCGCTTACGTTTATGCTGACTGATGAAAATCACTTTGGCGCCGAGTTGGTGCGCACACTGCAGCTGAGACTTACGCCCTGAAGCATCAAATATCACCAGATCGGGTTTAAACTGCGCCATCAGTGTGTTTACCGCTTTCACTTCTTTCGTAGGGCTTTTATCTACCAGCGTCACCGGATAAGGGCATTGACTGGAATAAGGTGCCTGACGGCTAAGCACAAAATGAATTTCGGCATCTTTCCATCGTGAACTGATGGCATCTGCAAGAATGACTGAGCGCATGTACTCGCCGATGCCCTCAGCTGAGGAAACCGGAACAAACAAAACCCGAGGCGACCTTGACATAATCTCTCTCTGCAAATCCGTCTTAACGGTGGTATTTCATGATGACCGAGTCAAACGCCCGCTGCACCATCTCAACGGAAATTTGTTGCATCAATTCAGCGCCCTTGGCACGTGTCCCCCAGGGGATCTCGCCTTCCGGGTATTGCTGGCGGATAACCTGATCATACACACTGACGGTATCCGCCTGAAATAAATAGGGGCCTGTGCGACCGGGGTTAGAGTGTGCATATAGGCCTATCACCGGGGTGCCCTGGGTAACAGCCATATGAGCCGGACCTGTATCCGGCGCTACCACAACCGAAACCCGTTTTAACAGCGCCAGCAACTGCAGCAATGTGGTTTTCCCCACAAGATTGGTCAGGGGTGAGGAACAGTGTTGCAGGATAGATTCGGCAAGGTCTTTCTCAAGCTGAGCCGGACCACCACACAGCAACACCCTGTAGCCCCTGGACACCGCATACTCTGCCACGGCGGCATAACGTTCAGGCAGCCAGTTACGCTCAGCTTTGCTGGCGGCGGCACAAATGGCCAGCACTTTCTCGCCATCAGCAACCAGCTCACTGGCAAAGGCCTCGTCCGCAGCGGGAATGTGCATATCCCAGCGGGGAGTCAGATCTGTAACCCCCAGCTTTTTGGCAAAGCCCATAAAGCCTTCCAGTACATGAGGGGTACTGAGCGCTTCTACCCGTGCATTGGTCACCAGCCACTGACCTTCTTTGGCCCGCTGACGGTCAAAACCAATGCGCAGTTTGGCGGAGATCATCAATGAGGCAATGGTTGCCCGAAGTGCCACCTGCATGTGCAGCAACACATCGAAATGACGCCCCTTGAGGGCACGACGCAGCTGACCATAAGCCTTAAAACCCTGAGATTTATCAAAAATCACAAACTCGATACCCGGCAGGTGCTTCAGCAGTTGATACTCCACCTTACCGATCACCCAGGTGATGGCGAGGCTGGGGTATTGGCGCTGAATCGCCTGTACCATGGCCACCGCATGGCACACATCGCCAATGGCAGAGAGGCGCAGCAGACACAGAGATTTCATCGTGTTAGGGTCAAATTTCATAGCAAAGACACTGCTTGGTGCAAAGGCAGGATCTTAATGTAGAATGGCCGCAGGTTCCACGCTTTGGACAAGAATTCCACCCATGCAACTGCAAAAGCATCCCCCTTTTATTGTGGCCACAGCCGCGGGCGAACCCTGCTCACTGACCGCCAACTGCTTTGAGCCCACTTATTGGCAAGGGTTGAATGCCGTCACAGGCACCTCAAAAGGCCGTTACACCACCTGGTTTGTGCGCCATACCGATGCCAATGAAGACTGGGTGCTGCGCCATTACTGGCGCGGTGGACTGATGGAAAAATTCAGCAAAGACAAATACCTGTTTACAGGCATGCACAACACCCGTGCCATTGCAGAGCTGACGCTGCTTGAAAAACTCCACAGTGAAGGTCTGCCTGTGCCACGCCCTGTGGGTGCCCGGGTGCAAAGGCATGCACTTTGGTACAGTGCCGATATTCTGATTGAGCGGATGCCGGGTTGTCGTGATTTGCTCGCCTGGCTCGAACAGGGCCCCATCAGCGAAGCCGACTGGAAAGCACTGGGCAGTTGCATCGCCCGTTTTCATCGCCGCGGCGTGTACCATGCTGACCTCAACGCCAAGAATATTCTCAAAGGCCCCGAGGGATTTGCGTTGATTGACTTCGACCGGGGTGAAATCCGCACGCCCGCAAATGACTGGCAGCAAGCCAACCTTTCAAGGCTAAGACGCTCTTTTGATAAAGAAAAAGGCAAGCTACCCTCGCTTGCCTTTGATGATGCTTGCTGGCAGTGGTTGCTCAGCGGTTATCGCAGCTAACGCGGCGGCTAAAGTAAGCTCTCCAATACCGCCAACTGCCGCGTGAGTGCGCCGCGGTTGGCAGCCACAACCTTAAGACCGGCTTCGCCTGCTGCTTTACGCCCTTGAACATCGCTGGCCGTGGCATCTAACCACCGCTCAAACGCCGCCGGATTTTCACATACACCCAGATTACCTGCGTCGCTCAGCAGAGAAGTAATTTCTTTAAAGTCCCAATGATGTGGCCCCATGGCTACCGGCAGCCCCATAGCAGCGGGCTCCAGTGGATTATGACCGCCATTTTCAATCAGGGTACCGCCCACAAAGGCGGCATCGCCGGCGCCATACCAGGTCAGCAGCTCTCCCATGGTGTCACCCAGAAGCACCTGAATGCCTGATATCGGCTGTTCGCCCAGGCTGCGCCTGGCAAGGCTCAGCCCCGCGTCCGCTATAGCCTTGGCAGCATTGGCAAACTGTTCGGGGTGGCGCGGCACCATAATCAGCAGTGACTGTGGCTGGGTATTCAGCAACTGCCTGTGGGCACTGAGCATGGCGCCAAACTCCCCCGGATGCACGCTGCCCGCCACCCACACAAAGTCAGTATCCCGCTGCCATTCGCGCCTTAACACTCTCGCCTGCTCACGGCGCTCGGCAGGGATATCGATATCAAACTTCAAACTGCCGCAGACGCTGATGCGGTCTGGCTCGACGCCCAGCGCCACAAAGCGCTCAGCTTCCGGGGCGGTCTGCACCGCAATCCGGTCGAGGGATTTGAGCATAGGCGCAGTAAGCGCATGGTATTTGGTGTAGCTTGCGGCCGACTTTTGCGACAAACGGGCGTTGAGCAGCGAAACCTTTACCCCACGGGCCTTGGCGGCAGCGATGAGGTTTGGCCACAGTTCGGTTTCCATGATGATAAGCTCGGCGCAGCCCAGCCTTTTAACGAAGCGCCCCATGGCAAAGTACAAATCAAACGGCAGATAGCAGTGCTGCACCTTGTCGCCAAATGCCTTGATGACTTCTGCCGAGCCAGTGGGGCTGGTGGTGGTCACGGTAATGCTGAGCTCTGGGCGCTCAACCATCATGGCGCGGATCAGCGGAATGGCGGCCAGGGTTTCCCCCATGGACACCGAATGGATCAGTACGTCTGTGGGCTTAAGTGGTGCCAATGCGAACCGCTCGCCCCAGCGACCACGGTAGTCTGGGCTCTTTATCGCTCGCAAAGCTAAATAAATCAGCAGCAAAGGCGATAACACATAGAGCAAAATGGAATAGAAAAATCGAGCCATAAGAACCAGGATATGTATGAGTTTTGCCTGATGAATTACGGCAATGCTAACATAACCCGGGATGCGGACATAAGCACAGAGCGACCCGCCGGGAAGCGGCCGCCAAGAATAAGACAGGATACCCATGAAAACCCGCGATAAAATTATTCAGGCCAGCCTTGAACTGTTCAACGAGCATGGCGAGCGAACCATCACCACCAACCACATAGCCGCCCATCTGGATATCAGCCCCGGGAACCTCTACTACCACTTCCGCAATAAGGAAGACATTATCCGCTGCATCTTCGATCAGTACGAACAGCATCTGCTCAATGGCTTCAAACCCTATGTTGGCCAAAAAGTCGATTTGGAATTGCTGATGGGCTATTTCGACGCCATGTTTTACACCATGTGGCAGTTCCGCTTTATGTATGCAAACCTGGCCGACATCCTGGCCCGGGACGAGGCTCTCAAGGCCCGCTACCTCAAGGCGCAGCAATCTGTACTCGAGCAATCCATCGGGGTACTGAAGCAGCTCAAGCAAGATGGCATTTTCAATATTCCCGACGATCGCGTCAGTGACCTGGCCGACACCATCAAAATGATCATCGGTTTTTGGATCAGCTACAAACTGACCCAGTCCAGCATTGCCACCATTAACAAGGGCTCACTTTACGAAGGCCTGCTGCGGGTGCTGATGATTTTCAAGGCCTATGCCACCCCGGATTCCCTGCCGACCTTTGACAGACTGGAACAGCACTTTCAGGAGCTGGCTGCCTGAGCGTATTTACGCACATCTTCTCTATAGCAACAGACAAGGGCTCAGCGATGGGCCCGGCCACATTGCCACCGTCTGACTGGTGACATTTTCATCGCGACAGGACTACAATCAAACACAGACCTGTGCGGCCTACCCCAAGGTTACAAATTAGTTTTTCTTATGTGAAAACCTCAAACGCCCTAGCGCAATTTATGCGGTCATTCATGCAGCAAAAATAAGCTGCGGGCCGATTGGGTTTAGGGGTAGAATGCCGCCACTCCAACAAAAGCAGAATAAAGTTAACTAAGGAGAGACAAGTGGCATCAACCTCATTCTACGAGCAGATCAAACAGCAACTCGCCGACGTCAAGGCCGAAGGCCTGTACAAAAGCGAGCGGGTGATCGTCTCACCTCAACAGGCATCCATCAAGGTAGGCGGCGATGAAGTGATTAACTTCTGTGCCAACAACTATCTGGGCCTGGCCAACCATCCAGAGCTGGTCAAAGCCGCTCAGGCCGGTTTGGCCGACCACGGCTTCGGTATGGCCTCAGTGCGCTTTATCTGCGGCACCCAGGACATCCACAAACAACTGGAAGCCAAGCTGTCCGAATTCCTCGGCACCGAAGACACTATCCTGTATTCCTCTTGCTTCGATGCCAACGCAGGTCTGTTTGAAACTCTGCTCGGCCCCGAAGACGCCATCGTCTCTGATGCCCTGAACCACGCTTCCATCATCGATGGTGTACGCCTGTGTAAAGCCATGCGTTTCCGCTACGCAAACAACGATATGGCCGATCTGGAAACCCAGCTGAAAGCCGCCCGCGACGCCGGTGCACGCCACATTCTGATCGCCACCGACGGCGTGTTCTCCATGGATGGCGTGATTGCCAACCTCAAAGGCGTGTGTGACCTTGCCGACCAATACGGCGCACTGGTAATGGTGGACGACTCCCACGCCGTGGGCTTTATCGGCCAGAACGGCCGCGGCACCCACGAATACTGCGATGTGATGGACCGGGTGGATATCATCACAGGCACCCTGGGCAAGGCCCTTGGCGGCGCGTCAGGCGGTTACACCTCGGGCAAAAAGGAAGTGATTGACTGGCTGCGCCAGCGCTCACGTCCGTACCTGTTCTCCAACTCGCTGGCGCCGTCCATCGTGGCCGCCTCTATCCGCGTGCTGGACATGCTCAAAGATGGTCAGGCGCTGCGTGAAGCCGTGTGGGAAAACAGCCGCTATTTCCGTGAGCAGATGTCAGCCGCCGGCTTTAAGCTGGCCGGTGCTGACCACGCCATAGTTCCTGTGATGCTGGGCGATGCCAAACTGGCGGCCGATTTCTCGGCCCGTCTGCTGCAAGAAGACATTTACGTGATTGGTTTCTCCTTCCCTGTGGTGCCCAAGGGCCAGGCTCGGATCCGCACCCAGATGTCTGCCGCCCACACCCGTGCGCAGCTGGACAAGGCCATTGAAGCCTTCACCCGTATTGGTAAGGAAATGGGCATCATCTGATGTCCATTTTGGAGTAAGCACATGAAAGCACTTGCTAAACTCAAGCCTGAAGAAGGCATTTGGATGGTTGATGCCCCCAAGCCGGAAATGGGCCACAACGATCTGCTGATAAAAATCCGTAAAACCGCCATCTGCGGTACCGACGTGCATATCTACAACTGGGACGAGTGGTCGCAAAAAACCATTCCAGTGCCTATGGTAGTAGGTCACGAATATGTCGGCGAAGTGGTAGGAATTGGCCAGGAAGTACGCGGCTTCAAGATTGGCGACCGCGTATCCGGTGAAGGCCATATCACCTGCGGTCACTGCCGTAACTGCCGAGCCGGCCGTACTCACCTGTGCCGCAATACCACGGGCGTGGGTGTAAACCGTGAAGGCTCATTCGCCGAGTATCTGGTGATCCCGGCATTCAATGCCTTCAAAATCCCAAATGACATCAGCGACGATCTGGCTGCAATCTTTGACCCCTTCGGCAACGCGGTGCATACAGCACTGTCGTTCGACCTGGTAGGTGAAGATGTGCTTATTACAGGCGCCGGTCCTATCGGCATAATGGCTGCTGCCGTTTGCCGTCACGTGGGTGCCCGCCATGTGGTGATCACCGACGTCAATGAATACCGCCTTGAACTGGCCCGCAAAATGGGCGCCACCCGCGCCGTTAACGTGGCCAAAGAAAGCCTGAAAGACGTGATGAAAGAGCTCGGCATGACCGAAGGCTTCGACGTGGGTCTGGAAATGTCCGGCGTACCGGCCGCCTTCCACGCCATGCTGGATACCATGAACCACGGCGGCAAAATAGCCATGCTGGGTATTCCCGGCGGCGAGATGGCCATCGACTGGAGCAAGGTGATCTTCAAGGGCCTCATCATCAAGGGCATCTACGGCCGCGAAATGTTTGAGACCTGGTACAAAATGGCCAGCCTGCTGCAATCTGGCCTGGATCTGTCCCCTATCATCACCCACCATTTCAAGGTGGACGACTTCCAGCAGGGCTTCGACGCCATGCGCTCCGGCCAGTCCGGCAAGGTCATCCTCAGCTGGGATTAATCCGGCATCGCACAGGGCGCTGTACAGAGTATGGCGCCCTGTTGCACACTAACCTACAGATCACATGTTGGCACCTATGTGCCACTCGTTTTTTGAGAATCCTATGTCATTCAAACATCTGAGTGTAAATGAGCTTATCCACCTGCGCGCCGAACTTGGCGACAGCGTGCAAATCGCCGATATTCGCGACCCCCAGAGCTTTGCCAACGGCCATATCGACGGCTCGGTAAACCTGAGCAATGACAATCTGGCACGCTTTATCGCCGAAGCCGATATGGACAAGCCTCTGGTCGTGGTGTGCTACCACGGCATCAGCAGCCAAAGTGCCGCCGGCTATCTGGTTGAACAGGGCTTCGATGCGGTGTACAGCCTCGATGGCGGTTACAGCGCCTGGGATCAGGCCAACCACTGATGGAATTCGGTCGCCTGCCAAACCCCAGAGCCGCACAGGCGCTGGTGGATTACCTCAAGAGTCGCGGCATTGAATGCCGGCTGGCCGCGGACGAACACGCCGTGGTGCTCCTGGTGGTGAATGCTGGCGACTACGGTGCTGCCAAGGCTGAATTTGACTATTTTGTGCAGCATCCCATGGACGATAAGTATCTTGCTGCGTCCTGGGAAACCGGCACCACTTCGGCCAATCTGGATTACGGTGCCCCCGGGCTTGCCCTGCTTAGCCGCTTCGTGACTGCCGCAGGTCCACTCACCCTGATTATCTTTGCCGCCTGCATGCTGGTTTATGGCGCCCTCAATCTGGGCTTCGCCAATCAAACCTACGAACTGCTGAGCTTTTTCGGAGCCACAGGCCCGATGAACACCAGCGAAGTATGGCGGGTGTTTACCCCGTCACTGCTGCACTTCTCGCTGATGCACATCAGCTTTAACCTGCTGTGGTGGTGGTATCTGGGTGGAAAAATCGAAACCCGCATTGGCACGGCACCACTGCTTATGCTGCTACTGGTGGCAGGCACCCTGCCCAACGTGTTGCAATACTTTGTCTCGGGCCCCAACTTCGGCGGCCTCTCCGGAGTTGTGTATGCCGTCGCTGGCTACACCTGGATTATGGGCGTACGTAAACCTGCCGCCGGCATAGGTCTGCCTGCAAGTTATATGGGCTTTATGCTGATCTGGCTGCTGCTGGGGTTCTTCGATATTCTCGGCCTGTCCATGGCCAACTGCGCCCACTTGGGCGGCCTTGCGGTAGGCTTATTGCAGGGACTGTGGGACAGTCGTCGCCGCTGAGCGTTTTACCGGGCAGCGACAACCGCTGACGACGGTCAGGCCATCGCCAATACTTTATTGACCAGCTTTTCGATGCCCGAGTGCGCCTCGGCAATGCTGCCCGCCAGCATATAAGCAGGGGTGCTCACCACCTTGTTGGCCTCATCCACTACGATTTCGTGCACTGATGCATCCTGATGCGCACCGCCCATGGCGCAGAAAGCCTCGCCGGTGCCCTTGTCAGTCCCTATGGTGCCTTTCGCGCCCTTGCCGTAGAGCTTGGGGATCATCACAGGAGCAATACAAATAAAGCCCACTGGCTTTTTCGCCAATGCAAATTCAGCGATAAAATCGCGCACCTCAGGGGCAACTTCGCAGTCGGCACCCACCAATGCAAAGTTGCTCAGATTCTTGGCCGCGCCAAAACCGCCGGGAACGATCAGCCCATCAAAGCCGGCCACATCCAGCTCGCTGGTCGCCCTGATATCGCCACGGGCAATACGCGCCGCCTCGACCAACACGTTGCGTCGCTCCCCTTGGGCAACCTCGCCGCTCAAGTGATTCACCACATGCAATTGGTCAATATCCGGTGCAAAGCACTGATAGGAAGCGCCGGCACGGGACAGGCTCAGCAGAGTGAGCACGGCCTCATGGATTTCACTGCCATCGAACACACCACTACCAGCCAATAGCACTGCTATTTTTTTCATAAAAAATTCCCTCTTATGTAATTTGGTTTTAACAAACTAGACACATATCGGTTGATCTGATTAAAAATCGTGCTAAGTTAGTTCATCGTCTTTGGTGAGCAACAGGAAGTAGCATGGCTCGCAGGACAAACAAAAACAACCAACAAAGAAATCCACAGATCAGGAAGATTTAACGGAATTGCCAAACCCCTCACAGAAAAACTAAAAAACAATAATTATCAACAATATACAAACTTGCCCTTCAGCATTATCGAATGACATCACAATTTGTTGATCTTTTAGCCCACAGACTTATCCACAGGCCGTGAGCCGTTCGCTGTGGCCGAATTCCTATATCTGTGGCATGCTTAGCCCCCAAGAATCCATGGACTGCCGACGCCAATTTTATGCCTGATATTGCCAGCAACCCGCTCATCCTTGTGGATGGTTCTTCTTATCTTTACCGCGCCTATTATGCACCGCCTCACCTGACCAACTCCAAGGGTGAAGCCACAGGTGCTGTCTACGGTGTGGTCAACATGCTCAGAAGCCTGTTGGCACGGTACCAACCTACCCAGATGGCGGTAGTATTCGATGCCAAAGGCCCGACCTTCCGCAATGAAATGTTCGCTGACTACAAGGCCCACCGTCCACCCATGCCCGACGACCTGCGCAGCCAGATTGCGCCACTGCATCGCATCATCAAGGCACTGGGTATTCCGCTTATCAGCATTTCCGGCGTCGAAGCCGATGACGTGATTGGCACCATTGCCGTGCAGGCGGGCAAAGAAGGTCGCAGCGTGCTTATCAGCACCGGCGATAAAGACATGGCGCAGTTGGTGAACGAACATATCACCCTGATCAACACCATGACCGATACCATACTTGGCCCGGACGAAGTGGCCACCAAATTCGGCGTGGGGCCAGAGCTGATTATCGATTTGCTGGCGATGATGGGCGACAAAGCCGATAACATTCCCGGTCTGCCGGGCGTAGGCGAGAAAACCGCACTGGCAATGCTCACCGGGGCAGGCGGCGTGGCCAAACTGCTGGCGGAACCTGACTGCGTTACAGATTTGGGATTCCGCGGCGCCAAAACCATGGCTGCCAAAATCCGCGATAACGCCGAAATGCTGGAACTGTCTTATCAGCTGGCGACCATCAAAACTGATGTGGCGCTTGAGCAGGACTGGCATCAGCTGTCACTCACTGAGCCAAATCGCGATGAATTGATTTCCTGTTATGGCGAAATGGAGTTCAAGCGCTGGCTTGCGGAAGTACTGGATAACAAGTCGCCCCTGGGCGCCAAAGCATCTGCAGCGCAGGCAAGTGTCGAGACCACTGAAACCCCGGTGCCTGCGGCCATCGAAACCCAATACGACACCCTGCTGACCGAAACCCAATTGGATGCCTGGCTCGAGAAACTGAGTAAGGCCGAGCTGATTGCTGTGGATACTGAAACCACCAGTCTCGACTATATGCAGGCCGAATTGGTGGGCCTGTCCTTTGCCATTGAAGCCGGTAAGGCTGCCTACCTGCCACTGGGACACGACTATCCCGGTGCCCCCACGCAGCTGCCACGGGACGCCACTCTGGCCAAGCTCAAACCACTGCTGGAAGATCCCGCCATTAAAAAAGTGGGCCAAAACCTCAAGTACGATATGAGCGTGCTGGCCAATGCCGGTATCCAGCTTAAAGGCGTGGCCTTCGATACCATGCTCGAATCCTACGTGTTCAACTCGGTGGCCAGTCGCCACGATATGGACGGTCTGGCGCTCAAGTATCTGGGCCACAAGAATATCAGCTTTGAAGAAATTGCCGGTAAAGGTGCCAAGCAGCTCACGTTCAACCAAATTGCCCTCGAGCAAGCCGCGCCCTATGCAGCGGAAGATGCTGATATCACCTTACGGCTGCATCAGCACTTGTGGCCGCGCCTCAGTAAAGAAGAAGGTCTCGAATCAGTATTTACCGAGCTTGAATTACCGCTGATTGATGTGCTGTCTGATATCGAGCGCCGCGGCGTACTCATTGACAGCATGATGCTGGGGCAACAGAGCGACGAGCTGGCACGCAAGATTGACGAGCTTGAGCAAAAAGCCCACGAGATTGCCGGTGAACCCTTTAACCTGTCCTCTACCAAGCAGTTACAGGAGCTGTTTTTCACCAAGTTGGGTTATCCGGTTATTAAAAAGACGCCAAAGGGAGCCCCTTCCACCGCTGAAGAGGTATTGGTAGAGCTGGCACTGGACTACCCGTTGCCAAAAATTATCCTTGAGCACCGCAGCCTGACCAAGCTGAAAAGCACCTACACCGATAAGCTGCCACTGATGATCAATGGCCGCACCGGTCGGGTTCATACCAGTTATCATCAGGCCAACGCCGCCACCGGTCGTCTGTCGTCCAGCGACCCGAATCTGCAGAACATTCCAATTCGTACCGAAGAGGGACGTCGCATTCGACAGGCGTTTGTGGCACCTGAAGGCAAACGCATTCTGGCAGCGGACTATTCGCAGATTGAACTGAGGATAATGGCGCATCTGTCGCAGGATAAAAGCTTGCTGCGTGCCTTTGCCGAAGGTAAGGACATTCACCGCGCCACCGCCGCCGAAGTGTTCGATGTGGCCTTCGAGACAGTGACGCCTGAGCAGCGCCGCCGCGCCAAGGCGGTTAACTTCGGTCTGATTTATGGCATGTCGGCCTTTGGTCTGGCCCGTCAGCTGGACATTCCCCGCAACGAGGCTCAAAGCTATATAGATACTTACTTTAAGCGCTACCCTGGTGTGCTTAAGTACATGGAAGACACCCGCGCCATGGCTTCGGAGCAAGGCTATGTAGCCACCCTGTTTGGCCGCCGTCTGTATTTGCCGGAAATCCGTGACCGCAACGCGATGCGCCGCCAGGCTGCCGAGCGCGCCGCCATTAACGCCCCCATGCAAGGCACAGCTGCCGATATCATCAAGAAAGCCATGATTGCCGTTCAGCACTGGATTAAGACCGAAACCAATGGCGAAATCCAGATGATTATGCAGGTGCACGATGAATTGGTGTTCGAGGTAGATGCCGATAAGGCTGATGTCCTGAAAGACAAGGTGTGTGAAATGATGGCAGCCGCCGCAAACCTGGACGTGCCTCTGCTGGCTGAAGCCGGTCTGGGTGATAACTGGGATCAGGCCCACTGATAGTATCAGGCCGCTGGCAGCGTCCTCACCGCCAGCGGCTCTATCTTGGTATTGTGGTGCAAACCGATTCAATCACTGCTGATATCATTTCAAGCGCAAACAATCGTGTACTGATGTTTCACAGCAGTATCGCGCGGCATGATTACACCAGAGAGCCAGCACAAAAGCCCGTCCCCTATCAAGCCCCTCACCAAGCTTCAACCTTTATTACCATACACTACCGCACATTAAACATATCCTATGTCCGGCTACCGTGGCTCGCTGCATCATGAAGACAAACACTAAGCAGATGGTGGTAAACAATGGGTATTAAGCCGTAAAGTTGCTTATATTGAACCGAGTCGGCACTAACCCCTGCTGCACATCCCAGCCATACTGCCACAATCGGTTTTTTGGTTTCCCATAGGCTCCCAAAGCCGGTTCAGGCTGACCTTTGATGTGGGCATTTGCCCCTTTACCAGTCCAAACCTACGAACAATCCGTACCCTATCCGGCAAAAAAAACCAAAACCGAGTAAACACTCTGAATGTAGACTTTTGATCAAATAAAATCCCAAAACGTCACAATATAACGCTAAGCGACTGTTTTAAAGCCTAATAGTGTAATTATTAGATCATGCAGAGCTTGTTTTATGAGCATTCTCCTGGGATCGGCCTCACATTATTGTCTCTTTTTTGAAAAAACTGTTTTCATATTACCGCCTGATGAGGTATTATTCTTGGCGTAGGGTACAGAGGTTAAGATGTTCTATCTTTCAGACCTTTATTTCACTTAATAGTGATGCCAAATTATGGCGCCCCAGCATCTCGTATGCTGGGGCTTTTTTTATGCCCTGAAAAAATATTAGAGCTTTTACTTTAACTTTACTGGGAGAGCGGATAAGATGTGTTCATTGAGAGCCATCGAAGCAGTTTGGTGGTACTTGAGTCTTGTTGAATTTTTAGCTTCTCCCCAAAAGAGCTAATACTTTGCGCCGATGGCTGGTTCGTCGGCGTTTTTTTATGCCTTAATTTCATCGGCTACCTGCGCCAACCAGGCACACAAGCTCTGGCATCATCCAATCCGGCATGCCTGATATTTAAACTGACTAAATTCAAATTAACACACTGGTTTTTAAGACAATAAAAAAACGCCGCTAGCGGCGTTTTCAACAACAGCGTTGTGGTTGGGTTAGCCGGCAACATCCTCGGCTTCACCTTGCTCATCAAGCCAGTCGGGATGGCACCAGGCATCCAGAATCGAAAGCACCTTAGGCTTACCGGTTCCCTTTAACGATGAGAAAGACTCAACGCTGACCCAATCACCAAACTCGGCCAGCTCTTTACGTACCGCGTTAACTGTCTTCATTTTATCGCTCTGCCCCAGTTTGTCGGCCTTGGTTAACAGCGCCAGCACCGGAATCTGACTTGCCACCGACCACTCAATCATCTGACGGTCAAGATCTTTCAGAGGGTGACGGATATCCATCAATACCACAACGCCGCTCAGACATTGCCGCTTTTGCAGATACTCACCGAGGGCGTTTTGCCACTTGCGCTTCATGTCCAAGGGAACTTTGGCAAACCCGTAGCCGGGCAAGTCCACAAGACGGCGCTGACTATCCAATTCAAACACGTTAATCAGTTGGGTACGGCCTGGCGTTTTACTGGTTCGCGCCAGGTTTTTTTGCTCAGTCAAGGCATTGAGTGCACTGGATTTACCGGCATTTGAGCGGCCAGCGAAGGCAATTTCAACACCAGAGTCACCTGGCAAGTGCTTATCAAGATGGGCGATATCCGGCGCACTGATCAAAAACTTGGCTTGGCGAAAATCGATACGGGTTTGGCTCACTGTAGACTCCGGATTATTGTCAGGCTTGGGCAGAATTTGTCGAAGAATTGCTTACTTTTACACGTTTTCGTGTAAAATATTGCCCCGATCACATTACGCTATATTACCACGCTTGCGGGCCAGGCCGGTAAGCTCAGGACAATAATCTTAACAAGAAGTTGGAACGCTATGAAAAAGTTAGCTCTTGCGCTGTCTGTTCTCGCTGCCATGTCTACCACTGCTATGGCTGAAGGTGATGCGGCTGCGGGTCAATCCAAAGCGGCTCTGTGCGTTGCCTGCCATGGCGCCGATGGCAACAGCATGATCGACATGTACCCTAAACTGGCTGGTCAACACGCCAAGTATCTGGAAAAGCAATTGCACGATTTCCAGAACGCCATGAAAACCGGCGGCAAAGAAGGCCGTATGGACCCTATCATGGGTGGCATGGTAATGACCCTGAACGAACAGGATATGGCTGATCTGGCCGCGTTTTTCGCCAGCCAGACTCAAACCCATGCACCAGTAGCCGACGTACCGGCGCTGGGTGAACAGCTGTATCTGGGTGGTGACATGTCTCGTGGTATCACCGCCTGCGTGGCCTGCCACGGCCCCGAAGGCAAAGGTACTGAGCAAGCTGGCTTCCCGATGGTTGCAGGCCAGCACACCAACTACATCAAGCTCCAACTGACCAAGTTCCGTGACAAGGGTCGCACCAACGACCTGAACGGCATGATGCAGGATGTGGCCAAGAAGCTCAGTGATGCTGACATCGAAGCCTTGTCCAAGTACATCGCAAACCTGAAGTAACGATTCAGGGGTGACATTAAGGGCGAGTGTTATCGCCCTTTTTTGCCCCCACAGGTTTACGTTTACGTAAACTGAGTTTATTTTTGCTTGACACCGATCACGCTTTTCGGTTTAATTGCCCTCGTGCCAAAACAAACCCAGCTGTATGAACAAAAATCATACTTACAACATACAGGTTTCGGTACGTTTTACATTCAAGATATAAGAATAAAGTTAACTAATAACAATAACATCGCTAAACCCGCTCGCAAATAATAATAATGAGCAGAGATTTCATAATGAAATCCGGGTAAATCAAAATAAGGGAACGCCGATTTTGGCACCTGGCTGTTTAGCCCTCCCCTTAAAATTTCAGGGATACTGAACCAACAGGAATCTGTGCCTTGCACAGAGCGCACTGGAAGCGTAATGCTTTGGATGCACCGGCTGGATGCTGTTATCACTGGAAGGTACCTGCGACAAGGATGGTTTGCTTATCGTCACAGAAGACGGGTTGGTTAGCGGATGTGTCAAAGACCATCTACGGAAACTGTTATCAGGATGGTGACAGAAATCGAATAAAGCGTCTGGAAGACCAAAAACGAGAAATTTCCGCAAGGAAAGCAGTAAAAAAAAGACGGATCTGACCGGGAAAGTCACATAGCAAGTAAGGATACTTGGAATCAGGATAAGGTGCTGAGGCACCGATGTTAAGGCGGCAGGCAACTGCCGCCTTTTTTCTTTATCGTGATATACTTGTCCCGCCCCGCCACTCGCCTCAATGATGGGATCCCATGCGACGTTGCCCTCTCTGCCTAAGGCCCGACATCAGGCTGTTTCACCAGGATAAGAAACGCAGCTTCCATGCCTGTGGGCAGTGCTGTCTGGTATTTGTTGATGGTGCGAACCATTTGCCCCCACAGGCGATTCGCAGTCGTTATGGCCGCGGCGGCTCGCTTGAGAATCAGCGCAACTTGCCACAGTTTGTTTTACCACTACTCAATGAACTGGCTACCGATCAGGCATCACCCTTGAATGGTCTCAACTATGGCAGACTTCTTGATGAGCAAACCCTTAAATTAATCACAGCGGCAGGCCACAACCTGAGCCAGTACGATCCATTCGTACAACCCAACAGCGAAGCCCTTCAGCAGCAATACGATTTCATCTGCTGCTATAGGGTGTTCGAGCATTTCGGCTCACCTTACCGGGAATGGCAACTGTTCCAGCGGCTATTGAATGAGGGCGGGTATCTGGCACTCAGTACCCGACTTTTAACTGAACCGGCGCGTTTCGATAAGTGGCATCACAAGAATAATTTGGCCCATGTCAGCTTCCCGAGTCGGGAAACCTTTGAATATCTGGCTGCTAACAGCGGCTTTAGGCTAATATTTGCCGAAAACGACCTCATCCTGATGCAAAAAGCATCGGGATCTGCTATAAAACGCGACCCAAACTTGACCCCGGGTGAATAAACCGGGTTGTTCCAGGCACTGCGGAGTTAACACAGTCATGACCCGAATCAAAAAGTCACGTAAACCAAGCGGTACAGCGCCCAAACATGCGCCCCGCACCTCAAAGTCTGAGCGCGTGCCCTCAACCAAAAAGCGCGACACCGGCAATAAATCCGGTAGTCGTCAGAATCCCGGCAATGACAAGCAAGGCGGTTCAGGCCAAAAAAGCAGTAAAGACCCCCGCCACGGCAGTAAAAAACCGGTAGCGCTGGAGCTGACGCCACAAACGCCGACACCAGCGAAAGCACAAAAGCCGAAGCAGCCAAAATTGACCGATGAACAGCTGTTGCTAAAGCTTGAGGAAGATCCGCGACTGAATGATTTGCTCGACAAACTGGAAGAAGGTCGTGTCCTTGGCGCAGACGATCAGCGCTGGCTCGATGAGCAGCTGTCGAAAATCGAAGCCCTGATGGACAAACTCGGTATCAGCGATCTGGACGACAGCCAGGCCGACGTCAGAGACGACGATGACGCCCTGCTGGACAAGTTCGAGTCTGGCGCCGAACTGTTGAAACAGTATCAGGATAAAGACTAAAACGGAGCTGGCGAACCATGTCCTCTACTCTCGTCATTATTGCTGTAGTGATAGTGCTTGCCCTCACAGCGTATGCGGCATCACTGCTGTGTAAACTGAAAAAGCAAAATGAAGCCCGCGCTGCGGCAGAGGCTGAGCGCAAGGCTGCCACCGATGCCCGCCGCGAGTCGATATTTGAAGACATTCGCTATATCGCCCACGCCATGTTGGAAGACAGATGTGAAGTATCCGAGGGCGTGGTGCGCATTGCGCGCCTGTTTGAGGTGCTGTCGCTGTCTGAGCGCGTCAGCAGCGACTATCCGGCGCTGTTCCAGCACTTTGAGCTCATCCGTAATCATCCCATCATGGAAGAGCGCAAGGCACTGCCAAAGCAGGAACGGATGAAGCTCGATTTCGAGCGGATGAAGTCCGAGGCTGAACTCACAGAGGCGATTCTGGATGACGCCAAGCGTCTCAAAGATTTCAAGCTTTCTGCCTGCCACTGAGTATTCTGGCATCAATGACAACAAAAAAGGGCGCTGAGCGCCCTTTTCTTTTTTAGCTGAAGTTATTTCACCTGCTCGCCGTCTTTGATCACCAGCTGCACATTTTCAAGTAAGCTAATATCGTCCAGCGGATTGCCCTTTACCCCGACCAAGTCAGCAAAATTGCCCACTTTAATGGCGCCCAGCTCGCTCTGTCCCAATACTTCAGCCGCCACCGAGGTAGCTGACTGAATTGCAGCCATGGGCGGCATACCAGCCTGGGCCATCAACACAAACTCGCGGCCATTGCGGCCATGTTCAAACACCCCGGCGTCGGTGCCAAAGGCAATAGTCACCCCAGCCTTATACGCCCTCGCAAAAGTCTCCTGAATTTTCGGGCCAATTTTGGCGGCCTTGGGGCGCACTATTTCCGGGAAAAAACCGTCAATTCTGGCTTTCTCGGCCACATATTCACCTGCGGTCAGGGTCGGCACCAGTGCAACCTTGTGCTTCTTCATCAGCGCAAATAGCTCATCATCCATATAGGTGCCGTGCTCAATGGTATTCACCCCGGCCAGAATAGCGCGCTTCATGCCTTCTTTGCCGTGGGCATGCACAGCCACTTTAAAACCGTAGTCTTTGGCTGCCGCTACAATGGCTTTCAGCTCTTCATCGGTGAACTGGGGGTTCTCACCACTCTTGGCCACCGACAGCACCCCACCTGTTGCAGTTATCTTAATCAGGTCTGAGCCGTCTTTATAGCGTTGGCGTACCGCCTTGTAGGCATCAACAGAGCCATTGATCACCCCTTCCTTTGGCCCCGGATCACCCACCAGTTCCTGATTGCGGCCATTGGTCTTGTCGGCATGGCCGCCTGTGGTGCCAATGCTGGTACCGGCAGTAAAAATTCGCGGTCCCTGCACCCAGCCTTTGTTGATGGCGTTACGCAGCGCTATAGAGGCATTACCCGCATCGCCCAGATCCCGCACCGTGGTAAAGCCCGCGTTGAGGGTGCGCTTGCCATACATCACCCCGCGAAGGGCCACATCGGCAGGGTTGAGTGTGTAAGGTTCAAGGTAAGCGTTCTTGTCACCCTGAAAGGTAAGATGGGTGTGCATATCGATAAAGCCCGGCATCAGGGTGCCGTCACGCCAATCAATCAGGGTATCGCCCTCTACCGGCGTGCGATAACCGCTCTCTACCGCCTGAATACGGTTGCCATCCAGCACTACTGTTGCCTTTTGCATGGGTTTGGATGACTCACCATCGATAACAACACCCGCATGGATGAGGGTCAACGCGTGAGCATTCACACATAACGCCCACAAAGTGACAGACAAGAGCGTCTTTTTCATGGATATTCCTTCTCCTGTGATGAAATTTACAACCTGGATCAAGGTTATTTGGCCGAAAAGGCCTCATACTTCGCCCATTGCTAAATTACCGGAGGACACGACTTGAAGCAGCCCACCCAAATCAGCTGGGATCAGTCGATGATCGAGAAATACAACTACAGCGGTCCCCGTTACACCTCGTATCCCACAGCGCTGGAGTTCAACGACGGTTTCACTGAGCAGGATTTGCTGAGTGCCATCGAGCACAGCAAGAGCGATAAACTGTCACTCTATATTCACATTCCCTTCTGTGCCAAGCTTTGTTATTACTGTGGCTGCAACAAGGTCATCACCCGTCACGCCCACAAGGCCGATCAGTACATCGAATATCTGGCGAATGAAATCTTAAATCGTGCCCCACTGTTCAAGGGCTATACAGTTACCCAGATGCACTGGGGCGGTGGTACACCTACCTTCCTGAGCCCAGAGCAAATTCTGCGTCTGACCAAGCTTTTAAAGGACAACTTCAACTTTGCTGATGAAGGTGAGTTCTCCATTGAAGTTGACCCGCGCGAAATTGAGCTGACCATGCTCGACACCCTCAAAGAAGCCGGTTTTAATCGTATTTCCATCGGTGTACAGGACTTCAACAAGCAGGTTCAGGAAGCGGTAAACCGCCCGCAGGACGAGCAGTTTATTTTCGACCTGATTGGTAAAGCCAAAGCCATGGGCTTTGAGTCCACCAACGTGGATTTGATTTACGGCCTGCCACATCAGACGCCGGAAAGCTTTGCCCAAACCATCCAGCGCATCCTGGACCTGTCGCCAGATCGTCTGTCGGTGTTCAACTACGCCCACCTGCCTGCGCGCTTTGCTGCCCAGCGCAAGATTAAGGACGAAGATCTGCCATCACCGCAGCAGAAGCTCGAAATCCTGCACCAGACCATCGAAACCCTGGTTGACGCCGGTTATCAGTACATCGGCATGGACCACTTTGCCAAGCCCGATGATGAGTTGGCCCGTCTGCAACGGGAAGGCAAGCTGCACCGCAACTTCCAGGGTTACACCACCCAGGAAGAGTGTGACCTGCTGGGCCTTGGTGTGTCGTCCATCAGCCAGATTGGCGATTGCTATGCCCAGAATCAGAAAGACATCCGCCCCTACTACGAAGCTATCGACGACCATGGTCATGCGCTGTGGAAAGGTTGCAAGCTGAATCACGACGACGAAATCCGCCGGGTGGTGATTAAACAGCTTATCTGTCATTTCGATTTGGATATGGCGGTTATCGATGAAAAGTTCGGCTTCACCTTCGAAGACTACTTCGCCCAGGATCTGAAGCTGCTGCAAACCTTCATCGACGACAAACTGGTGACCATTGAGAACCGTCGCATTCACGTGTCGGAGACCGGCCGCCTGCTCATTCGCAACATCTGTATGTGCTTCGACGTGTACTACCGCGAGAAGGCCCGTCAGCAGCAGTTCTCCCGGGTGATTTAAGCCTCAGGCTTCATCAGCCAACAAAAAACCGGCCTCTGGGCCGGTTTTTTTTTCAGCTAAATCGCTCAAATCAGGCTTTGGCAGCGTACAGCGCTTTACGCTCTGAGTCAGAGATAAACGCCATCTCAACGCCGTTGGCCTGCAGTTTGGCCAGCTCAGCGGCACTGAAACCCATCTCGTTGTGGGCAAGCGTATACTCGTGTTTGATGTCGATATTACTCACGCCCGGGTCGTCAGTGTTCAGACACACAAGTACACCGGCATCCACGAAGGTGCGCAGCGGATGCTCAGCCAGTGAACTCACAGTGGAAGTTTGCAGGTTGGAAGTGGGGCAAGACTCAATACCGATTCGGTGCTTGGCCAGATACTCCATCAACTTAGGATCATGCACTGCCTTCACACCGTGACCGATACGGGTAGCGCCCAATTCCTGAATCGCCTGCCACATGCTCTGGGCACCTGCTGCCTCACCGGCATGCACCGTGATGTTGAGTCCAGTGTCGCGTACCCGCTTAAAGTGATCGTTAAACAGAGTGCCGGGGAAGCCCAGCTCATCACCGGCCAAATCGATGGCCACCAGCTTGTCACTGTGGGCCAGCAGGCCATTCAGCTCGGCGGTACAGGCATCCACACCGAAGGAGCGGGACATAATACCAATCAGGTTAATCTTCATCTTAGGGTGGTCTTTCAGCCCCTGATTTACACCGTCGATAACCGCTTCCACCACACCTTCAATCGGCAGCTTGTGATTCATTGCCATGTAATATGGACTGAAACGCAACTCAGCGTAGTCGAGACCTGACAGCGCCGCATCGGCCACGTTTTCACGGGCAATTCGCTGCACGGCATCGAGATCGGCGAGTACCGCCACCATCCAGTCGAGCTTCTTCAAAAACGCGACCAGACTGGTTTCTATACCCTGTATTTGCACGAACGGCGCCAAGGTCTCAATTGAGTTCGCCGGTAAGGCGATACCATGCTGATGACCCAGCTCCCAAATGGTCTGCACCCTGACGTTTCCATCAAGATGTCGGTGGAGATCCACCAATGGAATCTTGCTATCGATCATAATTAACCCCTGTTTTAAAGCCCCGCCAGTATCTAGTTTTTTTGGTCCTGGGCAGGGATTAAGTCTAACACGCATTTTGACATCCCATTTCGAGTTATATGCATTCTGTTCGCAAATTCAACACTTTCTCACAATCTTGGTGACTAAAATCGCCCCGTCGGGCTGGCAAGGTAATGGGAGTCAGGCATAATCCCAGCTTGGATATCACAAGAATTACAGGACAATGGCATGCAAAAGCACTTTTATCCATCCCTGCTGGTACTGGCTTTAGCCAGCGCAGTAACTGGCTGCAGCGTCACCACCACAGTAGGTGAAGCCTATAAATACAGCTATGACGCGAACCGTACCTCCACAACGCAGGCTAAGGAAGCACAGCCGGCTACGCATCCCGTGACTCAAGCCAGTCCCGTCCTGAATACCAACCTGCAAAGCATTATCGACAATGCCTGGCAACTGGAGTTGGAAATCAGTCCATCCATGGCATACGACCAGGGTGACAGCACCGCCGCAGGTAAACTCAGTGACCTGTCACCGGAGCGCATGGCCGAAACACAACTCAAGCGCCAAAGCCTGCTGGCGTCACTGAAGGCCTTGAACAGAAGCAAGCTCAGCAAAGCGGAGCGCATCAATGCCGATATCCTTCAGGGCCAAATTCAAAATGAAGTCGACATGTATCAGTTTAAAGACCATTACATGCCCATCTCATCCGAAGGCGGCTTCCATGCCTATATAGCCTCCATCGCCAAGGGTAACTTTAAAACCCGCGAAGACTACGACAATTACCTCGCTAAGTTGAATGCCCTGCCGCAATACTTTGCCCAACAAATCTTCTGGCTGCGTCAGGGAGTGGCAAGCGGGATCACCCCGCCCAAGGTGACTCTCAAGGGCTTTGAAGACAGTATCAGTGCCTTTATGGTGCCAGTGGAAGACAGTAGCTATTTCGCACCTTTCAAAGAGTTTCCGTCTCATTTCAGTGCCGCCGACAAGGCTGAGCTGTCCAAAGCCGGTCGCAAGGCTGTGGCCGAGAAAGTGCTGCCCCAGTATCAGGCCTTTTATGACTTCATGACCGGCGAATACATGCCAAACGCCCGTGAAACCATTGCCGCCTACGATATGCCAAACGGCCAGGACTTCTACGAGAACCGGGTGCGCTACTACACCACCCTGACTATGACCTCTGACGAGGTGCACCAGTTAGGTCTCAAAGAAGTGGCCCGCATCCGCGCCGAAATGGAAGAAGTCATCAAGAGCACCGGCTTTACAGGCAGCTTCGATGAGTTCCTGCATTTTTTGCGCACCGATCCACGCTTCTATGCCACCACCCCGGAGCAATTACTTAAAGAAGCGGCCTATATCGCCAAGAAGGCCGACGCCATGCTGCCGAAGTTCTTTGGCAAGCTGCCACGTCAGCCCTATGGCATTGAGCCGGTACCCGCCGAAATCGCCCCCAAGTACACCACCGGTCGCTACTCAGGCTCGTCCAGCCCCGATAAAGCAGGGTACTACTGGGTCAACACCTATGCGCTGGACAAGCGGCCACTGTACGAAATGGAGGCTCTGACCCTGCACGAAGCCGTGCCCGGTCATCACCTGCAAATCGCCCTCAATCAGGAACTGGATCAGCTGCCCAACTTCCGCCGCTACAGCTATATCTCAGCCTTCGGTGAAGGCTGGGGTCTGTACAGCGAATATCTTGGGCTGGAAGGCGGCTTCTACACCGACCCTTACAGCAACTTTGGTCGCCTGACCTATGAAATGTGGCGCGCCGCCCGCTTGGTGGTAGACACTGGTATGCATGCCAAGGGCTGGAGCCGCCAGCGAGCCATCGACTTTATGGCGGGCAACACGGCACTGTCGCTGCACAACGTTAACACTGAAATTGACCGCTATATCTCCTGGCCAGGTCAGGCGGTGTCGTACAAAATTGGTGAGTTGACCATAAAACGTCTGCGCGCCAGGGCCGAAGCTGAACTGGGAGATAAGTTTGATATCCGCGCCTTCCACGATGCGGTGCTGGCCAACGGCAGTGTGCCCCTGTCGGTGCTGGAGCAGCAGATAGACGACTTTATTGCCGCAGCCAAAGCGGCCTGAACTCACGCACAAGCCCCGGGCTGGGGCATTTTTTACAGATGAAAATGCAAGAATCCGCTTTGAAAACATCCCTGATTATCCCGCCATCGCAACGGGCACTGTTTGCCCAATGCGAACTTGGCAGTCTAAGTACCAGCCCGGGCGTTGACATCGCCTGGTTGGCACTGAAACACCCAAACCCCAAGGGCAGCATAGTGTTCTCCAATGGCCGTATCGAGGCCTTTATCAAGTATCTGGAGCTGTATCAGGCCTTTTATGATGCCGGTTACAGTGTCTATGCCCTCGACCATCGCGGCCAGGGATTATCAAGCCGCCTTACGCCCAATCGTCATATGGGGCATGTAGCGCACTTTGCTGACTATCTCACTGACTTCCATACCTTTATGGAACACGTGGTGCGTCCACGAGCCAAAGAGCCGCTGTTTTTATCCGGTCATTCTATGGGTGGTGCCATTGGCACCCTTTACTTACAGGAGCACCCGGGGATATTCCGCGCCGCCTGTTTTTCGGCCCCCATGTACGGGATTTGCCTGCCGATGAATAAGGTGTTTATCCGTTGGTTGGCGCACAAGCTGGATGCCAGCGCCAAAGGCCTGCCCAACTACATTCTGGGGGGCAAAGACTACACCCCGGCACCCTTTGCCAAAAACGACCTCACCAAAAGCGAGGTGCGCTATCAGGGCTATCGGGAGCTGTATGAACAAAACCCACAGCTGCAACTGGGCTCCCCCACCAACCGCTGGCTGCTCGAGGCACTGGATGCCTGTGATGAGAGCGTGCTGGCGGCACGGGAGACAAAAGTCCCGTTGCTGGTTTTACAGGCCGGCGAAGACACCATAGTGGACAATAAAGCGCAAAGCCGCGCCCTGGGAGGCCTGTGCGAACTGTTGACTATTGAAGGTGCCCGCCACGAAATATTTATGGAATTGGATGCAGCAAGGGACAAGGCCATAGCCGCTTTGCTGAGTTTCTTTGATAACTACATGAAGCCGTGATAACCGGAACTCATATAAAATGGCGGCCAGTATGGCTGGCCGCCGGGGAGAAGAATCCTTAAGCATCAGGCGCTGATGCTGGCATCCCGCTTATCGGCCACCAGCAAACTGGCCGACATGGGTTTACCAAGCAGGTACCCCTGAAAGAAATCACATTCGAGCAGTGACAGATATTGCTGTTGCAACTCAGTTTCCACGCCTTCGGCCACTACCTGCAGATCAAGGCTATGACCCATCTCTACAATCGCCCTTACTATGGCATCACCGGCCTCGGTGCCTATACGCCCCACAAAGGCCGCATCCAATTTGAGCCTTGAGAGCGGGAGACTCTGCAGGTAACTCAGCGACGAGTAGCCAGTGCCAAAGTCATCAATGGCAATGGAGAAGCCCGCCCTGCGAAGGTGTTGCATCCGCTCACTGATCACACTCAGGTTGGACAAGAGCGCATATTCTGTTAATTCCAGCTCTATCTGCTTTGGTGATACAGACTGTGCCTTTAACAAGGCAATCAGCCGCTCAGCAAAATCACTCTGATTGAAATGACGGGCGCTGATGTTTACCGCCACTGCAGGCATAGGCGTGCCCTTGGCCTCCATGGCCTTGATGGTACGGCACACCTCCAGCAACACCCAATGACCTATATTCAGAATAAGGCCACACTCCTCTGCCACCGGAATAAACTGGGCCGGAGAAATCGGCCCACGCTCAGGGTGATACCAGCGGCACAAGGCTTCACAGCACACCAGCTCGCCATCGCGGTTGTAAATTGGCTGAAACACCAGCGACAGCTGCTCTCGCTCTATGGCATGGCGCAGTTCATTCTGCAGCCACAGGTTTTCAGTAGCCTTGTCTTCCAGCGCATCATCGTACAGGGCACAGCCGTTACGGCCACTGTCTTTGGCCTCGTACATGGCCATATCGGCGCGGCGCAGCAGCTGCGAAGGCTCGTGCATATGATGATTATCGAACAGGCAAATCCCCACCGAGGCGGATACGTTAATTGTTTGATCTGAAAGCTGGAAACTGCGTGCCAGCAACTGACGCAGTTCGACCCCCAATTGCAATGCCTGTTGCGAGGCCTGCTGCTCATTGGTCGCCAGGTCGAGTACCATAATGGCAAACTCATCGCCGCCCAGACGTGAAACCAGCGCATTCCCATTAAAGAAGCCTGAAAGCCGGGCCGCCACCTGAATCAGCAACCGATCACCATGGTGATGGCCCAAGGCATCATTGATCAGCTTGAAGTTATCCAAATCAATCATCAGCAGTGCCCCCATGCGCGGCAAACCTGCCCCACTGGCCTGCTGAAATTCGTACAGAGCATCCATTACCGCCCGACGGTTGGCCAAATTAGTCAGGGCATCATGATTGGCCTGATGGGCAACGGCCTGCTGATTGCGAACATCTTCAGACACATCACGCTGGCTGCCAATCAATCGCGCCGGGCGACCATCGGGTTGCCACTCTACCACCATGCCCCGATCCAGAACCCAAATGTAGTGTCCCTGCCTGTGCATAAGCCGGTGACGACTTTCATAGACTTCTGACTCGCCGTTGAGATAGTTCTGCAACCTGCCAATCACGGCTTCTTTATCATCCGGATGCAAGCGGCTTTCCCAGGCGCCGTACTCGTTTTTCACATCCCGCGGTGCAAAGCCAAGCATTTCCTTCCAGCGATCAGACAAAAAAACCTCACCGGTGGTAATTTGCCAGTCCCAAATGCCGGTCTGAGAACCTTCCACCGCAAACAGCCAACGCTGCTCCGAGTCTCTGAGTTGCTTCAGCGCCCGCTGCAGTCGCTGCTCAGTAGTGTGTATATATTCCTGGAGCCTTGCCACCTCTAGTGACGCCATTGCCACAGGCTGACCAAGTGCATCGAGTTTCGCAGCCCGGGCAAGACGCAAAAGCTGGCGCAGCGGCCTCACCCCGATGTAGTGAAATACCATCAAAAACAATAAAATGAATACTGCACCACCACCCCAAATCTGCATAAAACGCTGCTGCAACTGCTGCAAAGCTCTGCTGTAAGAACCGGAGAGATCGTATTCGAGGTAGATAAGATTGATATCGCCGTAGCGGGGAATACCCTTATGGCTTACCGGATAGTAAGCCTGAATCGACAAACGCTGCGGATTAATCTGGACCCAGGGCTTATCGGCGGCAATCGTTTGCTGATGCCTTAGTACATCGTAACCATCAATCACCTGACTGGCACGACTACCCTGCCACACAAGATGATTGGCATAACGGATATTACTGGCTGGATCCACCAACACCATCACCATCAGGTCAAGGTCGGTGGCGGCGAGGGAAACTTCCTGGGAAATGCGATCAATGTCCTGTACCGCCAGCGCCTCAGATACTATGTGTTGCAGACGGAACATCTGCTGCCTGATTTGTGCCAGCTGCGACTCGGCAACCTGTTCCTGTTTTTGCGACTTTTCGTAAAAAAACTCAGCCCCTATCAGACACAGATAGAGCAGCGTCAGGCAAAGGGGTGCCATGATGGCCAGGGACAGTCGTGGCAGTCTCGGCAAGGGGGCGTCCAGTCAGGGGGTTTGTTAACAGGGCTTTATGCTATCGGTATTCGATGTCTTTGGCAAAATACTGTTAACATGCCTTTTTCAGTAAATCACACAAAAAACTGAATTTTATGGATAAAATTTAAACCCTGCCAAAATTCAAAATAGTGTTTCTGTCTGAGCGACCTGTTATTTGCACTATCCGCAATACCGATTCCCGTTGTGGTGCAAACAGTGGAGCAATACAAACCTTGACCAACCGATACCTGTTTATGCAGTCGTTTGCTTCATTTAAAAGTCAGATGACCGCCGAGGCGGAAACGGTTGCCGGGGTGGATAAGCCGGGCAAAGCTAACCACCCCCTGACGTGACCAGGTGCGGCGGATAATCTGCAGGCAGGGTTCGCCTTCGGCCATATTCAGGCGGCTGCGCACCTGCTCTTTGGGCATGATGGCCTCTATGGTGTGGCGCGCTTCAGTTAGTGGTGCCACCAGCGACAAATACTCATGGGGAGTCTGACAGCCAAAATCCTGCTGCAGATAGTGCGGAATAAGCTCCGGGTTAACAAAACGCTCCTCAAGCTGCACCGGCACTCCCTGTTCGCAATGCACCAGCAATGAATAATACACTCCGATGCCTTCCTCCAGCCCCAGCGCAATGGCGATGGGCGCAATGGCTTTTATGGATTCCAGCTCCAGCACCTGCACGCTGTAACCATGGCCACGCCCCTTTATCTCATCAGCAATATTGCGAATGGATAAGATACTCGACTGCGACTTGAGTGATGCCACAAAGGTGCCCAGCCCCTGAGAGCGCTCCAGCACCCCCGCCTCAACCAGTTCCGTCAGCGCCCGGCGGGCGGTCATACGGCTGCAGCCAAACTGCTCAGCCAGTTGATTTTCAGACGGCACCCGGCTGTTTTCGGCCCATTCCCCCGACTCGATATGGCGGCGAATATGGTCTTTAATTTCGGCAAACTTGGCGGTGGCCATAGTGATTCCTTATCTTCCGGCGCGAGACGCCAACACGCGTCGCCGCTGTCTTCGCTGCCCACTGTCGGCTATAATCCAAACTTGTATATACAAGTAGATACTGCCTGATCGGCAAAAGATCAAGCCGTAACAATAGATTAGTCCGTTGCCGCAGCTGGGTTGCTGCAACGCCGCCCTACGCATTCATCATTACAGCAGGAGTCAGCATGTCTTGGGATCAGGTTTGGATTGATATCAATATTGCCACCATGGACCCGTCCAAGAGCGAGGCCTACGGCGCCATCACAGATGCTGCGCTGGCGGTGAAAGACGGCAAAATCGCCTGGCTTGGTAAGCGTGCCGACCTGCCAGAATTTGATGTGCTGGCAACCCCTGTGTATCGTGGCCACGGCGGCTGGCTCACCCCCGGCCTGATTGACGCCCACACCCATCTGGTGTTTGCTGGTAACCGTGCCAACGAATTTGAGCTGCGCCTGCAAGGTGCCAGCTATGAAGAAATCGCCCGCGCCGGTGGCGGTATTGTCAGCACAGTGAAGGCCTGCCGCGAAGCCGACGAAGCCGAGCTGTTTGACCTTGCCCGTCGCCGCCTCAATGCCCTGGCCAAAGAAGGGGTGACCACGGTGGAAATCAAATCAGGCTACGGCCTGGATTTGGACACCGAACTGAAACTGTTGCGGGTCGCCCGCGAGCTTGGCAAACATCACCATGTTGATGTAGTCACCACCTTCCTTGGTGCCCACGCCGTGCCACCGGAGTTCAAGACTCAGGGCGAGGCTGGCACAGAAGCCTATGTCGATCTGGTCGTTAACGAGATGCTGCCCGCGGTAGTGGCCGAAAACCTCGCCGATGCAGCTGACGTATTTTGTGAAAACATCGCCTTTAACCTCGAGCAGACAGAGCGGGTGCTCGCTGCCGCCAAAGCTTTGGGGCTGGATATCAAGCTGCATGCCGAGCAGCTAAGTAACCTCGGCGGCAGTGAACTGGCCGCACGCCTTGGTGCCAAGTCGGTTGACCATATCGAATACCTCGACGAAGCCGGCGTGAAGGCCATCGCTCAAAGTGGCACCTGCGCCGTGCTCTTGCCGGGCGCCTTTTACTTCCTGCGGGAAACCAAGCTGCCTCCCATCGACCTTTTGCGTCAGCATGAGGTGCCCATGGTGCTCGCCAGCGACTTTAACCCCGGCTCCTCACCTATCTGCTCAACCCTGCTGATGCTGAACATGGGTTGCACCCTGTTCCGCTTAACGCCTGAAGAGGCCCTCGCCGGTGTGACCCGCAACGCAGCCCGCGCCCTTGGCCGCGAGCAGCGCGTGGGTGTATTGCGTGAGGGTATGGAGGCCGACTTCTGCCTGTGGCGTATCTCTACCCCGGCGGAACTGGCTTACTCCTATGGCGTCAATCCACTGGTGGATGTGGTGAAGGGCGGCAAGCTTATTCATCAGTGATGCTGAGGCTCAGTCGCCGCAAGGCTGATTGAGCTTGTGCCAAACTGGCGTTTGGCGAGTGCAGTTTTAAGCCCTGCGGGCTTGCCGCTGTATACGGCTAACACCGAAGCCTTCCAGGCTTCATCCGGGCAAGGGCAGAAGCGGCCTGCAGGACAAGCGACAGAACAGTTTCTGTCGCTTAGCTGTCGCCGAAGAGCTCTGCGCGCCACGCGGAGCCGGTGTGACCTTTCCCCCTATCTGATCCCATTAAACCGCCCCGAAGAAGCGGATAGCCCCTTCGGGCTTATGCCGGAAATTGGCTAACGCGCCAGACGCTCGGATTTACATCCATGTAAATCCATCCCGGCCCGGCGTCTATGCCTCGTGCTCGTGAGCTCGTAACTGCGTGACACTCGCCCCTGATTCGACTGGCGCTGTGTTCGGGCGCTGCTTGCAGTGCTGTACTCAATTGGTTTTTGACGCCGGCTATTTGCCTGAAAGCCCTTCTATCAAATCGCGCTTGCGGTGCAGGCAATCTGCAAGATAGTCCATCAACAGCCGGATGCGCGGCACAGCCCGCAGGTCTTCGTGAGTCAGCAGCCAGATGTCCTGAAACGGATACGGCTTACCATTGCCAATGCGTTGCAACTGCGGCATTTGGTCGGCTATATAACAGGCCCCGCGTACCAGGCCGCCACGTTCAGCCGCCAGCTGATGACGCAACACCAAATCATCCAGCACCAGAGCGACTCCGGCGTTCGGATAAGGCGAGTCAGCAATCCAGTCGGCAGTCTCTGTGGTTATCCAGCCAAGCTCAGCCTCGGGTCTGGCCAAATAATCCGGCCTGGCATAGTAGCCCAGCCACACAGGAAACAGCCGCCGCCCCACCAAATGCTCGTCCGGGCTGTTTGACACCCGCACTACGATATCGGCTTCACAGCTATCGAGACTCGCCAGCGCGTAGGAGCAATGGATCTGCAAGCGGATCTGCGGGTATTGCTGCTGAAACGCGTTGAGTTCATCAAGCAGCAGCCACTGGGCAATAGCGGGGGGTAGCGATAGACGAATGTCGCCCTGCAGCGCATCGGTGGCAGCCAGTTCATCACGGCGATTGCCCTGAATAAGCCGCTCCATCTGCTGGGCGGCCTCCAGCAACCTTTGCCCCAGAGGGGTAAGCTGCAGCCCTTTAGGGGACGTCTCAAACACAGGCGCGGCGTACCTGTGATTCAGCACCGCCAGCCGTCTCGACACAGTGGCATGGTTCATCGACAGCAACTTTGCCGCCGCCCGCAGGCTTTGCCCCCGCGCCAGTGCCAGTATTACCCGGTAGTCATCCCAATTATCCATTCGCTCATCCACAGGCCCCATGCCAGCCATCAAGGTAACCCCTTATGGCGGCGATGAAAACCGCAGCAATGTGAGCAAAGCTTTCAGTTCAGTGGGAAGGCGCCCTTGTCGTCGTGCACCGCAAAGGCGGCAATTTGCCAGTGGCCATCCTGCTTGCTGAGCAAATAAGTGGCGCCCACCAGGTTGTAGCGCGAGCCATCGGCGCGAAAGCGCTCGGCCACGTTGCTTGCCAGTGCCAGTTGGCTGTCCAGCAGCCTGACATCCACCTTTTGCCAACGCACCCTGGCAACGCCCTTGGCCTTGAGGCTATCCAAAAAGCCCTGAATTTGGGTTGAAAACTCGGTTTCACTGGCCACCGCCGGAGCGCGATTGTTTGACATCAGCATCAGCTGCGGCCGGTACAGCACAGGAGCCGAATCCAGCTTGCCGCTGGCCAGGTAGTGGTTGTATTTGGCCATATAGTGCTCAAACAGCTGGGCAATTTCGGCCTTGTCATCAGTTGCCTTTTCATCAGTTGCGGAATCATCGGCAGTCTTTGGAGACGGCGGCATGGATTGCTTGCCACCGGCCACCTCACTGTCGGTCACCTGAAAGGTATCGGCGGCGCAGTAATCAGTCAGCCCCGGCAAGGCCAGCGCCAAGTGGCTTGTGCCAAGCAGTGCCAACGCCAGCAGACATCTGTAACCTCCGCCAAGTGAGGGCATTATCAGTTTTGGGTTCATCACATCATCCTTAATGGAGCCGATTGTCGAATGGGGTTTGTTATCAATTGGCGGCCACCAGCCAGGCCACCTTGGCTGAAACGCTATGACCCATGCTAACAAAGCTGCGCCGCAATACAGATGGATAGTTTTTCGACATCCCTGTTGCGTTTTCGCACCACACCGATTGCCGCCGCTCATATTAAAAAATCGCGACCACACCGTTGACCTGTCTACAGCTTCATAGTTTAAGTTGTGTTATCAGGACAAGAGGCAAGGCCAATGGCACTCAAAATTTCACAACTGGCACAAAGGCTCGGATTGTCGCGCTCAACCCTGCTCTACTACGAGAAACAGGGGCTTATTCGCGGCAAACGGCTGGATAACGGCTACCGGGTATACAGCGAAAAAGACCTACAACGGCTGACCTTGATCCAAAAACTGCAGGCAGGCGGCCTCACCTTAAAAGAGTGTCTGGCCTGCCTCGATGAGCGAATCGACAAGGCGCTGCTGCAAACCCGTCTTGCCGAGCTGGACGCCGAGATTGCCCAAAAGCAGGCTTCGCGGACATTGCTGGCAGCCCTTCTGGGCGAAGGTGATTTGAAGGCGTGGCACGAGTCCCTCACAAAAGAAGCGCCCGAGGCGCATCTGGATTGGTTACAAACCCAGGGCTTCAGTGAAAAAGAAGCGCTGCACCTGACATGGTTATCTAAAGATATGAACGAACACGACAAATTTATGGCCGACTTTATGCACATTTTCGCCCCACTGACACGTTGGGCACCGGGCAGCGAGGCGGATACCTTAAAAGCGCTGGCAGCCGTGCCGCTGACGCCAACGCGCATTCTCGACATCGGCTGCGGTAAGGGGTTAGCGACCCGGGTACTGGCCAGGCACACCCAGGCAAGCATAACCGCCATCGACAACGAAGAAGGCGCATTGGCTGAGCTGCAACAGCAGCTTCAGCACAGCGGCCTGAGCAGCCGGGTCAGCACCCTGTGCGCCAGCATGACGGACATCCCACTGCCAGCGGCCAGCGCCGATCTGATTTGGGCCGAAGGCAGCGCCTATATCATGGGGGTCGAACAGGCGCTCAAGTCATGGCGTAAGCTGCTGGTCGATGACGGCGTGCTGGTCCTCAGTGATCTGGTGTGGCTGAAAGGCGACAAAGACCCTGAGGCTGTGGCCTTCTGGCAGCAGGACTACCCCGCCATGACCTCGGTCGAAGCGAGAAAGGCGCAGATGCAGGCGTCGGGTTTTGAGGTGATAGGCAGCTTTAGCCTGAGTAATGAGGCCTGGCAGAGCTTTACCGGCCCTCTCGCCGCGAGAGTTGATGAGGTTTCCACACAGCTGGCAGGCTCGCAGGCGTTAGCAAATGTGCAGCGGGAGCTTGATATTTTCAGCCGCTTCCTCGGCCAGTTTGGTTATCAGTTCTTCGTGCTGCAAAAACGCGGTTAACCTTTTAACCGCCAATTCCCCCGCTTATCGGCAAATTCCCCCCGCTCAGGGTTTCTCACTGTAGCGGGGGTTTTTGTTTGCCTATTCTGGCTCCAACAACAGCGGCGATGCAGTCGCAACCCCCCAAATTCACGGAGCCAACAATGGATAACGCACTCAATAAATTAGAAAAACAGCTTTCAACCCAAAAACTCATCAATGGCGTGCTGCTGGGCGGCCTTGTTGCCCTCGGCGCCTTACAGCTGTATCAGGCGAGCGCCCCCAAGGTGTTCGATGAAATCTCGGTTGAGCGGATCAACATCGTCGAAAAGAGCGGCTTTAACCGCATGGTGCTGGCCAACTCCGAGCGTTCCCCCGGGGTCGACAAGTACGGCAAGGAAGTATGGCGCAGCGAAGAAGCCCGCCCCGGCATGATTTTCTACAACGACGAAGGCACCGAAAACGGCGGTTTTGTGTTCCGCGGCCAGAAGAAAGACGGCCAGGTAGACCACGGCCTGCATATGAGCTTTGACCGCTACAACCAGGACCAAACCCTGATGATGCAGCACATAGAACAGGGTGATTATCAGCTGAGCGGCCTGACAGTGATGGATCGCAGCGATGAAGATATGGATTTCACCAGGGTGCGTGACTATCTCGCAGCGAGCAAAGCCGGCGACACTGCCACCGCCGAAGCCATTTACGCCCAGCTTGAGAAAGACAAGCAGCTTGGCACCTACCGCGCCTTTTACGGCACCCTCAATGGCGATGCCAAGTTGCAGCTGCACGACACCGATGGCAACAAACGCATCCAGATGGTCGTGACCGAAAGCGGCGAAGCCAAGCTGGAGTTCCTCGACGAAAAAGGTCAGGTTATACTCCGTCTTCCTGAAGGGACTCACTAATGGCAATGGCTAAGCTACTCAACATTCTGGCAATTTTTGCATTCTCACTGGCGGTGGCCTTTTACGCCGCCCTGCTGAGAACCGCCCCCGATGAGCCTTTGGTGGTGCATTTTGATGCCCCAGTTTGGATTGCACTGCAATCCTTTGTGGCCCAGTGGCTCACCCTAAAATGCTATCAGCTGCTAAGCAAAGGCCAAGGGCTCAGCCCCCGCCCGAGCCACTACATCAAGGTGTATCTGGTTTCCGCCATCGCCTTTGCCCTGCTGATGAGCATTGCCACCCTGCCCATCGAAATCGCCGCCGGCTTGCAGCATATCGATGGCTACCACTTGCTGCTTTCTATCGCCACCAATCTGGCGCTGCACCTGATGGTGGGCGGCGTTACCCTGGTGCTTAAGGTGCTGGACAACCACCAGCAGCAAGCCGTGGCGCTTGAGCGGGAGAAAAAGCTCGCCCTCGAACGTCAGGTTGCCCTGTTGCAGGCTCAGCTGGACCCGCACTTTTTATTCAATAATCTCAATGTATTGTCGGCACTTATCAGTAAAGACCCGGACGAGGCCGAGGAGTTTCTGCACACCTTTTGCGACATCTACCGCTATGTGCTGGAAAACCGGGAGCGGCCTTTGGTGCCGCTGCAACAGGAACTCGATTTTGCCCGGGACTATATGGCGCTTTTGGATATTCGCTTCAATGGCGCCTATCGGCTGGAGCTGCCGAATTTCACCCAGGATGCCGCAGCGCTCAGTCAACTGCTGCCCCCCTGCACCCTGCAGTTAACCCTCGAAAATGCCGTGAAGCACAATCAGGGTGACAGCGCCGCGCCGCTGCCCATCAGGGTGCTGGTCCGTGAGGGCGAAATCCAAATCCGCAACCCGATGCGTGAAAAGGCTTTTAAACCGGCCTCCAGCGGCCTTGGGCTTGCCAATCTTTCCGCCCGTAGCCTGAGCCTGTGCGGCCGGGACATTCGGGTAACCAAGGACGAAGGCGAGTTTTGCATTACCATTCCATTACAACGCGCGGCGGCTTCAAAGGTGCAGCCACAAACCGCCGCCACAACTCACACCGCTGCCTGACAGGCGGCCATCACACAGGGAGAAGCCGTGAAAATCCTGGTCATTGAAGACGAGCCGCTGGCAGCAGAGAAACTGATAGGCTACATCGAGCGCTATTTCGACGACGCCGAGGTGCTGGCGGTGCTGTCACGGGTGGATGAGGTGATTGGCTTCTTTGAGCAGCCACAGGGGATAGCGGCGCCTGAGCTGATATTTTCCGATGTGGAATTGCTGGATGGTCAGGTATTTACCGCCATGCAGGCACTGGATTTGCCCTGCCCGGTTATTTTTACCACCTCCTACGAGCAATACTGGATGCAGGCCTTTGCCAATCAGGGCATCGAATATCTGCTGAAGCCCTTTTCCTTTAAGCGTTTCAGCGAAGCCATGGCCAACTTCGAGCAGCTAAAACTGAGTCTCGCCGCCAAGGCCGCCGCCAAAACCGGCACTTACAAGAGTCGGCTGCTGCTGAAAAAGGCCCAGGGGATGCAGGTATTGGCGCTTGCTGATGTAGCCTGTTTTCGCACCTCCGGCGGGGTAGTAATGGCCTGCGACACCAGCGGCGAGCATCATATGCTCACCTCGGGCTCCATCAACGAACTGCAAACCCAGCTCGACCCTGAGGTGTTCTTTCGCATCAGCCGCAGCGACATGGTGAACATCAACTTTATCGCACGCTTTGAAAACTATGGCAAAGACACCCTGGCCGTGTATCTTTCCTGCCTCGATGAACCCCTTATCACCAGCAAGACCCGCAGCGCCGAATTCCGCCGCTGGCTGGATAGCTGAGGCACGCACCCGCTAAAAATCACGGTTACAGCAGCTTAAGCTCGATGCCGCGCAGCACCGCGCGGGTGCGGTCGCGGGCCACCAGCTTGGTGAGAATGGACGACACCTGATTCCGGATGGTGCCACGGGACTTAAACAGCGCCGAGGCGATTTCCACATTGGAATAGCCCGCCGCCAGCAGCCGCAGCACATCGAGCTCACAATCCGACAGCGGCGTGTACGGCAGGTCACGATTGATGGACTCCAGCTCGGCGCGGCTCACCACTCCAGCGGTGACAGCAGGTTGAATATGGCGCTTGCCTGCCGCGAGCTTCAGCACAGCCTCGGTGAGGCTTTGAAAGCTGATGTCTTTACGCAAGTATCCCTGAGCCCCCAGCCGCAAACTTTCAAGTACCAGCTCATGCTCATCGAAGGTCGACAACATCAGCACCGGGATAGGTGCGCGTCCAGCAAGACGCTCCTGCTCACGTAGCAGCCTCAGCGCCTCTATGCCTGACAGCCCCGGCATATGCACATCCATGATGAGCAACTCTGCGCCGCTGGCGGCGAGGGCATCCGTCAGCGCCTCAGCCGAGGTGGCTTTGGCCACCACTTCAATGCCACCATGAAGCGACAACAGGCTGCACAGGCCTTCGAGCACCAACAGCTGGTCATCGACCACCATCACCTTGACACCGCCCTTGCCCGGCTTGCCGGACACGGGCTGCACTGCACAAATGTCCGTCATGCCCCCTCCACCAGCGTCAGTGGCAGGCTGATAGTCAGCGTCAGCCCCAGACCGCAGGCAATGTCCAGTTCGCCATCCAGTGCTTCCACCCGCTCACGCATGCCCTTGAGACCATTGCCGGGCTCAAGAGTGTTAATCATGGCGCCGTTGTCACTGGCCTGCCAATACACGAAGGCATGGTCGCGCCAGATCTTCACCCGGCATTCGCTTGCCTGACTGTGGCGACGGATATTGGTGATGGCTTCCTGTGTCGCACGCAGCAACAGCTCAGCTACAGAGGCATTGGCGCAGCGCACCTTGTCATCAATGGCGAGGCTCACCCTGGGCTTGTCGCAATCATCCACCAGTGCCGACAAACTCTGACTGAGATCCAACCCCGACAGGCTGCGGATATCCGACACCGCCCGGCGCACGTCAGCCATCAGGTCTTCGGCCAGGGTTTTGGCTTTATCGAGCTGAACCGGATCCGGTTGGCCGCCGAGCTGACGCATCAGCTCCAGTTGCAAATTCAGCGCTGTCAGGCGGTGGCCCATTATGTCGTGCAGGTCGCGGGAAATCCGTAGCCGCTCGTCGCGCTTGGCGGTATCCGCCAATAAGGTTTGGGTTGCGCCGAGTTCCCGCAGCAGTTGACGGTTGGCCTCATTGGCCTGGCTTTCTTTTAAGTTGGCCCAGGACAGCCGCAGAGCAAACAGGTTATAGGCGCTGTAGAGAACACCGTTGGTCCAACGGTACTCCAGGTCAGTACAGGCCACGTAAAGCATGGGCAGGGCGATGGCCACGGCAATGCAGCGGCGCAGCGGCATCACACTGGGCAGGTTAGTTATCAGAATAATGCTCAGGATCAGGACAACGCCGTTGGCGACCAGCAGCATCAGCGCCAGCATGGCTGGTACCTGAAACATCAGCCGCCGCAATGGCGGCATGGCGGTGGCATTGGCGTAGGCAAATACCAACGTCAAACCACACACCAGTACAGTGGCGGGGATTGGTGCCATGGCAAAGCGTAAATCCTGGCCGATCCAGATTTGACTTAGCGTGTACCAGAGCACAGGTACACACACCAACAGCAACAGCAAAATATGCCCCGGGCTTTCCGGCGCAGCGCGGTTTGGCATATCCGGTTGCTGCCAAATCCGTTGCAGCCACCCTTGTCGCCAGCCCCGTCCTTGCTGACCGCGTTGTAACACGTCCATAGTCACGTCCTTGTTTATCACAGCTCTTGATAAAGCCCTCTGCGGCCCAGCTTGTCAATGACCAGCAAGTAGGAGCTGCCGAGGGAGCCATCGCACACATCTACCGCAATGTTATTCACTTCGATAGTGCCAGCACAGTTTTGCAAAATGAATCGCCCTTTCAGCTCACCGCGACTGAGACTGTAGTCTTTGCCATCTACCTTGAGGCTGAGCGCATCGGCGGCAAATATCCGCAGTGAAAACTCGCTGTTTACATCCATGCGCTCCATAGGAAATACCCTGACATCCAGCGGGCCATCCCCCTGCCAGGCCAGAAAATGATAGCGGCGATCCCGTTTCACCTTGAGAGTGGTTTTGGCGCTCAGCGACTTACCGGTTGCGACAACATAGGCGCTGATGCGCTCCTCCACGTTCACTTCGTGGCTAATGGTTTCGGCCGGGTTGCCAGCCAGCAGCGTCTTGTAGTGGTACTTGCTGCTCGCCGGGTCACGCTCATGCCCGTGCAGGTCAAAGTTGGCGATATGAAAGCTCACCTCATGGTCAGTGGCGTTGATAAGTTGATACTTGTTTTTGAAATAGCTTAAGCCGAAGTTGGCGGTTTCCAACGACTCGCTGTTGCAGCCACACAGGGGCAAGAGCAGAAGCAGATAGGCGGCTTTCATGGTTCCCTCCGGATTTGCCATTAATCTGCTGCCAGCTTAGAGCCAATACTGAGGCCAAACATGTGTCAGTTGTCACTATCGCTACTGCCCCAAAAAAGACCATGTTTTCGCCTGGCGACTTTATGCTTAATGACTTAATGCTTGGTAAATCATGGTAAGCCGGATAGATTAGGCTTCTCTGATAAAGCGCTGAAAAATAAGCCAGGAAGGCTCATGAAAACCACAATATCTGAAACCCAAGTATCGATAAATAAAGTATCGATGACCAAAATCGCCGTCAGTCTCTCTGCCCTGCTCCCCTTATTCGCTGCCGCCGCCGAGCCAAAGCTGCCGCAGACTACGGCCGAGTGGGCCAGCATGGCCAAAGCCGATATCGATGCGGCGTATCAGATAACCCGCGACAACCACCCCGGCATGTTCGACCCACTCAACCCCGGCTTCGGCTCCCAGCTCGAAAAGGCACGCAACGGCGCACTGGCGTTGGTTCCCAGAGTGACTGACGCCACCAGCTATAAGGCGGTCATCGGTCGTTTCAGCACCGGACTGCAGGATGGTCACGCCGGGGCCTATGCCAACATTGAAGATGCGGATGTCCCGCAAACCCGCTGGCCCGGATTTAATACTGTCTGGCGTGGCAACGACCTGCGGGTGTCTTACAGCGACCTGCCACAGCTTAAGCGCGGCGATAAGGTGCTTGGCTGCGACGGCAAATCCGTCGATACACTGTTCGATGAGCGGGTATTTCAATTTCAGGGCGAAAAACAGCAGCCCGGCCACAAATGGCGCTTCGGCCACCGGGTACTGGCGGACTATGGCAATCCCTTTATCACAACCCCGGAGCGCTGTGAGTTTGATACCGCCAGGGGTAAGTTAAGCCTCAAACTTAACTGGTCAGCGCGGCCGGAAGCGGCACTCGACGCACTGCAGAGCGATTACAACGGCGATCGTCTGCCGGTGGGGCTGAGTTGGCATAAGGATATTGCCTGGGTAGCCATGCCAACCTTCACCCCGGATGAAAATGATACTGCCGCCTATGACAAGCTGGTGACTGAACTCACGGCGCAGCGCCGCAAACTCCAACAGGCAAAAGCCATAGTGCTCGACCTGCGTCACAATCAGGGCGGCTCGTCTTTATGGAGTGAACGTGTTGCCAAAGCATTGTGGGGCGAAGGCCGGGTATTGCGCCGGCTTGAGGCGCAGGGTGCAGCCACCGAAGTCTGGTGGCGGGCATCAGCCGGTAATACTGAATATGTGAAAGGTATCGTTAAAGAGCTCCAGAGCAAGAACCAGACAGAGTACCTGCCGTATTTCACCGAGGCCGCCAATGGCATGGCGGCTTCGCTCAAGCAAAATGAGCCCTTTTTCAAGCAAAAGGATGAGGTTAAGGCAATGAGCATGGCCGATGCCATGAAGGAGCTGCCTGAGGACATCCCACCGCTGAAAACCGCCGTGATTGCGCTGGTGCCGGGCCAATGCGCCAGTGCCTGCCTGGATGCGCTCGATGCTTTCAAGCTGTTTGACAATACAAGGCTGTTTGGCGCGCCAAGCAGCGCCGACTCCAGCTATATGGATATCCGCACCGAGGCGTTTCCATCCGGCCTTGGGGCGGTGATCATTCCCAACAAAGTGTATGTGAACCGCAGCCGCGGCAACGGCGAATATTATGCCCCCGACCTGCCGTACAACGGTCTGGATTGGTCAACCGAGGCGCTGCTGCAGGCGATCCGCCACAAGCTTTAACCCAAGCAGCAATACTCCCCGGCGACAGCATCAAGACCAGAGCCAGAGGCGCAAAGCCAGTGTCTGGGCCGGGGAGTAGTGTCTTTGCCCGATGAATTAAGCCTCACCGTCAGTTCAGTGGCACAAAAATGTCGGTGATAAGGTCACACTCGTCCACCTGATGCACAAAGTTGAGATACTCGAAAAACAGCGGCGCCTCACACACGGTCTCACCGCTTTGAGGCAGCCAGTCGCGGAAAAAACCGTAAATGCTGGCATCCATGGTGGCATGGCTGCCGAAGTGGCGGATAACGGCGTAGCGTCCACCAGCGATTTCACCATTCTCCACGCCCTGGGGATTAGCCGGCACAGGCGCTTTGACACTACCCGCCACTTTAAAGCGAAACTCATCCGGCGCCATGGTTGATGGGTCGCCATTGGGAATACCGAAGGTGCGCGAGCTGGCAATGGGCGACAGCCCGGTTTGCTTGCGCCATTCAATAAAGCGCGCGCTGGTGTCCAGCACCCGTGCCGGATTGCCCTTGTGTTCCAGCCAGGCCACGGCCAGGCTTGGCATCTCAATCAGTTTTATGTCCATATCGGTTCCTGTTAACCCTTGCCGGGGCACTTTGATACTGTCCATAACCGAGTGCAACTGCGCCCAGTCAGGTGTCTGTCGAAATGCCGAAGGGCTCAGGCCAAGCTCGCGCTTAAAGGCACGGCTGAAAGCCTCAGCGCTGTCAAAGCCAGCTTCCAGCGCAATAGTGAGCACCCGCATGGAATGCTCAAATCCGAGCCTAAACGACGCCCGCTTCAGCCGCTGCAGCTGCACAAAACGCCCCAGCGGAATGCCAAGCCCGGCCGCAAACAGTCGATGAAAGTGAAACCGTGACAAGTGCCCCACCCGACTTAAGCTGTCGAGGCTCAAATCCTCATCCAGATGACGACTAATGTAGTCGCACACCCGCGCAAGCCTGGGGTCTAGCCCTGTCGGCACAGTTGCCGCGAGGGCACGTTCTAGCTCTGAGCTTATCTCTGATGACATCTCTTTTTGCTTCACTCTCTTGGTTTCGCTTTCTTCTTTCAGCCCATCCCTTTCATTCAGGGAGTCACATTTCAACGGCCCCAGTGTGCCAAAGCCCAATCACCGCTGCCTGACCGATATTGCTGAATTAAAAACACCGACCAATTGGTCGGTGTTTTTATCGCAGTGGCGATTACTTGAGCTCAACCACGCCTGGGTAATACACGTCTGCCGGCGATGTTCGCGGTAGCGTTTTAGAGGTCACAGTCCCCCCGGCCAAAGGCACGGCAAACAACACATCAGTACTACTCAGCCGCTGTATGCCCAGAATGTCACCATTGCTGTCTTCGGTAAGATACCCTATCACCTCACCGGATCCTACCGATGCGAATTGCTGCACCTGATTAAACTGTGGATCAAACTGCATCAGCTTGCCATTTTCGGTGCCGTAGTAGAGCTTGCCGTTTGAGGCGGCCAGTAAGGCGGTGGATGGTATATCCACCAATCCAGTGACTGCGTCAGTTCTTATAGGCAATGCACAATCATCGGTAATTTTTTGAATGGTTCCCTGACCACTGACTCCACTTGCGGCAGTGGGTAAATACCAATGACTGGTTCCCTGAGAAAAGGTCATGGCTCTGACAGGTGTGTGTGCACTGTTAACCGTAAACGAGTCCCCCCTCGCACGAGCCTGGGTCTGCAGATCGAAACAGTAGAGATTATCATCAGATATAACCCATGCCTGGGTATCTTTGAGGGCTACTTCTGTTCTTGCCTCGGCTTGGTGAGTACTGTCAAAACTGGCAATACTTGTAAATGCCAAGGTGTCAGGATCTATGCTGTATAACACCTGTCTGAAATTGTCGGTGGCATCAATACCCAAGCCAATGAGTCGGCCTTGCCAATCTTCTTTAAGTGCTATACCTGGCCGGACTGATTGATTGCCACTTCCGTACTTGATAAGGGCGTTATTTGGATCGTAGCTGAATGAAGCTCCCCAACCTTCAAACCCCGGCGCAAACCATACCCCACTGAAAATATTCCCACTGGAGTGTATTAAAGGCCTGCCAATTGGATACGCACCGGCAGTATATCCAAGACTGGTCACAGTAATGCTGTCATCCAGGCGGTCCTTGGTAATTATTGCACCGTGTCGAGTCATTCCACCGTCATAACTGATCACAGAGACATATCTGTCGTTGATGTTTTCGTTGGGAAAATCGGCCACCCCAGGGTCGTCCATGAAGATATACCCCCTGTCGCCACCACCCACGATAAACGGGCTGTCAGAAAAGCTAAGACCACCGACACTACGAACCTGTGAAGGCTTTATTGTGAATCCAGCGACAATATTCGAGCCACTGGAGCGAACCAGCGATGCAAAAATCGAAGCATTTTCATCAATGGTGTTAATATAGAGCGCACCTCCGGTGGTGGAAGGAGCAGCTCCAATGGCTAGCAGCCCCCCCCAATTTGAAAATCTTCTTACATTACTTGAACCTCCATTGGTCACATTAACTTCGGTCAGCATAGGTTGAGAAGATCCGCTGCCTTTACAGACAGAGTAGAGGTTGTTACCCAGCCAACTGAACAGTCCCAGACTCTGGTTACAATCAAAATTGACTGTACCGACACTACCTCCAGAACGAGTGTTTGCAAAAAACACGGTTCGGTTACCGGAATTTTCGGCTGTGACAGCAGTGTCACCAGATACACTGATGTACTTGCCACTGTAGCCATAAAAATAAGAACTTAGATAAGATGATCTTAAAAATGGCGAAGCTACCCATGGCTGACTTAAGTTCTGAGCGTTGGAAGGCGTGAGTTCCAGAACATTGGTTTTGGTCGCATTCACCTTGCTGTAATTCGCTATAAAGATGCGGTTTTCCCCATTCCACTGCATATGCGCCAGCGGAGAACGGCCATAGGTATCACCCTGAAGATCTGGCGCACCAAGGTCTGCTATCCAGGTAAACTTGAGGTAATCGGCGCTGGTAGGATCAATGTTCAAATAAAACACCCGCCCAGCATTCAAATAACTGCCGTATTTAGCTAAACCGAATAATGCTTTTCCTGATGGATGTATCAGCAGGCGTGTGGCAAAGCCATACACTCTCTCTCCGTTAACCACTTCAGATTCAACGTGATATAACACCTCGGTATTTTTTGTTACCGGGTCAAAACTCATAACAGTTGCGCCGCCATATAAGCCTTCATGTGGCAGCATAAAATAGAATTTTCCTCGTTCAGGACTGAATACCAGTCCCAGATAGTCGGTTGTTTCCACCCCCGGTTTCCCCTTCAAACTCAATAGAGGGTGTATCTCGTTCAAGTTTTTCTCACTAATGGAATACAGACCACCGACCTGGTCTTCTCCCCCTAACGAGCTGCTTAATATCAGGGTGTGGCCGCTAGGGACGGGGTTTGCCCCAATACCATCACTGGGCTTATTGGAAATAGCTACTGTCACCGGGCTGCTATCGAGCTTACCGTCGTTAACGATAAGCTGAGCGACATAACTGCCAGCGATATCCAGGGTAAATTGGCTGCTGGCCTGGTTGGTACTGCTCAACGAGGCCAGGCTCTGGGCGGGCTTACTTATCAGCGCCCAGCGGTAACTCAAGGTATCACCATTGGCATCATAGGAAGCCTGGCCGCTTAAGGTGACCAGATCGCCAATATTCACTTGCTGGTCGTTGCCCGCATCAGCAACCGGGGCGACATTTTTTGCCACATCATGGATAAGGACAGTATCCGGCAGGCTGTTGCCCTTGCCATCACTCACCACCAATTGCACCACATAGTCGCCAACCACATCGGTTTTCAGTGTGGGGTTGGCACTGGCGGCATCACTTAATTGGGAGTTGCTGCCACTCGGACGGTTCAGCAGCGCCCATTGATAACTGAGGCTATCACCATCGGCGTCAAATGATGCACTGCCATCGAGCAATATGCTCTGACCCGCCTCAGCTGCTAAGTCAGAGCCGGCAGAAGCCACTGGCAAAGTATTTTTGTCAAAGTCACGCACTATGACGGTGGCAGGGGTACTGTCGAGCTCGCCGTCATTCACCACCAGCTGCACTATGTAATCGCCGCTGAGGTCCGCCACAAATTGGGTATCTATGGTGTCTGTTGCGCTGAGTACAGCCGCGCTGCCAGCAGGTTGACTTAATAGTTTCCAGCGGTAACTCAATGCCTGTCCTTCCGGATCAGTAGAGCGACTGCCGCTGAGGTTCACCTTGCTGCCTTTGCTGGCCTTTTGATCGTTGCCCGCGTTAGCAATTGGCGCCAGGTTGATATCGGTTATCACCAGGGTGTCCGGGGCACTGTCGGTATAGCCATCGTTTACGATAAGCTGCACCACATAGTGGCCCTGAGCATCCAGGGTCAGCGCTGGTTGGGCAGAGCTGGTATCGGTTAACACAGCTTGACTGCCTGCCGGTTGGCTCACCAGACTCCAGCGATAACTGAGCGGATCGCCATTGCCATCTGTGGATGCGCTGCCATCAAGCAACACTGTTTGTCCCGGTCCGCCTTTAATATCACTGCCTGCGTGCGCCACCGGCGGCAGATTGCTGTCGGTCAGCAGAACTGTCACTGGCAAACTGTCACGAGCCCCATCGTTAACGATTAACTGCGCCACATAGCTGCCGGGAATATCGGGGGTAAAGAAAGGGTGGACACTGAATGGCTCACTGAGGCTTGCCAAACTGGCAGCAGGTTTATGCACCAGTGACCAGCGATAGGTGATAGCATCACCATCCGGGTCATGGGATGCACTGCCGTCCAAATGTACAGTTTGCGAAGTGGTGATTTGTCTGTCATGCCCGGTTACCGCAATGGGCGCCCTGTTCACCGATGAAGCTGCATGAAGAGTTACAGTGGCCGTTTTACTGGCACTGCTGGCGTCTTTGACCACCAATGCCACAATGTAATTGCCCGCCACGTCCGGCGTGATACTGGTTTCTGCCACGCTGGCATCCAAAAGATTTGCCTGGCTGCCCGAAGGCCGGGATACCAGATGCCACTCATAGGTTAAGCTGTCGCCATCGGCATCAAAAGACCCGGAACCACTGACTCTGACTGCGGTGCCTAACGCCATAAAAGCACCGACAACCGGTTTTGCAACCGGCACAGTATTGGTGTCGGAGATAACCACCCGATCCGGGGCACTTGCCAGCGTGCCATCACTCACCACCAGCTCCACAACATATTGCCCAGCAACATCATGCTGAAGCAGTGGGAACGCCGTCTTGTCACGGTACAAATTTGCTTGGCTGCCCGTGGGGCGCTCAACCAGAGTCCATGAATAACTTAGGCTATCACCATCCACATCAAAGCTTTGACTGCCATCAAGCATCACGGCGGCGGTGCCAGACAGTTTGATATCAGCCCCGGCATCGGCGACCGGAGGTGTGTCCGTGTCGGTTATCACCACCACAGCGGGATTACTGCTTTGGGTGCCATTACTCACCACCAGCTGAACCCGATACTCACCGGGGCGGTCGATTACCAATCCCGGGTAAGGGCTAGTGGCGTCGGTTAGCTGGACCTGGCTGCCCGTTGGCCGGGAAAGGATCTGCCATTCAAAGGTCAAGGATTTGCCCGAAGGGTCATGGGAACCACTGCCATTCAGTACCACACTGGCCCCGGTCTTGGCTCGGATGGGATGCCCTGCATCGGCGATTGGCAATACCACCTCAACAGGAGGCTGCACGGGAGGAATAACTGGCGGTGTAACTGAGCCACTATCCCTGTCACCACTGCATCCCTGCAGCACTATCAAAACAGAAAACCACCAGACCAATCGAATCCGGAACATGGCACCTCTCCCTTGATTACTTTCACCTCACAAAATATGAGAAAAAGTATAGACCACATTTGGAGAGGCAAATCCTAAAAAACACAATGGCATACGAAGTCTAACGTTCGGCCGCCGCCCTAATGCAAAGGCATTATTGCCGCAAGGAAAGCCGGATGACCTCACCCTCTTTACTGGCCTGTAGCTGGGTGAGCATCCGCTGGTAATGATGCAGCCAGAAGGGGTGGTCGGTCAGAGTTAACGCCTGCTGCAGTTGCCCGGCGGCTGCGGTGTTTTTCCCAAGCGACGCCTGAATGGTGGCAAGTTCAAACTTGAGGCTGTGGTTCGTCGGCAAAGCGGCGGCGGCCTCGGTCAGCACGGCTATTGCCTTTTGTGGGGCGTCCGGCAAGGAGGCTTTGGCGAGTGCCGTGAGCGCGCCTTCCGCCGAGACCTCAAAGCCATACACATCCCTGGACAAATGCTGATAATAAGCAAGGATTGCCGCCACGCCCTGCTGACTGATGGCGCTGTCGGCAGTGAGTGGCTTATGCACATCGTCGAACACAAACTCGATGCCGTGGGCTATGCCCAGCACCGGCTGAGTCATGTAATAAGTGCCGTCGAGCCTGAGGCTTTGCCATTTAAGGCTTTCTGGCGCATAGGCCTTGAGTACGGCCTCAAACCCGGCAAAGGCTTCCAGCTCGCCACTCTCGAAATCACTGTCACTGGTGGATATTTGCAAAAATCGGGTCTTGCCGGCGAGGGATTTATCCAGGCTTTGCAGCCGGCTTTTCGCCTGTGACAACACCTTGGCAAAGTCGTCACTCAGCACCGGGCTGATGGCGATATAAGCGTTGAACAGCGCCGGCCGATGCAGCAGCGAGTGCAGCACCAGGCCGCCATTGCCGGTAAAACCGCTGACAATCTTAAAGCCACTGCTGGGGTATTTGGCCGAAGCCGCGGGCAACAGTGAGTTTTCAACGAAATCCAGCAGAGCTTCATCACCGGTTTCAATGGCTGCTGATTTAAGCAGGCCCAGACCTTGATGGCCATTGGGCGGGGTGATCACTATGGTTTCGACCCAGGGCCAGCCGCCATTGTGGCTCATCCAGTCCTGCATTCCTGCCAGCAGTGGCTGTGCGCGGGGATGCCAGTCGAGCAACAGCACGTATTTCTGGGCTTTATCTTCGCCATAGTTTGCAGGCAGGGTGATGGTGAAGGTGGCGGGCTCGTCCCCCAGCAGTGGCGAGCGAACCTCAAGCGACTCTGACGATGGGCCTTCTGCCGCCTGAACCTGCGGCGACAAAGCACAAACACTCAGCAAGCTGCCAAGTAATAAGGTGATGATTCTTCTCATTGAATTTCCTGTATTGGCGTTTTTTTATCCTTATCGGCGTTCAAGCTAAAGTAGCAGTCAGGGCATCGCAAGTAAAAAGTCTGCAACCGGGGCGGTGCCACGCCGAATTCAGCCGATCAACTGACCGATTTATCTGGCAAAGGGGCACAATTCACTTTAGGATCTGCCTGCATCTTGGGCACTGTCTTTTGGCAGCAGTTAGTGGAGTATTAAAAACATGGGTATCAGAGCCATAATCGTAGACACCGCCGGCACCACCACGGATCTCAACTTTATTCAGGAAACCCTGTTCCCCTACTCTGCAAAAGTCATGGCCGAGTTTCTCAACGAGCAGCAGCACAATCCTTTGGTGGACTACTGCATGAGCGATGTACGCGATATCGCGCTGGAACCTGATGCCGATGTGGCTCGTGTGGCCGAAATTCTGGTGCAGTGGATTGGCGAAGACCGCAAAGTCACACCACTGAAAACCCTGCAGGGCCTGATATGGAAACAAGGTTATGGCAAGGGTGAATTCAAAGGCCACATTTACCCTGACTTTATTGAAGCGATAAAGCGCTATCGCAGCCTGGGACTTCGGGTATACAGCTTTTCATCCGGCTCCGTAGATGCCCAAAAACTATTGTTTGGTCACAGTGATGGCGGCGACCTGACCGAACTGTTCAACGGCCACTTCGATACCCGCACCGGCAACAAGCTTGATAAGCAGGCGTACAGCAACATAGTTAACACCATCAGCCTTACGCCAAGGCAAATCCTGTTCGTATCCGATCTGGTGGATGAGCTAAAAGCCGCCGAGGCTGCTGGCATGATCACCACACAAATGGTGCGCGACAGCGCCATTCGCACCGGTAAATACCGAATCATCCAGAGCTTTGATGAGCTGAACTTCGACTGAACCATTCGCGGTGTCTGTCACTTTTGCTCTGTATTCGCCCCGTCTCGCGGGGCGTTTTGGTTTTTGCTTGAGCCAGTTCAAAGTGACTGCTAAGCTCGAACGGTTATTAAACGGACGTTTGAATCATGCAAAACTATTCTGATAAGCATCCTCACATCAGCCATATCCCTGTTGCCTGGGGTGAAATGGATGCCCTGCAACATGTCAACAACGTGGCCTATTTCCGCTACTTTGAGACAGCTCGCATCGACTTTTTCAACCGTTACTTTCCGCTGGACAAGATGTATCGCCAGGGGCTTGGTCCAGTTATCAGTGAAAATAAGGCCAGATATAAGCGGCCGGTGACTTACCCCGATACCCTGCAAGTGGGTGTTTGGGTATCAGATGTTCACTCCGACCGTTTTACCCTGCACTATGAGGTGTTCAGCGAAGCCCAACAGGCCATCACTACCAGCGGCAGTTCTGTCGCGGTGATGTTCGACTTCAAATTAGCACGCAAAGCCGATATGCCCTCAGAAATGCTGGTTTTACTAAAAAATCTTCAGCAAAGCGAACCTGACTGACTTGTGATTGTCTCATCGATGATTACACTTGGATTATTGCCACCCAGATGGCATGAGAATAACGACAACACTATTTATTGGCAGCGCAAATGAAATCCAAATTGTCCCATGTCATCGGCAGTTTTATGCTACTTGGCCTGATGGCCTTACCCAGCGCCTTTGGCGCCAGCAAATCTGAGACCAACAAGCAGGAGCTTGCCTCCTACAGTGCCATGTTGGTTGACACCAAAACCAACGAAGTACTTTATGCCTCCAACCCAGATGCGGTGATGCCAATCGCCTCCGTATCTAAACTCCTGACCGCCATGGTCATCCTGGATGCCGGCCTGCCACTCAAGGAAAAAATTGAAGTCATCGTGGATGAAAACCCGGACATGCGAAATGTGGTTTCCCGAATCCGCCTTGGTAGTGTCTTAAGCCGCAAAGACGCGCTGTTACTTACTCTGATGTCCTCGGAAAACCGTGCTGCCACCACTCTGGCCCATCATTATCCCGGTGGCTACAAGGCTTTTATCAAAGCCATGAATGCGAAAGCCAAGGCGCTGGGAATGCACAACAGCCACTTTGCTGAACCCACCGGCCTGTCAGTCAAAAACGTGTCCACAGCCGCCGACCTGGTAAAATTATTACAGGCAGCTCGAGCTTATCCTTTATTGGGAGAGCTTTCATCCACACCCAGTAAATCAGTCACCTTTGGCAAACCCAAGTATAGTTTGGCATTTTACAATACCAACCGGCTGGTAAATAAAGACAATTGGGACATTCGCCTCACCAAAACAGGCTACACAGATGCAGCCGGACACTGTTTGGTCATGTTGACCAAAATGGCCAAAAGGGATGTTGCATTTGTCGTTTTAGATTCGTTCGGTAAGCAGACTCATCTTGGAGACGCCAGCAGACTGAAAAGTTGGCTTGAGACAGGAAAAGTCAGTAAAGTCCCTGCTTCAGCAAAAACGTACAAAGAGCAAAGAGTCAGGGAAAGGAAAGGAGACAGTAAAGTATAACCATGGATGACATTATTCACGACCAGCAACAACAAGCCTTCAGGCTTAGCTATCACGGCGCTGAAGCGCGGCTTGAGTATTATCGCAGCGGGGATTCAATAGATTTCCGCCGAACCTTTGTCCCCCCCGAATTAAGGGGGCAGGGGTTGGCTGAACGTTTGGTACGACACGGCTTGGACTGGTCAAAACAGCAGGGGCTCGACATCAGTGCCAGCTGCTGGTACGTTCAAAAATTCCTTTAATCCAATTTGTTAAGGATGCAAAATGCCTATCCATCTGGTTGCCGCCGACGAATTCCAGACCAGCACCTGGTCAGGGGGCACCAGTACCCAACTGTGGATTTACCCCAAAAGCAGCACTCTCGCCGCCCGAGATTTTGACTTCCGACTGAGCAGTGCAAAGGTGGAAACATCAGGACCGTTCAGCGATTTCAGTGGTTACGACCGATTGCTGATAGTATTGAATGGACAAATGTCTCTCACCATTGATGGCGTAAAAAGTGCAGCTCAGTTGGGCTCCTCAGCTGCACCCTTCGCCTTTAATGGTGCCAGCCAGATACATGCGGAACTCGACAGCCCATCGGTAGAAGACTTCAATCTGTTTGTCCCCTCCGGGGTCAGCAAAACAGCGTGCAGACTCATGCTTAACTCGCAGCAACGTTGGAACCAACCCCTTCAACCACAGACACTGGTGTATGGCATCTATTTACGCCAGGGCTCCCTGATGGTCGCCGATAACCAGATGAACGCTGAGAATCCGCTTATTATCTCATCCAAGCCACTGAACATACTGACTTCAAGCCCAAGCGATTTTATCGCCTTTAGCATTGGTCAACGGCACTCAGACTGATTAGTCTCAGCCATAACGACGGATTTGCCAGAACTTCTGCTTCCAGTAACTGTTATTGAGCGATGAAATCATCACCCCCTGACTGGTTGATGCATGTACAAACCTGTGGTCACCGAGCGACACCCCTACATGACGGGTACTCCAGCCAGTTTTGAAGAAGATAAGATCGCCGGGACGTTGATGGCCTGTGGCAACAGGAGCGCCATGTTCAAGCTGTTCTTCTACAGTGCGTGGCAACGACTTTGCCACAAGGTCACGATATACCAGCAGAGTGAAACCTGAACAGTCTATGCCTTTTTTACTCATACCTCCGAGGCGATATGGCACCCCTTCCCAATCGGCATACAGCCACAGCAGTCGCTCTATAGTAAAACTATCCTGCACGGCATCACTCACCGCCGTTTCAGGCGTCGCGGGGGTATCAGGCCGGGAGCCGCAGCCCACCAGCCACAAACTTAACCCCAGCAGTATCAACCGACTCAGCGATGTCATCCAAAATATTGGCATTATTTCTTGGGTCTGAAAGGCTTGATGACCGACTCATCACACTCAAGGTATGGGCCGTCCATTAAATCAATGCAGTAAGGAATGGCAGGAAAAACGGCGTCCAGACATTCACGAATTGATTTGGGCTTGCCTGGCAGATTTACAATCAGGGTGTCATCCCTGAGCCCCGCTGTTTGACGAGACAAAATAGCAGTAGGTACAAACTTGAGCGACTCGGCGCGCATCAACTCACCAAAGCCTGGCATCATCCGATGACATACAGCCTCGGTCGCTTCGGGAGTAACATCACGTTTTGCAGGGCCGGTTCCGCCGGTAGTCACGATAAGACAGCAATTTTCATTGTCAGCCAAATCAACAAGTGTCGCTTCAATTTGCGATTGCTCGTCAGGGATTAACCGGTAAACACTTTCCCATTCACTGGAAAGATAGGCTTTGAGTGTTTCAATAATCGCCTGACCCGACAGGTCTTCATAAATACCGGCGCTGGCGCGATCACTTACAGTAACAATTCCAATTCTGGCTTTGGCCATGGGTGCTTCCTTATGGCAAGACTGAGCCGCATCTGCGGCAACTTAATGGCTCTCTAAAATAACACAATCAAGGATTTGCCAAAGTGCTCCAAATCATAAAGCCCATAGGTTTAACTCGGCTGCGGCACAATACCAATAGAAAGAATTCTTTCCGCCTGGCACTCGTTGTCAAACAGCATGCTTGCTCTGGCTCAGTGTTTGTTGAAGGATAACGAAGAAGCGATCCTGATTGGACGTTAAAAATTCCCATTGCAGATTACGCGCCGCAAGCTCCATTTCTTTGGCAACCTGTGCCAAAGGATTCATACACAGGTTACTGGCTGCCCCCTTGATAGAATGTGCTGCGTTGCGCAACGCAGCGAAATCCCTTTTCGTCATGGCCGCTTCAAAGGTTTCACGATATTGCGTCATTTCTTCAATAAACACACTGACTATGTCGTTCAGCAGCTGCTCATCCCCCGACATAAGTTGTAAAGCCTTGTCACGATCAAACAGTTTGGCCGTTGAAACAATGTCCCCTTCGGCGCTTAACTGTAATGGCATAGTCGCAGTGTTAAGATAGCGCTGCAACATTTCACTTAATGCATGTATTTCCAACGGCTTTGACAGATAGTCACTCATACCTGCTTCTAAACACTGCTCTTTATCGCCTTTCATCGCGTTAGCTGTCATGGCAATAATGGGAATATCTTTGCAATGCTCACCAGCCTCTCCCAAACGAATAGCCACTGTGGCTTGGTAACCATCCATTTCCGGCATCAGACAATCCATAAGAATGATGTCGTAGTGTTGGTGCTGTAAAGCCGACAAAGCTTCCAGGCCGTTGGCGGCAATATCCACATGCTGCAGCCCCAAATTATTGAGCATCCCCATGGCGACCATTTGGTTAACTTTATTGTCCTCAACCAACAGGATTGTTGCCTTCCCCTCAAAGTGATGCTTATGGTCATCAGATTGAGTTTCAACCAAATTTGCCTTTCCACTCAACAGACTCATCAAGTTCAGCGTCTGTGGCGGGCGACAAATAAAATGACAGGGCAGCTCCATGTTTGATGATAAGTTTAACTGCTGCTGGTGTGAGATTATGGCCAGTACGTTAGGGTGCTGTTTAGCAGCCGACGCAAGCCATGTCAGTTCATCGTCTATCGCGCTGATATGCTGGGGTACAGAATATATAAGCCAATCACTATTTTGTTGGCTTAAGCCATTTTCCACACCCTCCCGCCCATTAAGGGTCGTCAGCGACAATGCCCAACTATTAAAAAGCTCGATCAACATCTGCTCAGCCGCCCCCAACTCCCCGGCCATCAATATATGTCGGCAGGGCAGACGTGGTGGCCAATCCTGATAAGCTTCATTGGGATCCGGCTTTAGTCTGATGTGAAATTTAAACGTACTGCCGGCATCCAATGCACTGATGACTTTGATATTACCGTCCATCAATTCACATAATCGCCTGGCAATAGAAAGCCCAAGTCCTGTGCCACCAAAGTGACGGGTTGTCGATGAATCAGCTTGGGTAAAAGGCGTAAAGAGCTGGTCTTGCTTGTCGATGGCGATCCCTATCCCGGTATCTTCAATGCTGACATACAGGCTTAAGCCATTGTGTGCCTCTCTGAGGGTTCTTACCCGAACAGCAATCCAGCCAATTTCCGTGAACTTGATGGCATTACCCACCAAATTGACTAAAACCTGCCGTAGCCTACTCGGATCTCCCAGCACCCAGCGTACGTGCACACCCGAAACATCCAAAAGCAATTTGAGACCTTTCTCTTCGGCCCGCAATGCCTGAGCTTGAACAAATTCGTCCAGTAATTTAATGAGGTCAAAGGGAATTTCTTCAATTTCAAACTTACCGGATTCAATTTTTGAAAAATCGAGAATGTCATTCAGCAAGGTCAGTAACGACTCTGCGCTTGAAGAAGCCACAGACACATAGTGTCGCTGCTGAGAAGACAGTTCTGTTCGCCCAAGTAAAGATAAAATACCGATGACACCATTCATCGGCGTACGGATTTCGTGGCTCATGCAGGCGAGGAAATCTGCCTTTGAACGGGATGCAGCTTCCGCCTTTTCCCTTGCTTCCATCAAAGCCCAGTTATTAAACTCCAGCTCCTGCGCGTACTTTTCGATTTTTCGCTCATTTGCTTTTACGCGGCTCAGGTCCTCAACACAGGCAAAGAAACCAACCACATGATTTTTAGAATTAAAATCTGGGACATACGTAGCCTGAAAATATCGGATATCGTCCACACCTTGCTCTATCTCAGACTCAAAAACCTGCTGATTCCCGGCTAATGCCCGCTCCTGATAGGGCCTGACCAATTCCTCAACATCGGCCGGCAGCACATCGGCGACCAAGTGCCCAAGCACTTCTTCTGACGATTTATCAAGCCATTGCAGGTAGCGCTTATTGATAAATCGATAACAACGAGCAGCATCGACATAAGCAAGCTGCACAGGGATCACATTGGTCACGGCATCAATATAGCGTCGGGAGTCTTCAAGTTCTTTGGCCTGAGTGTTCCTCTGGTGAATCGACTCATTATAGCTATCCACCAAAAGACCAAACTCATCATCGGATTTGTGCACGATTTCCTGATGATGGTCGGCACTTATCTGCTTTCTAATACTACTTATCGGCCCAAGTACAACTCTTTGTTGTACCAGAGTATTTATACCCAGCAGCAACAAAAAGCCCAGACTCTGAATAACGACTAACTTTATTAAATCGGCTCGAACCTCAACCTCCAGAGGTTCCGTGTTGTATGCCACATACAGCACATAAGGGCGTAAACGCTGAATTTCGGGCGAGATAAGATATAAACGCGCACTTTGGTGGAAAATTTTATCGATGAGCTGCGGTTCTGCGGTCGGAGTTTGCTTAAGCGTATCTCCGATTAGCCGCCTTATATTCTCACCATAAATGTCAGCAACAGAACGACCTATATACTCCGCGTGATTATCGGCAACAATCTGCTCGCCGCTGATCAAACTCATACGGGTTATCGACTCTTTAGTCGACAGAGCCAGTACAACCCGTTGCAAGTCTGTGCGACTTGCTCGCGTTTCAAGTGCCAGGTTTAAGCTGTTGAGCAAGTCGGTCATTTCGTGCTGAGCTTGCTCCTGAATACGCCGCTGACCATCCTCCCGATAGTAAAGTGCCACCAATAAGCAGACGACTATGGCCATAAAAGCCGTAGCCAGGTTCAACTTATAGCCAATACTCTTTCGGACTTTCTCGGTAAAACCAGCCATTACCTTTCCCCTGGCAGGTTAAACATGCCAATGACATGACTGCAGTTTCCCTCCAGAGCATTGATATGTTTAAGAGTGCTGCACACAGAACGCGCCATGTTCTCGAGTTGTGCCTTATCGGCAAAAAGAGACTCCTGATCTGCGGCGGTGAGAAGATACAGATCATTAATGGCTTCGATAAAGTCTTCCGGCGGTATCCCTTCACGCCGCGCCATTATTGCTACTGATTCATCGGGGTTCGTTTGAAAATAATCTAATGACTTTTGCCAAGCCACTCTCAACTTGGGGACCAGATCGGGATGCGCTTTAACAACATCAGCTGACAAAGAAAGCGTATCAAGAATTTCACCGGGTATTTCCCGGGTTGTAAACACAACATGATTATTATCGCTTTTCAAAGACATCAGCGAGTAAGGGGGATATGTCACCATGGCATCTATTTCTCCGGATGCTAACTGGCGGGCACCATCTCCCTGTTCAACATTTAACACCGTCACATCATCGAGCAACATACCTCGGGCAGCCAACGCACGGGACAAAATATAAATCCCCAGTGAACTGACCTCACAACCTATGGTTTTTCCCTTAAGAGAAGGTAAGTCCGCAAACTCTTTTCGGGTAACAATAACATCTCCACCGTTAGAATAATCAGCCGCCAACACCACCTTGATTGGCTTCCCACCAAAGGCTTCCACCTGCACCGCTTCTATCATGGTACTGGTAAAACCTGCGACCCTTTCCGACAGGTAAGCCCTTTGAGCGTCGGAAAGTGTTGCTACCTGAACCAACTCAATATTAAGCCCCTGTTCTCGTAAGTAGCCCTTTTGCTCAGCAAGATAAAGTATTTCATAACCCGGCCAGGGATTGATGGCCACGATAATTTTTTCTCGGGGGGAGGGCTCACAACCCAGTAAGAATCCGGCGATCAGCAGCAGGTATAGCAGTCTCATGTTCAACCTTCCTGTTGTCGCTGTTGGTCAGTATGTTTTGGCTTATTAATGACAGTGGCTTCAGCTCTGCAACACACGACCCTGTTTCGTCCCTGAGATTTAGCACGATAGACACCATCATCCGCCATGACCAACAAATGGGAAAAATCGGCATTAAACGGGCTGGCCTCCACCAATCCGAAACTGCCTGTCACTTTTAAACCTTCAGGCTGCATGGACTCAAGCAAACCACGAAGGTTTTCCATTTTTTGAGCCGCTATATCCAATCCACAATCGAGCAGAATGACAAACTCTTCACCACCCAGCCTGGCTACCACATCTTCCTTACGGATATTGGCATTAAGCAATTTGGCAATAGCGATAAGCACCTTGTCGCCGGTCAGGTGACCATGGTTATCGTTAATTTTTTTGAAATGGTCGATATCTAAGAGTACTACCGTCATAGGTGTCCGATGACGTACCACCCTGGCCAAACGCTGGCTGGCAGTTTCCACCAGAAAGTGACGATTATAAAGCCCGGTCAACTGATCGTGCAGCGCCATAAACTGCAAGCGATCACGCTGTTGTTTTAATTGAATATGAGCAGAAACCCGAGCGCGAACTATAGCTGGCCTTATCGGCTTGGTTATGTAATCAACCGCACCTAACTGCAGCCCACGCTGTTCATCTTCATCAGTATCCCGACCAGTAACGAAAATGATGGGTATTTCTGCCGTCATTGGATCTGACTTCAGTGCCTTGCACACCTGATAGCCATCGAGATCGGGCATAACCACATCCAGCAGGATAAGGTCTGGTTGGGGCTCACTTCGGGCAAGTTTGAGGCACTGGGCACCACTGGTGGCCTCACGGACATTGTAGAGCCCCTTCAGACACTGCCCAATAACCAGTAGGTTCGTCCTTACATCATCCACAATAAGAACGGTAAAAGGTTCCATCATCTTGGCTGCCCACTCCCGGCTCAAACCCGAAATCCTTCCTGTCTGGAAAAGTGTAGCAGCCCAAAAAAAGGGCGATGGAAAAAGCCCTTATTTTCTTAAGAAAAATAGTCCGAAAGGCTCGCTTTTCGAGGCGAATTACACGGCTTCTCCGGCGGCGTGCCCAGAGCTCCATGCCCACTGGAAATTGTAACCACCGAGCCAACCGGTTACATCCACCACCTCACCGATGAAGTACAGCCCGGGGCAGGCCTTGGCCTCCATGGTCTTGGAAGACAGCGCATCTGTATCCACCCCGCCCAGAGTTACTTCGGCGGTGCGATACCCCTCTGTGCCACCGGGAGCAATTTGCCAACTGGCAAAATAGCTGGCCAAGGCATCGATTTCGCCTTTGCCCAGTTGGTTCAGGGTTTTGTCGGGCAGTTCGCCAATTTCCACTAATCGCTCCACAAAACGCTTGGGCAACAAGCGTGATAGTGCGTTCTTTATTGACAATTTAGGTGATTCAGCATTGATTGTTTTGTGCCAATCAACAAAATCGATGCCTGGCAACAAATCGAAGCTCACGGTTTCTCCGGGACGCCAGAAGGAAGAGATCTGCAACACCGCTGGGCCTGACAGGCCTCTGTGGGTAAACAGCAGCGCCTCCGAGAATGACTGGCCACAGGCGGCCGTTACCGTCACCGGCAAGCTGATACCGGCAAGACACTCGAACTTGGCCTTGTCCTGTGGCTGCAAAGTAAAGGGCACCAGTCCGGCGCTGGTCGGCAGTACAGGAAGGCCAAACTGCTGCGCAACTTTAAAACCGAAAGGCGTGGCGCCAAGCTTGGGCATCGACAAACCACCGGTGGCAATGACCAGTGAATCACAGCGATAGTCGCCTTCGCTGGTGTGCAGCAAAAAGCCGCTGTCGTCTTTGCTGATTGCGAGGATTTCGGTACGCAGCTGAATTTTCACCCCAGCCCAGTCGCATTCGGTGGCAAGCATTTCAACTATGTCTTTGGCCGACTCATCGCAGAACAGTTGTCCGAGGGTCTTTTCGTGATAGGCGATGCCATGGCGCTCGACCATATCTATAAAATCCCACTGGGTGTAACGTGCCAGCGCAGACTTTACAAAATGGGGGTTGGCACAGAGATACGCCGAGGGCTGGGTCTGCAGGTTGGTAAAGTTACAACGGCCACCGCCGCTGATGAGAATTTTGCGCCCCAACTGCTTGGCATTGTCGAGCAGCAACACATCACGGCCACGGTAGCCCGCCGTCAGGGCACACATCAGCCCTGCCGCGCCCGCGCCAATAATGATGACCTGATGATGCTTACAATCCGACATCCGCCTGTTACTCCCGGACATAAAAAAAGGATGCCAATTCTAGCATCCTTTTTCCTGTTGCAGCGCGGCTTTTACTCAGCAGCTGTTTCAGATTTTTTCTCACGGGCAAGCAGCTCTTTGGCAGCATCCAGCGGTGATTTTCCCTGATACAGCACCCCATAGATTTGCTCGGTGATAGGCATTTCCACTCCGAGGCGTTTAGCCAGGGTGAACACCTCTTTGGTGTTGCGATAGCCTTCGACCACCTGACCGATTTCAGCCTGTGCCGTATTGACGTCACAGCCCTTACCCAGTGCCAAGCCAAAACGGCGATTGCGCGACTGGTTGTCGGTACAGGTCAGCACCAGGTCGCCAAGTCCGGCCATGCCCATAAAAGTGGCTTGCTGTGCGCCCAGGGCTTCACCGAGGCGGCTTAGTTCCACCAGGCCACGGGTGATAAGCGCAGTACGGGCATTGGCACCAAAGCCTATGCCGTCTGACATGCCGGCGCCAATGGCGATAACGTTCTTCACCGCACCGCCCAATTGCAGGCCGATAAAGTCGTCGTTGGCGTAAACCCGCAGCCGCTTGGGACTGTGGAGCAGCTCAACCAGATCGTCAGTAAAACTGGCATCCGTACCAGCAACCGAAATCGCCGTTGGCAAACCGGCTGCAAGCTCTTTTGCAAAGGTTGGGCCAGAAAGCACTGCCAACGGGAAGGCATCACCGAGTGCATCGCGGGCAACATCCTGCAGCAAACGACCGGTTTCAGGCTCAAGTCCCTTGGTCGCCCACACGATACGGGCATCGTTTCTGAGCATTGGCTTTGCTTTGACTAGTACCTCACCAAACACATGGCTTGGTACTACCACCAACACATTGCGCGAGGCCGAAAGAGCCTTGCCCAAATCGGCTTCGGTGATCAGGCAGTCCGGAAAAGCGATGCCGGGCAGAAAGGCTGAGTTGCAGCGCTCTTGCTCCAGGGTGGCGATATGCTCAGGATCGTGACCCCACAGCAGCGTTTTGTGTCCGTTACTGGCCAAAGAAATGGCAAGGGCGGTGCCATAAGAGCCCGCCCCCAGTACCGTAATATCGGCAGTGTCTTTCATTGGTGATTTTACGCGTTGGCTTCTTCAGTCTGCTCAGCCTGAGAGGCGGCAGCAGCACGCTGTTGCACGTACTGGGCAAACAGGGCATCGAAGTTAACAGGCGCCAGGTTCAGCTGTGGGAAAGTACCACGGCTCACCAGGCTGGCCACGGTTTCACGGGCATATGGGAACAGGATGTTAGGGCAGTAGGCACCCAGTGAATGGGCCAATTGTGGCTCTGTCAGACCACCGATGTGGAAAATACCAGCTTGCTGAACTTCACACAGGAAAGCAGTTTCTTCGCCATTTTTGGCAGTCACAGTCAAAGACAGAACCACTTCAAACACGTCATCAGCCAGCTTGGTGCTGCGGGTATCCAGATCCAATTTCACCTCTGGGTTCCATTCTTTTTGGAATACCGCTGGGCTGTTGGGGGTCTCGAAAGATACGTCCTTGGTGTAAACGCGTTGAATGTTGAACTGTGGGGCTTGTTGTTCGTTATTTGCTACTTCAGCCATAATTTCCTACCTATCAATATGTTGAGTCGGCTTTTACATAGAAGCCTTTCTTAAGGGCTGGGCTTTTGAGGCCGCAATGGATCTCAGTACCGTCCCGGTTCAGATCTTGCCAGCTAAAAAAACTTCAAAAGCCCTTTGCCGACCTATGGTTCAGGGTGCTGCGGACCCAATTTCATGTGGCTTACACTGCAGTATTCTTCACATGAAAGCAACATCCGCCGCTGACCTCAGCGTTTTTTCTGCACAGGCAAGTTGGCAGCCTGCCAATCGCCCATTCCGCCCTTGAGGCTAAAGACTTGTTCAAAGCCCTGAGCAACCAGTAACTGCGCTGCCTGAGCTGAAGTCATGCCAGCGTTACACACCAATATAATGGGGGTGTTCTTGTTACTTTCAAGGGAAGAAATTTGATTATTTTTGATCTCAGACATGGTGATGTTCACGGCATCCACAATGTGACCTTTGCGGAACTCATCTTTTCCGCGAACGTCCACCACCTTGGCATTTTGCTTATTAACCAGCTGAACCAACTCCTGAGTGCCAATGTGTTTAACCTTGGAGGTCATGGATTTGATGGTAGTAACAACCAGTGCCAAAAACAGACCCAGCCAGGCGAGGCTGAGCATAGGGTTTGCCCTGAAAAACTCGATGTATTCTTGCATGATATTCCGTCGGTTTAGAGACCTGAAACTGTGTGGCCAGAGAGTATACCATCACAACAGCACAATGCAGCAAAAACGCCTTTCCCGCGGGCACAGGTCACCTTTTTACAGACAAATAGCATTCACAGCCGCAATCGGGGTAAATGCCTTTGTCCCCTGGGTGCTGACGTAGTAATATTTGAACAATTTCCGATTCCAACACTTCTTCCATTTATCAATCTTGAAGGTAAACCACGATGACAGCTAAACGTCCTCTGGCATTACTGATCCTCGACGGCTGGGGCTATCGCGAAGATCATGAGAGCAATGCCATCTTTCATGCCAACACCCCGGTTCTGGACAGACTCCATGCCACCTACCCCAACGGTCTTATCTCTGGTTCCGGCCACGACGTGGGTCTCCCCGATGGTCAGATGGGTAACTCCGAAGTGGGTCACATCAACCTGGGTTCCGGCCGTATCGTTTATCAGGAACTGACCCGCATCAGCAAAGCCATCGAAGATGGTGAATTCGATACCAACCCGGCCCTGTGCCAAGCGGTGGATGCTGCAGTTGCCGCCAATGGCGCCGTGCACATCATGGGTCTGCTGTCGCCCGGTGGCGTACACAGCCACGAAGAGCATCTGGAAGCGATGGTGCGTCTAGCCGCCAAGCGCGGTGCCACCAAGGTGTACCTGCATGCCTTCCTCGATGGCCGTGACACCCCGCCACGCAGCGCCAAATCTAGTCTGGAGCACTTTACCGAGCTGTTTGCCTCGCTAAATGTGGGTCGTATCGCCTCGGTCGTTGGCCGCTACTTCGCCATGGACCGCGACAACCGCTGGGATCGCGTAGTACAGGCCTATGACCTTATTACCCAGGGCAAAGGCAAGCACACTGCCAGCAACGCAGTTGCCGCGCTGGAAGCGGCCTACAGCCGCGATGAAAACGACGAGTTTGTCGCTCCCACTGCCATTGTGGATGCCGATGGCCACAGCGTCAGCCTCAATGACGGCGACGCATTAATTTTTATGAACTTCCGCGCCGACCGTGCCCGTCAGATCAGCCGCAGCTTTACTGACCCATCCTTCGATGGATTCGAGCGAGACGTAACACCGAAAACCCATTTCGTGATGCTGACCGAATACGCCGGTGATATTCAGGGTGCCATTGCCTTCCCGTCAGAAGATCTAATCAACACCCTGGGCGAAGTGCTGCAAAACCGTGGTCTGACTCAACTGCGTATTTCCGAAACCGAAAAATACGCCCACGTCACCTTCTTCTTCAATGGCGGTAAAGAGCAGCCATTCGAAGGCGAAGGCCGCATCCTGATCAACTCACCCAAGGTTGCCACCTATGATCTGCAGCCGGAGATGAGCTCTACAGAGTTGACGGATAAATTGGTGGAAGCGATTGAATCTGCTAAGTATGATGTCATCATCTGTAACTACCCCAATGGGGACATGGTGGGTCATACCGGCAATTTCGATGCCGCCGTTAAGGCCTGTGAAGCCGTTGATGCCTGTCTTGGTCGCGTGGTAGACGCCTTGGATAAAGTAGGTGGCGAGTGCATTATCACCGCCGACCACGGTAACGCCGAGCAGATGCGCGACCCGAGCACAGGCCAGGCGCACACGGCGCATACCAGCGAACTGGTACCCTTCATTTTTGTTGGCCGCAACGCCAGCATCGCTGAAGGTGGCCGCCTGAGCGACGTCGCCCCCACCATGCTCAGCCTCATGGGACAGGACATTCCGGCAGAAATGACCGGACGTGTACTCATCACCACTGAAGAGTAAGCCATTTGTCACAGCGTATTCTGTGGAAAGCCGGCACTATCGCTGGCTTTCTTTTGCTCTCCCTGCCGCTCCAGGCCGATGATCTGGCGCGGCGTCAGGCCGAGCTTAAAACGCTGCAAAGCCAAATTGCCAAACAGCAGAATGCGCTGAAAGATACCAGCAAGCAGCGGGAGCAATTGCAAACACTGCTGCGCAAAGATGAAGAAGCCATAGCGGCGACCGCCAAGGCCATCACTCAAACCCGTGGAAAACTAAAAACTGTGGATGGCAAGCTTGAAGGCCTGAGAGTGCGCAGCAAAGAGCTCAACGCCCTCAAAACCACGCAGCAACAAAGCCTGTCAAAACAGCTCGCCAGCGCCTATCTTGCCGGCAACCACGACTACACCAAGATGCTGCTCAGCCAGCAAAATCCCGCTACCATTGAACGGATGCTGGCCTACTATCAATTCCTCAATAACGCCCGCATCAAAGCCATTAACGAGCTCAAAAACACCATGAATGAGCTCAGACAAAACCATGCCGACCAGCTCGATGAGCAGGAAAAACTGACACAACTTGCTGCCGCGCAGCAGCAACAGGCAAAGCGCCTCGAGAATGAGCAATCCCAGCGTCAGGCAACACTGAAAGAACTGCAAAAAAACTTATCGTCCCGTGGCGCGGAACTTGAGCAGCTGCAAATCGAAGAGGCCAGCATCAAGCGAGTGCTGGAGCAGGTGGCCAAATCCACCAAGTCCAGTGGCAAGCTCAGTGGGCTTGCAAGCGAGAAAGGTAAACTCCGCTGGCCCACCAAGGGGCATCTCACCGAGTCTTTTGGCGGCGCCCGCTCAGGGCAGATCAAATGGAAAGGCGTGCTGCTGTCGGCGCCGGAAGGCCAGGACATTAAAGCGATTTCCGACGGAAAAGTGATTTATGCCGACTGGCTCAAAGGCTTCGGCATGGTGCTGGTTCTGGATCATGGTAACGGCTACATGAGCCTATATGGCCATGCCCAGGCGTTACTCAAAGGCCCCGGTGATAGTGTCAGCAGTGGCGACACGATTGCACTGGTTGGACGTTCAGGTGGACAGACACAGCCTGGCCTATACTTTGAAATAAGGCACAAGGGGCAAGCCGTCGACCCGGCAAACTACTGCAGACGCTGACGCAATGGCCCCGCACAGCAGGGGGCCTTTATGTCGCAGTTCATCCGCTATCTCGGGGCCATGTTACTCGGCCTGACACTCGGCCTCTCGGTCAGCCTGTCCGGGCAAGAGAACGCCAAGCCTATCCTTAACCAATATGACTACCCTTTGCTGGTAGACATAATGGACACCATTGAAACCTACTACGTAAATCAGATAAGCAGGGATGAACTGATCGAAGGCGCCATAGAGGGTATGTTCAAAAAGCTCGACCCTTACTCGGGCTACCTCACCCATCAGGATCTTATCAATATCCGCGATGCCAATAAGGGAGAATACTTCGGTTATGGCTTTGAAATTGCGTCAGATAACGAATTGATCCGCATTATTTCGCCTTTCGAAGACTCACCTGCAGCCAGAGCAGGTATATTAGCCGGAGACCAGATAATCGCAGTGAACAAGCATCAGGTGGCGGAAATGGCACTGAATGATGTCTTGGCTGAAATCCGTTATCACAGTGTGCATGACCTGCCGCTCACTCTCACACTGAAACACACCGACCAACAGAGTTATCAGGTCACACTCAAGCCTGACACTATTTCTGTGGCATCTGTACAGGGCAAATGGCTCGAAGGCGACATAGCTTACATTCGCCTCACCAGCTTTCAGGACAGCACCTACCATGAGCTGATAAACCAGATAACTCAGTGGCAAAACCCGGCAAAAGGATTGATTCTGGATTTGCGTAATAACCCCGGAGGGCTGCTCGACCAGGCCATCCGGATTGCAGACCTGTTTCTGGCCAAGGGACGTATCGTGTCAACTTCAGGGCGGTTTTTTGATGCGAATTCAGACTACTTCGCGTCACCACAAACCCTGATGACCAACGTTCCGATTCTGGTACTGATAAATAAGGGGTCGGCATCAGCTTCCGAAGTGCTGGCCGCTGCGTTGCAGGAAAATGGCCGTGCGCTGCTGATTGGGGAGACCAGTTTTGGAAAAGGCACGGTACAAAGCCTCATCCCCACCATACATATGGACAGCGCCATCAAGCTCACCATTGCCCACTACAACACTCCCAAGGGCAATAATATTCATGCAAAAGGCATAGAGCCCGATATCAAAATAGCCAGAAAAGCTGCTGTTAAAGATGTAATGGATATGTCTATAATCAATTCAGAACAAGCTGAACAACATAATGAAGATCTGCCTTTGGCTTCCGCCATTGCCTGGATCGAAAAACAAAAATAACTAACAAAAATATTACGTGCGCTATCTACTTGGTTTGCTGCTTGCAGCAGGGATATTTTCGGCCCATGGGGCCCAATTGGCGATCATCATTGACGATATAGGCTACCGTCAAACCGATGAGGCCGTCCTGTCACTACCTAAAGATGTTACCCTTTCAGTCATCCCCCAGAGCCCCCTCGGTGCATCTCTTGCTGGCAAGGCCCATATAAAGGGGCATGAGATTATGCTTCATATTCCCATGCAGGCACTAAATAGCTGGCCGCTTGGCAATGGCGGGCTCACCAGTGACATGAGTGAAGAAGAAATTAAGCGTAAAGTCGATGATGCCATAGTACGCATTCCCTTCGCCAAAGGTGCCAACAACCACATGGGCAGCCTGCTCACCCAAATGGACAACCATATGTCCTGGGTGATGGAGCGGCTGAAGCAGAATAACCTCTACTTTGTCGATAGTCTGACCACCCGTTACAGTAAAGCTGGCAGCAAGGCAGAACAGTTGGGGGTACCACTACTGAAACGGCACGTGTTTCTGGATAACGACACCAGCAAACGAGGATTGGAAAAGCAATTTAAAGTAATGATGGAGCAGGCACATCAGCAAGGCTTCGTCATTGCGATTGCTCACCCACACCCGGCAACAGTGAATTTTTTGAAGGCCAATCTGCATCGATTGGCCAAAGAAGGCATTAGCCTTGTGCCCACCTCACATTTGCTACCGTACAGGCTGGCACAGCAGCAAAGTTCTAGTCCAGGCGTAAGATTGAGATAGTAGCATCAGGCAGCAACGCACTCAGTTCATCCTTATTCGCAGCTATGTCGGCCAGGGAATATTTATCAAGAACGGCCAGATATGCAGATACGGCATCCGCAAGAATGCCCTTTAACTGACAAGCAGGAGTAAGTCGGCACACTGGCTTGGCACAATCTATTGGATCCAGAGAGTGTTCCAGCTCCCTTACCAAAGCTCCCAAATTAATAGCCTCTGCTGGCTTTGCTAATCGAAATCCACCGGCTTTACCACGCACTGTCTGTAAGTATCCGGCCTTACCAAGATGGTGCACAATTTTTGAAACATGATTAGGCGATAATTGGAATACTTCCGTAATTTCCGCGATGCGGAATAAGACGGTTCGCTCAGGCTGCACAGCCATATACATCAGGGTTCGGATCCCAAAATCCGTATAGCGGGTCAGTTGCATAAGCCCTTACCTACAGGTCAATTAGTTTGCTTCTCAAGTGAAGTGATAATCCACAAGGCCTCGTCATTACTGCTACCACATACATCATCGCTGGCCTTAAAGTCACTGCATACATCAGGACGTTCGGCATGACCGAAGATCAAACAAAGATTATCATCACTAAGTTGAATACAGCGCATACCCGCGGGTTTACCTTCAGGCATCCCCGGTATTGGACTACTGATAGAAGGCGCAATACAGCAAGCCCCACAGCCCAAACGACATTCCACTTTCCTATCTCCGATTATACCGCTGAACATTAAAATACTCTGATCCGAACCCCAATAGTGCCAACTGTCGCACGGTTTTTTCAGATTGAGCTTTGTAGAAACGCAAAAAGGCCACCCTGTTGGGTGGCCTTTTCACTTATTAGGCGCTTGGCAATGACCTACTCTCACATGGGGAGACCCCACACTACCATCGGCGCTGCTCCGTTTCACTACTGAGTTCGGAATGGGATCAGGTGGGACCAGAGCGCTATTGTCACCAAGCAAATTCATTA
>NZ_JBFKLW010000009.1:0-83925 GCF_041630135.1 Shewanella sp.
CCGGAGCCATAACCTGAAATACCACGCCAGGAACCAAAGCTGTTGATGGCAGAGTTGTTCAGCACGTCAGCCACGGTTTTCTCACCGCTCATCTTAATGGCGGCAGCGTCGATAACGGTGACCGGGGATACGGTTTCCATATCCACTTGCTTGATGCGGGAGCCCGTTACTTCGATACGTTCTACTTTAGCGTTCTCTTCCCCGGCAACAGCACCATAAGCCAATGTCAGCGATGCTGCCGTCGATACCAATAAAGTGTGTCTGATTGCACGCGCAGCCAAAGATATTTGGGTCATATATGTCTCCCTGGAATTTATGATTAAAACTTATTAGTTAAATACGCTTATTATTTTTATTAATTGGGTGTTGCGACCCACGTGTAATATCCCAACCAACCAACTACAGCGTCAACATAATCAACCAAAAAATAAAGTCGCTGAAACCAATTGAAACAAACGTAAAATTTCAACGAGATCAACGCAAGACATTGTTTCAAACAGACTTTTAAATGCATCAGCAATCAGTATAGTTACATATAAATACATATGTTTTGCACGCTTTAACTGGCTGAAATTAAATTAACAATATCAATACAGATGTAAAAACATTATCCAGATGACACTAGATTAAATAAGAAGATATTTAATCAAATCTTATGAGAATTCCTTAAAAAGGACTTGCGACTTTAAAAGCTGAAATAGCGAAAAGAAACCAGGATAACAAGAAAAAACAGTCATGCCCTGTGGCTAAGCTATAAATACTGCCGCGGTGGAAAGACGACAGATTTCATGCTGTTTATTCTGCTTAAATGGGACTGAACGATTCAGGATGTGACCAACAGAAATTTTCAGGAACAAAAAAGGAGCCATCAGGCTCCTTTTTAATATCTCATTACCGAATTAACGAGTGCGTGCGCACAGCTCTTCGGCAGCGAAGAAGTAAGCAATTTCGCGCTCAGCAGAAGCCAGAGCGTCAGAACCGTGAACGGCGTTCTCGTCGATGCTGGCAGCGTAGTCAGCACGCAGAGTACCGCGGGCAGCTTGAGCTGGGTTGGTGGCACCCATGATTTCACGGTTAGCCAGAACAGCGTTCTCACCTTCCAGAACCTGAACCATGATAGGACCAGAAGTCATGAAAGATACCAGCGCGCCAAAGAAAGGACGCTCGCTGTGCTCAGCGTAGAAACCTTCAGCCTGCTCTTTGGTCAGGTGAACCATCTTGGCAGCGATGATTTTCAGGCCAGCAGATTCAAAACGGTTGTAGATAGCACCGATGTGGTTTTTAGCAACGGCATCAGGCTTGATGATAGAAAAAGTGCGTTCGATCGCCATAACTAGCTTCCTTTGATAAGCAAGTTGGAAAAATTCGCGCGGATTATAAGGGATTTCTTTCGTAAATCCTACTTTTATCACACACGCAAACCCCAGGCACTGTCATCTGATCACATTTAAATGGCCACAACGCAGCGCCCGGAAGTAAAAAGGCGAGTCGACTATTTGCGTCCCCTGGCCCACCACCAGGTGCCGGCTATGGCAACCAGTGCAATGGCAGGCAGTAAATCCATCAGATGGTGAAACAGCCCTACTCCACCATGACCTTCATGGGCCATAGCGGTGGCAGGAACCAGGAGCAGCAGGGGCAGTACAGATTTCATGGCGTTATCCTTATAAGCGTTCTGGCCGCCTTCTGGCAGCTATGAAACCAGCTTACGCTGACGAGCTGTGATTAACTTGATAACGATCAAAGTTCACATTCACCAACAAAGACTTAACCCAAAAATCGTGCAGAGATCACAAAAGCGTCTGTCAGCCCCGTGCACCCACCAGCTTAGGTTTTTTCAACACTGCTTTTTCAATATAGGTAATGATGGATGTGGCCACGTCCTTGCTGGTTGCACCTTCGATACCTTCAAGCCCGGGGGAAGAGTTCACCTCCATCACCAAAGGCCCGTGGTTGGAGCGCAGCAAATCCACACCGGCCACACTCAGCCCCATGGTTTTGGCGGCGCGTATGGCAATAGAGCGCTCTTCGGGGGAAAGTTTAACCAAAGTGGCGCTGCCTCCCCGGTGGAGGTTGGAACGAAACTCGCCGGGGGCCGCCTGACGCTTCATGGCTGCTATCACTTTATCGCCCAGCACAAAGCAGCGAATATCGGCGCCATTGGCCTCGCGTATATATTCCTGCACCATGATGTTGGCTTTAAGGCCCATGAAGGCCTCAATTACGCTCTCAGCGGCCTTGCGGGTCTCGGCCAGTACTACCCCTATACCCTGAGTGCCTTCGAGCAGCTTAATCACCAGAGGCGCGCCGCCGACCATCTCAATCAGGTCAGGAATATCAGACGGCTTATTGGCAAAACCCGTGATGGGCAGACCAATGCCACGGCGGGACATCAACTGCATCGAGCGCAACTTGTCACGGGAGCGGGTCACCGCCACCGATTCATTGAGGGTATAGACACCCATCATTTCGAACTGCCGAAGAACCGCACAACCATAAAACGTAATGGAGGAACCAATTCGCGGGATCACCGCATCAAACATCGGTAGCTCTTCGCCGGCAATATGAATGCTGGACGCTCGCATATTGATGTTCATATAACACTCTAAGGGATTGATAACCCTTACCTCATGGCCCCGCGCGTTGGCAGCTTCAACCAGACGACGGGTGGAATAAAGTTCAGGGCCCTGAGACAAAACGGCGATCCGCATGCATAACTCCGAAATGACAAAAACGAGCGCATCATACGCGCCTTGGGCATAAAAGCAATCGCGCCTGTAACGCAATGTAGTGAATGGGAATAACTATAACGAGCTGGGATAAAAAAAAGCCAGTCGAGTGACCGGCTTCTGCAGAAATAATCTCAGTTGAGGCGTTAGCCTTCACTTACCATGTTGATGGTGTATTTGGGGATATCCACCACCAAATCGCTATCGACAACCCTGGCCTGACAGGATAAACGGCTCTCAGGCTCCAGCCCCCATGCCTTATCCAGCATGTCGTCTTCCAGCTCGTCAGACGGCTCCAGCTCGTCAAAGCCTTCACGCACTACGACATGGCACGTCGTGCAGGCACAGGACTTTTCACAGGCGTGTTCGATATGAATTCCGTTTCTTAAGGCCACATCCAGAATGGACTCACCCACTTCGGCCTGAACCACTGCGCCATCGGGACACAGTTCTTCGTGGGGCAAAAATACGATTTGCGGCATGATGTTACCTATTTGATGTTTGGCTAAATAGTGTCGACCGACTGCCCCTTGAGGGCGGCACGGATGGAGTTGTCCATACGTCTGGCGGCAAACTCCTGAGTGTGACCGTCGAGACGTTCAATGGCTGCCTGAATGGCATCAGTATCTTCGCCGCCGGCCACAGTGGCAAGCTCAGCCATGGCGTCGGTGATGGTTTTGAGCTCGTCCTCAGACAAGAGAGCTTTATCTTTGGCCAGTGCCGAATGCAACGATTCCAGCACCCGGGCGGCCTCTACCTGCTGCTCGGCCAACATACGGCGGCTGATATCGTCCTTGGCATGCTTCATGGAGTCTTTAAGCATGGTGGCGATTTCTGTGTCCGACAGACCAAATGATGGCTTCACCTGAATGCTGGATTTCACCCCGGTGGATTTCTCCATCGCAGTGACGCTGAGCAAACCGTCGGCATCTACCTGGAAGGTAACCCGAATGTGGGCAGCGCCAGCGGCTAGCGGCGGAATGCCCTTCAGGGTAAAGCGTGCCAGTGAACGGCAATCCTGCACCAGTTCGCGCTCGCCCTGCACCACATGGAAGGCCATGGCAGTTTGACCATCCTTAAAGGTGGTAAATTCCTGGGCACGGGCCACGGGAATGGTGGTATTGCGGGACACGATTTTTTCAACCAGACCGCCCATGGTTTCGATACCCAGCGACAGCGGGATCACATCCAACAGCAGCAGATCAGATTCTGGCTTATTACCCACCAGAATATCGGCCTGAATAGCGGCACCAATGGCCACCACGCGGTCAGGGTCGATGCTGGTCAACGGGATTTTACCGAAGAATTTTTCCACTTCGCTGCGCACCAGAGGCACACGGGTCGAGCCGCCTACCATCACGGTTTCAAGCACTTCATCTGCATCGATGCCGGCATCACGCAGCGAGCGGCGGCAGGCGGCAATGGTCTTTTTAACCAGCGCAGAAATCAGGCCATCAAACGCCTCGCGGGATACCTCACAGGCGTACTCCTGGCCATTGATGCTTAAACGGGCTTCAGTGGCATCGGCGTCAGTCAGGGCTTCTTTCACCCGGCGCGCTTCAATCATCAGCTTACGGCCCAGCTCGCCGCTGTCACCATCGAGGCCCCACTGGGCTGCCAGATGGTTTGCCAGCAGGTGATCAAAGTCATCGCCGCCAAGGGCTGAATCACCGCCGGTGGCCAGCACTTCAAATACGCCGCGGCTTAAGCGCAAAATAGAGATATCAAAGGTGCCGCCGCCGAGGTCGTATACGGCAATCACCCCTTCCTGCCCCGAATCCAGGCCGTAGGCAATGGCGGCAGCAGTAGGCTCGTTCAGCAGACGCAATACCTTCACACCCAACAGCGAAGCCGCGTCCTTGGTGCCCTGACGCTGGGCGTCATCAAAGTAAGCAGGCACAGTGATCACCACGCCTTCGAGAGTACCACCAAGGGTCTCCTCGGCGCGGCTGATAAGCGGCCGTAAAATTTCAGCGGAAACCTGCACCGGGTTGAATACGCCCTGGGCAGTATTGAACAATGGCAGGCCATTGTCGCTGGCAGAAAACTGGTAAGGAAAGCGCTGGCTGCCGGATTGGATATCGGCAAGGCTTCGGCCCATAAAGCGCTTCACAGACACTATTGTATTGACAGGATCGATAGCACTGAACGCCTCGGCAGCCTGCCCCACTTCAATGCCATCCTGGCCGAAACGCACGATGGACGGCAGCGAGTGACGGCCTTCGGCATCCGCCAGAGTACTGGCTTCACCACTGCGAACGGCGGCCACCAAGGAATTGGTGGTGCCAAGGTCGATGCCAACGGCGAGTTTATGCTGGTGAGGCGCGGCGCTCTGGCCGGGCTCGGCGATTTGCAATAAGGCCATAGGTTTCCAACTTAACTTGCAATGGCGGCCAGGGCCGCCACGGGGTAATGAGAATTGTCAGTCCAGCAGGGCATCTTCAGCCCGCTCGAGTTCCTGATGCAATTTTGCCATAAACTTGAGCTTGCGTACCTGATCTGCCGCAGCTTGCCAGTCATCCTGATTGTCGCTGATAAGCAAAGGCTTGAGCCTGGCTGTCACCTGCTGCTGAAACTCGCCGAAGGACTGGTACAGGGCTTCAATCTCGCTGTGGGGATCGCTGGCATGGGCAATGTCTTCCAGTGCCTCGCGCCACTCCATCTGCTGCATCAAAAAGCCAGTGTCACGCACAGTCTGGGTTTCGTGGCGAATGTCCACACCCTTTAAGGTCAACATGTGCTCGGCGCGCAGTATCGGGTCTTTCAGGGTCTGGAAGCCGTCGTTGACCATAGCGGTCCGGCTCACGGCAAGCAGCTTTTCCTGCTCACTGGCGGCAGCAAATTTGTCGGGATGCACAGCGCGCTGGAGCTCGCGGTATTTTTCCGCAAGCTCGGCGCTATTCAATTCGAAGGTGACGGGAAAATCAAACAGCTTGAAGTAATTCATAAAACCGGATCAGACGGTGAAGCTCTCGCCGCAACCGCACTCCCCTTTGGCGTTGGGGTTGTTGAACTTGAAGCCCTCGTTGAGGCCTTCTTTGACGAAATCGAGCTCAATACCCGCAAGGTAGATAAAGCTCTTGGCGTCGATGATGATGTTCACGCCATCAATCTCGTAAACTTCATCATCGTCGTTCACATCGTCCACAAACTCCAGCACGTAGGCCATACCCGAGCAGCCGGAGGTTTTAAGTCCGAGACGCAGACCAACGCCTTTTCCCCTGTTGGCCAGGAAGGCTTTAACCCGCTCATTGGCTGCTGGTGTCATAGAAATCGCCATACGAACTCCGAATTACTTGGCTTGCTTGTGCTTGTACTCTTCCAGGGCGGCCTTGATGGCGTCCTCTGCCAGAATGGAGCAGTGGATTTTCACCGGTGGCAGAGCCAGCTCTTCGGCGATGTCCGTATTCTTGATGGCAGCGGCTTCTTCGATGCTTTTGCCTTTTACCCACTCAGTAACCAGTGAGCTGGAAGCAATGGCGCTACCACAGCCGTAAGTTTTGAACTTGGCGTCTTCAATAATGCCTGAGTCGTTGATCTTCAGCTGCAGCTTCATCACGTCACCACAGGCAGGCGCGCCTACCATGCCGGTTACTACGCTGGGATCGTTTTTGTCGAAAGAGCCCACATTGCGTGGATTCTCATAATGATCAATTACTTTTTCACTGTAAGCCATGATTACTGCTCCAAATCTCTCAAACCACTATCAGTGGTGAACCCAATCAACCTTGGTCAGGTCTACGCCGTCTTTAAACATCTCCCACAGAGGAGACATTTCCCGCAGCTTGCCGATAGAGTTACGGATAATGTCGATGGCATAGTCCACTTCTTCTTCGGAGGTGAAACGACCGATAGAGAAACGAATGGAGCTGTGTGCCATCTCGTCGCTCAGACCCAGGGCACGCAACACGTAGCTGGGCTCAAGGCTGGCGGAGGTACAGGCCGAACCGGACGATACCGCCAGGTCTTTCAGGGCCATCATCAAAGATTCGCCTTCAACGAAGTTAAAGCTCACGTTAAGATTGCCGCAATAACGCTGCTCAAAGTCACCATTTACGTAAGTTTCTTCGATGTCTTTAATGCCGTTCCACAGGCGGTCACGCAGTGCGTGGATACGGGCGTTATCGGCTTCCATATCAGCCTTGGCGATGGCAGCAGCCTCACCCAGACCTACGATTTGATGGGTTGCCAGGGTGCCACTGCGCATTCCGCGCTCATGGCCACCACCGTGCATCTGGGACTCCAGACGGATACGTGGCTTACGGCGCACATACAATGCACCAATACCCTTGGGGCCATACATCTTGTGGCCGGAGATGGACATCAGGTCCACCTTGGTTTTCTGTACATCGATTGGCAGCTTGCCAGCGCTTTGAGCGGCATCGACGTGGAATATGATGCCCTTGCTACGACACAGCTCGCCAATGGCGTCGATGTCATGCACTACGCCAATTTCGTTGTTCACGTGCATCAGGGTCAGCAGAATGGTGTCATCGCGCATGGCCGCTTCCAGGCGCTCCATTGGGATGATGCCATTTTCCGCTGGCTCAAGGTAAGTCACCTCAAAACCTTCCCGCTCAAGCTGACGGCAGGTATCGAGCACGGCTTTGTGTTCGGTCTTGCTGGTGATGATGTGCTTGCCTTTCTTGTGATAGAAGTGGGCAACACCCTTGATAGCCAGGTTGTCTGACTCGGTCGCGCCTGAGGTAAACACAATCTCGCGATGGTCGGCGTTGATCAGCTCGGCCACCTGGGCACGGGCAATGTCTACCGCCTCTTCGGCTTGCCAGCCATAGCGATGAGAACGGGAAGCCGGGTTACCGAAGACACCGTCCATGGTCATGAACTGCATCATCTTCTGCGCAACTCGCGGATCTACCGGGGTCGTGGCGGCGTAGTCAAAATAGATAGGAAGCTTCATCACACACTCCGTACTTCGCAGTCTCATCAGAGGCTACTTACAACGTACATACTTTATTTTTATCGATGCGCAGGACTCAAGCAGAAGCCCTGTGCCCTTTCTGAATCTCATCCTGCTGCAAAGAGATGTACTGAACATCCCGCTTGTTCATCAAGGCTGCGAGGCTGATACCGTTTAAAAAGTCTGAAATCTGTTTACTGAGATCGCCCCACAATGAGTGGGTCAGGCAGCGATGACCGCCCTGGCAATTACCAGCACCCTGGCAGCGGGTAGCGTCAACCGACTCATCCACAGCATGTACAACCATGCCCACGGAAATACCTTCGGCTTCGAGTCCCAGGCGATAACCGCCACCGGGGCCACGAACACTGGCCACCAGACCGTGCTTGCGCAATTTGGCGAAAAGCTGTTCGAGGTAGGATAACGAAATGCCCTGGCGCTCTGAGATGTCGGCCAGCGGCACAGGCCCTTGGGCTGAGTGAATAGCCACGTCCAGCATGGCTGTGACTGCATAGCGGCCTTTCGATGTCAGTTTCATAACTACCATAGCTCCCGTCTGAATCTGGGAACATTTGAACATATCCGAGTAATTCAGTCAAGTATAAGTCCTACTGATTTACTCAGGTACTATCTTAACGTGAATCGACAATACCCCCTCGTTCAGCTGGGGTATTTAACCTTTTTTTAGGGTGAGTTTCAATGTAAAAAGGCCGATTTCACGGCCTTAGTTTTCAGATTATGGGATCAAACTCATCTAAAACTTTCTGGCGCTTTTCTGCTGCTGCCGCTTCTGCCTCGCTGAATTCACCCACATCCAGCTCAGGTAGCTTGTCGGTACAAACATTTCCGCCGAGGCGTTGCAGCTCCTGGCAAAGGTCCTGCACTTTAGAATCCATCAAATGCATATGATCGAGCATCTGGCCAATTGCATTGGCGACAGGATCCGGATTATCCGGCGCCACAGCGTAGGCATCGAAGCCATATTTCTTGGCCATGGCCGAGCGCCGCTCAGAGGTTTCCTTTGACTGACTGGATGGCTGAGCCACTGCGCGACCGGGGATCCCCACCACTGTGGTATGCTCAGGCACATCTTTTACCACCACCGAGTTGGAGCCCACACGACTGCCCTCTTTCATGGTGATGGGTCCGAGGATTTTGGCACCGGCACCCACAACCACATTGTTTTCAAGGGTCGGGTGACGCTTACCCGCGTTCCAGGTAGTACCGCCCAGTGTCACACCATGGTAAAGGGTGCAATCATCGCCAATTTCAGCAGTTTCACCAATCACAATGCCCATGCCGTGGTCGATAAAGAAGCGGCGGCCAATGGTGGCGCCCGGGTGAATTTCTACCCCGGTAAGCCAGCGCGAGAAGGTCGACAAACATCGGGCCAGAAAACGCCAATCCCGCTTCCACAGTTTGTGGCTTATCCGGTGCAACCAAATGGCGTGCATGCCCGGATAGTTCAGCAGGATCTCAATGGCGCTGCGTGCTGCAGGATCCCGGTGATAAATGGAGTTGATGTCTTCTTTGAGCCTGGATATCACACCCATGTCGTTTCCCTAATGTTGCTGCCAAGACGCTATTACTTTTTGCCGCTTACTGCTTTTTCGATAGAGCTCAAGATACCGCGCAGGATATTCATTTCATGACTTTCGATGCGCGCACGGGTAAACAGCCTGCGCAGTTTGGTCATCACCTGCCCCGGATGGTTTTTGATAATAAACCCAGTACCGAGCAAGGTTCTTTCGAGGTGCTCAAAGAAACGCTCATTTTCTTCGGCGAAGGGATATTCGGCGACCTCAGTCGGCGCTTCTTGCTGCGTTAAATGAGCGATACGGGTTTCGTAGCAGATTATCTGCACCGCCTGCGCCAGGTTCAGCGACATATACTCGGGGTTGGCGGGAATGAACACATGGTAATTACAGGCCTGCAACTCTTCGTTGTTGAGACCATGGTTTTCACGTCCGAACACAATGGCAACCGAGCTGTCCACCGCTTCGGCGGCCAGCTTGGTGCCCGCCTGACGGGGGTCGAGCATAGGCCAGTCAAGGGTACGGCTGCGGGCCGAAGTACCAATCACCAACGAGCAGTCTTTAATGGCTTCGGCCAGAGAGTCCACTATGGTGACATCTTTTAAAATATCGCAGGCACCGGCAGCCAAAGCCACCGATTGGCCATCCACTTCGCAGCGGGGCTCTGCCAAATAAAGATTTGATAACCCCATGGTTTTCATGGCTCTTGCCACTGAGCCAATATTACCGGGATGAGAGGTGCCCACCAGGACAACACGGATATTACTGAGCATGAAACGACTTAATTTAGTTCACAAATTCCAAGCAAAGCAGTCTACCACAGGGGCGGGTAAAACCTTATATGAAAATCTGTAATTGATATAACTGGCGAATGAGGTATAATGCGCGCCGCTCATTTTTCGTTCTTTAACATCCAGGGGATTGCAATGCATCCGATGCTGACCATTGCCGTGCGCGCTGCCCGCGCTGCAGGCCAAACTATTATGCGTGCCTATACTGATCTCGACCGTGTTGAGGTAAGTACCAAAGGTATCAATGACTTTGTCACCAGCGTAGACAAAGAAGCAGAAGCAGCTATCGTTTACCAGATCCGCAAGTCATACCCCGACCACACCATCGTTGGTGAGGAGCAGGGCGAAAACCGCGGCACCAACAAAGATTATATCTGGATTGTTGATCCACTGGATGGCACCACCAACTTTATGCGTGGTATCCCTCACTTTGCCGTTTCCATCGCCCTGCAATACAAAGGCAAGACTGAAGTTGCCGTGGTTTACGATCCTGTTCGTGACGAGCTGTTCAGCGCCGTACGTGGTCAGGGTGCCAAAGTAAACGACTTCCGTATCCGTGTAAGCAACGCCCAGGAACTGGGCGGCGCCATTATCGCCACTGGTTTCCCTTTTAAAGCCCGTCAGCACACCCAAACCTACATGGCCGTTCTGAATGAAGTATTCGGTCTGTGTGGCGATCTGCGCCGCGCCGGTGCTGCCTCTCTGGATCTGGCCTACGTTGCTGCCGGTCGTATGGATGGTTACTTTGAACTGGGTCTCAAGCCATGGGACATTGCTGCCGGTGACCTCATCTGCCGTGAAGCCGGTGGCACTGTGACCGACTTTACCGGCGGTCATAACTATCTGGTATCGGGTAACATCGTTGCTGGTACGCCCAAAGCCACCACGGCATTGGTCAAGACCTTGCGCCCATTGCTGAACGAAGCTCTCAAGCGCTGATAGCCTCGATTTGCAGCAAAAAACACGAACCGCCTCACGGCGGTTTTTGTTTTTGTGCGCCACATCAATTTACATGCATTATTTACGCACCTTATAATAACCAACAAAATTACTCAGGTTTAGGTGCGCCATGCTCAATATAGATGATCCCCGTGTAACTCAGACGACCCCCGCTATTTTGCGCCTGGGGTTCAGACCTTTTTTCCTGCTGGGCTCGCTGGCAAGCCTCGCCGGTATTTCTGTTTGGGTGTTAGCCCTCTCTGGTGCATTTCACTTTACACCCCATGGCAGTGGTCTATGGTGGCATGGTCATGAAATGCTGTTCGGGTTTGTTGTTGCCATTATCGCTGGTTTCCTGTTAACCGCCGTTCAAAACTGGACCGGTGTGCCCGGACTCAGCGGCAAACCTCTGCTGGCACTCGTAGTATTATGGCTTGCCCCTCGATTACTTCTGCCATTGACCTCAGTCCCCCTGGAACTGGTCATGGCGCTCGATTTGGCGTTCCTGCCCGTCACCGCCATTGCCCTTGGCACCAGTGTGGTCAGGGTAAAGCAATGGCGTAATCTTGTTTTCGTTCCCATTCTACTGCTGCTGGCCAGTTGCAACGCTCTTTCTTATTTTGCACTGCTTAAAGGCAATCCGGTCCTGGCTCAAAAAGCGCTCCATGGTGGTGCCTTGGCAATCATAGTCATAGTGGCGCTGCTCGGTGGCCGGGTAATTCCTTTTTTTAGCGAACGCGCCAGTGCATATCAGCGCAAACCAAATCTCTGGTACCTGGATGCAGGCTCTTTTGCTTCACTTCTGGCGCTACTGATAGCTATCGTCTTTTCTGTCGATACCATGGTACGGCCAATGGCCGGTTTGGCAGCGGTAATTATTTTGCTGCGCTGGCATCGCTGGGGTTGGATGCAAAGCTTCGGAGTCCCCCTTCTGTGGTCACTCCACTTAAGCTATGTGTTTATCCCTGTCGGCCTGTTATTGATAGCTCTGGGCCTACCCTTTTCAGCCGGTTTTCACGCCATGGCAGCCGGTGGTATGGGCGGAATGATCCTGGCAATGATGGCCCGTGTATCACTGGGGCACACAGGGCGCACGCTAACGCCACCAAAGCCAATGGTATTTGGCTTTGGCATTATGATTTTTGCGGTGGTTATGCGTGTACTTGCAGGGCTTATCGGTGAGTTTTACTTCACGCTTATTGGCCTGTCGGCTCTGGCTTGGGTGTTGGCCTTCGGGATATTCATCATGTTTTACGGCCCAATGCTGTTAAAACCACGAGCGGATGGTCGCCCCGGTTAGCAAACGATTGCAACCCAGTTTCGATCAGTTACAGCCTTTGTGACGCCTGTCACGCGGGTTTCACAAGCTTTCAGAGCAAACACTGATACCATTCCCCTTAAATATTGTAGGGAGACTGGAATGAATCTGTATCGCCAATATGGCTCGAAGCTGCTGAAACTGACTGAAAATTTGGTATTGCTTATCATTGCCATAGCCACTGTTGCAGCTATCGGTCAGGAGATCTCCCATATTATTAATATGGGAAAGGTGCAACTTGCTGATTTACTGTTGCTGTTCATTTATCTTGAGGTGCTGGCCATGGTCGCCAACTATGCTGAGTCTGGCAAATTGCCGGTGCGCATGCCCCTGTATATAGCAATAGTTGCATTGGCCCGTTATTTGATTTTGGACATGAAGAGCATGGACGACTGGCGCATTTTGGCAATCTCCCTCTCCACTGTTGTACTGGCGGGGACGGTTATTGTCATTCGCTGGGGTCAATTGAAGATGCCCTACCCTAAAAATCAGGAATATGACAATTGATCTTTCCCTTCCTGTTAAGCCGGCAATTGCCGGCTTTTTTTTATTCCGTTTTTGTTCAGCATTGGTATTCTCTATCAAAAGCAATTATGCTGATTTTTAAGCGCTTGTTACGTGCCAGAGGAGACGGCAGCAATGGATGACAATCCAAAAGATTACGAAGAAAAACGCAGATCACTCAGAGTCGACATGGAAGCAGAACGCGTTTCGCTCCGCTGGACCGATAAGGATGGCCAGGAACGCTGCGAAGATGGTATTTGTGTGGATCTGTCCCGACGGGGTGTATTGATTGAATATCGGCAGCCATTTGTTCTGGGCGAATTGTTGGAAGTCACCTTTAACCCCGGTACAGACAAAGAAAACAGGGTTCAAGGTCAGGTTTGCCGCTGCTCTGAGTGCAACGGACAAAGCTATCATATAGCTATGCAGTTGATTTAAACGTCACTTTTTTATTGTTCTTGAGATGCTGTTCTATACTTGTGATTAAAGCTTGGGTTAATCGGAGCACAATTTATGATTTTGCTGGTTGGTGGGGAAAAAGGTGGCAGCGGCAAAAGCTGCCTCGCGCAAAACATTGCGGTACATATAACCCAAAAGTTTGATGCTAATGTGTTGATGGTCGATTGCGATCCGCAGCGAACCACCTCTGATTGGATACAGGCACGGAACAACGATCCCAGCCTGCCTCAAATTAATTGCATCCAGCTTTACGGCAAGATCCGTAACGACCTCCTGAGTCTCAATGAAAGATTCGACTACGTTATTGTAGATTGCGGTGGGCAGGATAACCTCGCCATGCGTGCTGCCATGTCAGTTGCTACATATGTTGTAGTTCCGCTGCGCCCCAAGCGCCGTGACTTGAAAACCCTGCCTCACATGGAGGATATGCTCAGCACCTGTAAAATGGTTAACCCCAAGATGGTAGCCACCGTTGTGTTAACGCAATGTCCATCCTTGCCAACACAGGGCAAACGTATTTTGGAGGCCAAGGAAGTTGTCACCTCATTTGGCTTAAGAGTACTGGACTCGGTTACCTTCAGCCGGAATATATACGACGACAGTGAAGAAAAAGGCTCATCGGTCATCGAGATAGAACCCGATGGCAAAGCTGCCGAAGAAATCCGCGCGATTGCGGATGAACTTTTAGCCATACCGCCAGAAAATTGTTATGAGCTTAACTGATCTCAAGCGTAAGAAGCCAAAGCTGGATCGTGACAAGATTTCAGTGGAAGACTTTATTGAAGACGCCAATAACTATGCTTTCGGTCGCCCGACCATGATAGATGAAGAAGGGCGTAAACTGAGAGTGAAACTCGGCCTCGACAAGTCAACCACCAAGGTATACAGGCACGCCACCTTCAGCCTTACGACCAAGTCCATAGATCAACTTGATGACCTTGCCAAACAAACTGGTATAGCAAAGTCCAAGTTACTGCGGATTTTAATCAAAGAGTTCCACGATAAAAGCACAGGCGAGCAGCATCATATTTTGCTTCGCGGCGAAGAAGACAACTAACCAAAGGTCAGAAGTCTGATTTAGCCTTGCTGTATGTTTATTTCAGCAAGGCTGGTTATCGGCTGGTAATGGCTCAATGGTTGCAGATTTTTGCCTGTTCTGTTTCGAGCCCTTCACCTGAATCAATAAATTTTCCTTTCTGTTTCAAAAATGCCACCAGCTCAGCCGCGCTCATATTCTGTGCACTGCAGGTATGGAACCGGGTATCTGCTCCGAACGTATCTGCAATCAAATGAATAAGCGCTTCTTGAGTCAGAGGTTTACCGTGAGCTAACATCATTGCCATCACTTCATGGCCGTGGACGGATTGGGTCATTTATTTCTCCGCTGATTGATTTACGCCGAATGGCGCAATTTAGGCGCATCTTATAACGAAGGGGATCACCTTTCCCTGCGCCAGCGCAAATATCCGTAATGCCAGGGCCACTGTAGGAGCTTTTAGCTATGCCGCTGATTTTGCTTTTAACCCAACAGATGTGTCTGTACCTGGTCATAGTCTATCTCGTCAGTAAAACACCGCTGTTCAAGGTGCTGACCGAAAGCGCCCCAAGGCTTCCCCACAAAATCATTATCTACGTAATCTTTTCCGCCTTTTGCGTCATGGCAACTTACTTTGGCGAGCAAACCCACGGTGCCATCGCCAACACTCGGGCCATGGGCGCCGTGCTTGGCGGCCTGCTCGGCGGCCCGGTTACAGGTTTTCTGGTGGGGCTTACCGGCGGCCTGCACAGATACAGTATGGGCGGCTTCACCGATGTGGCCTGTGCCCTCTCGACAACATTGGAAGGGCTGTCTGCGGGCCTTATCAGCCTGACGCTGCGCCGGGCAGGTAAATCCGAGCTGATTTATCATCCTCTGGTGGCAGGCTTTGTGACCTTTTATGCCGAAATCATGCAGATGCTTATCATCCTGCTGGTTGCCAAACCCTTCGATGATGCCTGGGCGCTGGTGCAGCAAATTGCGCCGCCGATGCTGCTGGTTAACTCCATGGGCGCGGCGCTGTTTATGAGCATGCTTAAAGACCAGAAGGCGATGTTCGATAAGCTGTCATCCGCCTTTTCTACCAAGGCGCTGAAAATTGCCGAGCGCAGCGTTGGGCTACTATCCCAGGGCTTTAACGAACGCACCAGCGCCGAGGTGGCACGCATAGTGATTGAAGAGACCCATGTGGGCGCCGTGGCCATCACCGACAGAGACAAACTATTGGCCTTTATCGGAATCGGCGCCGACCATCACCTGCCGGGCACCCCAATCGCCTCACAGATCACCCTCGAAGCCATCAAGGACAACAAGGTAATGTTTGCCGATGGTGTCGAAACGCCCTATGCCTGCTCTATTTCACCCCAATGCCGCTTAGGTTCGAGTCTTGTGATCCCACTACGAAGCGATACTGAAGTCATAGGCACCATTAAGCTTTATGAGCCCAAAAATAAGCTGTTTTTAAACATCAATCGCACCCTGGGTGAAGGGATAGCACGATTGCTGTCAAACCAAATCCTCTATGGCCGGGTCGAAGCCCAAAAGAACTTACTGACTCAAACCGAACTTAAACTATTGCAGGCTCAGGTGAACCCGCACTTCCTGTTCAATGCCCTAAACACCATAGGCGCCATCATTCGCCGTGACCCCGATATGGCGCGGGGGCTTTTGCAAAAACTGTCGCAGTTTTTGCGGATAAATCTCAAACGCAGCCCAGGGATGGTGACCCTGGCGGATGAACTCGAACACATAGACGCATACCTTGGCATTGAAAAAGCACGCTTTATCGACCGGTTGACAGTGGATATCCAAATTCCCGACAGCCTGATGCACCACAGACTGCCCGCATTCACCCTGCAGCCGATTATCGAAAATGCGGTCAAGCACGGCACCTCACAGCTGCTGTCTCCGGGACGTATCGAGGTGCATGGCACGCAAAGCGGGGATTTACTAATATTGGACGTCACCGACAACGCTGGCCTATATCGCCCAAGCGAAAGCAGCGAAGGCCTGGGGATGAATCTGGTTCACAAACGGATCCAGAATCAGTTCGGAGCCCAATATGGCATAGAGGTCAACTGCGAGGCCGACGTATTTACTCGGGTCAGCATTCGCTTACCAGCCACAGATAATGAACTGGGAGCAACCCTACATACAGGAGCAACCAATTGATTTCCTGCATTATTATTGATGACGAACCCTTTGCCAGAGACGAGCTTGCCGAGCTGCTCGCTACCCATGTCGATATCGATATTTGCGGCTTTGCCAGTAACGCCATCGAAGCCATGCAGGCCATTAACAGCCACAAGCCTGAGCTGGTTTTCCTGGATATTCAAATGCCCAAAATCAGTGGTATGGAGCTGATTGCCATGCTGGACAAAGACGCGATGCCCCGGGTGGTGTTTGTAACCGCCTTCGATGAATACGCCATCAAGGCTTTTGAGCATCATGCTTTTGACTATCTGCTCAAGCCCATCGATGAGGCCAGGCTTAATAAAACCCTCGAGCGGGTGCGAAAAGACCTAACGCCAAAGGATTTGGCCGCCATCAGCCCCACCCTATTGCCACACCTGCCCTGCTACAGTGGCAATCGCCTGCGGGTCATTCCTGTGGAGGAGGTTGAGTACATTTTCAGCGATGTGGGTGGCATTCACGTCTCCACAGCGAGCGGCATGGTGCACACCCATATGACACTCAAAACCCTGGAAGAAAAAACACCGCTGATGTTTTGCCACCGCCAGTATCTTATATCCCCCTCGGCCATTGCCGAGATTGAGCTTCAGGATGGCGGCGGCGAAATTATTACCCGCAGCGGCACCCGGGTGCCTGTGTCACGACGTTTTCTTAAGGAGCTGAAACAGCGCTTCGGTTTTCAGTAAAACCGCTCGTGGCTGATAACAACCGCTTAACCCTTCAATTCAACCGCTCACCCAAATGGATCCCCCTGCTGTTTTTACTCCCCTTAGAATGTCAGTACTCAAAAAAGGGGAGACAAACAAAATGACCTGGTTCCTGCTTTGTGTCGGCCTGCTGCTGGCCGGCTACTTTATCTACGGCACCTTCGTTGAGAAGGTGTTTGGTATCAACACCACCCGGCAAACGCCGGCCTTCACTCAAACCGATGGCGTGGACTATGTGCCCATGTCAAAGGGCAAGGTGTACCTTATTCAACTGTTGAACATTGCCGGTGTTGGTCCGATTTTCGGCCCCATCCTCGGCGCCCTGTATGGCCCTGCCGCCATGCTGTGGATTGTGGTTGGCTGCATTTTTGCCGGTGCGGTGCACGATTACTTCTCTGGCATGCTGTCGGTACGCAACGGCGGTCAGTCGGTTCCCAATCTGGCAGGCAAGTATCTGGGCAAAAGTGCCAAGCACTTTATGAACGTGTTCGCCACCATACTGTTACTGCTCGTGGGTGTGGTATTTATCTCGGCTCCTGCTGGGCTGCTGGGTAAACTCACAGGCCTCAGTGTCACCCTGTTTGTAGGCATAATCTTCGTTTACTACCTGATTGCCACTATCGTTCCGGTGGACAAAATTATTGGTCGCCTCTACCCCTTCTTCGGCGCCTTACTGCTGTTTATGTCTGTGGGCCTGACCATCGCCCTGATTGTTTCTTCCGAGCACAGCCTGCTGCCCGGTGTGACCACCAGTGACTTCCTGACCAACTTAAATCCCAACGACATGCCGCTGTGGCCTGCGCTGTTTATCACCATCGCCTGTGGTGCCATCTCCGGCTTCCACGCCACCCAGTCACCGCTGATGGCCCGCTGCATGGAAAATGAATCCAACGGTCGCTTCGTGTTCTACGGCGCCATGATTGGCGAAGGTATCATTGCCCTTATCTGGTGTGCCATCGCCCTGTCATTCTTCGGCGGTGTAGAAGGTCTGGCCACCGGCATGGCCGGCAACCCTGCCAACGTGGTGTATGAAGCCTCAACTGGGCTGTTGGGTACTGTGGGTGGCTTTATGGCCGTACTGGGGGTGATTATTCTGCCAATCACCTCAGGCGATACCGCATTCCGCTCTGCCCGTCTTATCCTGGCTGAATTCTTCAACCTGCCACAAACTGCCCTGCCCAAGCGTCTGATGCTGGCCATTCCGCTGTTTATCATCGGTGGCATCCTCACTCAGGTCGACTTTGGGGTGATTTGGCGCTACTTCGGTGTTGCCAACCAGGCGACTGCTGTACTCATGCTCTGGACAGCCTCAGCCTACCTGCTGCGCCACAACAAACTGCACTGGATTTGCACCATTCCGGCCATGTTTATGACCACAGTGGTAGTGAGCTTCCTGCTGAACTCCTCTACGCTTGGCGCTGGCCTGCCAATGACCCTCTCCACAGTTGTCGGCGTAGTAACAGCCTTCGCCGTGGCAACCCTGCTTATTGTGAAAACCAAAGGCAAGGCAGTGGAACTGGCTGAAGAAGCCTGATCCTCAGCAAACCCGGAACAGTTCCGGGCGCTGAAACACAAAGGTCGGCCCCGCGCCGGCCTTTGTGTTTATTACTACAGCCAAGGTACAATAGCCGCTTGAATCAATCTCAGCCCAAGGCTCTGCTCAATCCATGTCTTCACCCACATCTTCACAGCCCAATAATCCCCTCCACGGTGTCACACTTCAGGTGATGCTGGAAACCCTGGTGAAAGAGCTTGGTTGGCCACGCCTTGCTGATGAAATCCGCATTCGCTGCTTTGCCAATGACCCCTCGGTCAAATCCAGCCTGACCTTTTTGCGCCGCACCCCCTGGGCCCGTGCCAAAGTCGAATCGCTGTACCTTTGCCGTGAAGTCAGTAAAGCCAAGGCCAGAGAAGCCCGTAAAGCGGCCGACAAAGCCGCAAAGGTCCCAGGCACAGCAACTGCAAACAGCGCAGCAAATACAAAAAGCGCAGCTAAGGCCAAAAGCTCAGCAAAAGCAGCAGCAAAACCAAGCAAGGCACCAGTCAGAATAGACAACCCCAAAAAGCCGCCCGTGACTGCCGCGAAAGTGACGCCAAAACCGAAGAAGCCCTCGCAGAATACCTTGAGTTTAAAAAAGAAAACTGAGGATAGCAGCGCCGAAGCCACGGCCCCCGTCAATCCCAGCGTGTGGGGTAAGGCATCAAAGGACTGAGCGCTGGGTGATCCCCCGTTCCTCAACGAAAAAAGCGCCCATAAGGCGCTTTTTCAGTTTTCGAGAAGCAAATCGCTAAAGCGGTTGGCTGAAGAATAAACGCCACACGCCTTCACTGCCCAGCAGGCTATAACTGAGCCCGACGCGCTCAATGGTGATCGGTTTTATACCTAAGGGTTTATCAAATGCCAGGCTTAAACCCAACTCAAGAGTACTGTCATCCATCAGGGCGCCTACCAATTCATCGGCCAGTTCGCCGCGGCCAAACACCCAGTGCAATGCGCCGAAAAACCTTGGTTCCATCCACACATCCAGTGCCGAAAAACCAAGCCCAAGGCCTGAATCCACCCCGCTGGTGAGGGCAGAATAGCGCTCTTGGGCATCCCCCGCCATGCTGCGATAGCCGGCGCTGTAAAAGCGAGTCACCCACAAGGGGCGGTAATCTTCACTGCCAAACCCATACAAGGCAGACACACCCGCCGACAATATGCCCACATTGGTGCTGTCAGCAAAGTTATGCCCAAATCCAATGTCGAGATAGGCCTCCATCGCCAGCTTGTCAGTGGCCTGCCAGTGATATTCGATGCCGGGGGTTAATGTCAGGGTGCCGACATTGTCGGGCAACTCCCCTTCCGGCAAGTCATCCCACTGATAATTAAAAAAGCCAAGCGAGAGTGGCATACGCAGTAGCAACTCACTGTCGTCGCTCTTTTCGATGGTGAAGGACAAAGGCACATTGATAACTGCAGCACTGTCGCCGGTGCTGCTGTAGATACCGCTGCCAAGGTAATTGGCGAAGGCGAAATGCTGGATGTCAGCCGTATCTTCAGCCTGCACCAACACACTGATAAATAAGCAGAGAAAAGAGAGAGTTTGCTTCAAGGCAGTCGGCACACCCAAGTGTTGAATGCACCGACTATAAAAGGTTTTTCTGACGAAAACCAGAGAACGCCGTCCGGCTCAGTCCTGGTGGTCAGTGCTGAAATGCACTTCGGACATCATGTGACCCAATTGGTCAGATTTGGTTTTCAGATAGGCTTCATTGTAGCGGTTTTTACCCACCTGCAGCGGTACCCGTTCCACCACATCCATACCCACATCCTGCATGGCTCTCACCTTGCGTGGATTGTTGGTCATCAAGCGTACCCGCGAAATGCCCAGATGCTCAAGCATAGGCGCAATCATATCGTACTTGCGCATATCGGCAGCAAAGCCAAGCTGTTCATTGGCTTCTACGGTATTGGCGCCCTTGTCCTGCAGCTCGTAAGCACGGATTTTATTAAGCAGACCAATACCACGCCCTTCCTGACGCAGATACAGGATAAAACCACGGCCGGTTTCGGCAATGCGCTGCAGTGCCGTTTGCAGCTGAAAACCACAGTCACAGCGCAGGCTGAATAAGGCGTCACCGGTTAAACACTCGGAGTGGATCCGGCCAAGCACAGGCTCATCACCACTGAGTTCGCCAAAGGTCAGCGCCACATGCTCTTTACCGGTTTGGGTATCTTCAAAACCGTGCATGGCAAAAACGCCCCAGGGCGTAGGCAACTTGGAAGTGGCGACATACTTTATCGACATGAATTTATCCTAACGACAACGCTCAATCCGTGAGACCAGAACTTTCCATGACAACTCAACATCTTTGGTGAGAAGCCTCACCGGGGGGCCTATTCTAAGCGCTTTTACCGCTCGCAGGAATACCCAAGTGAATAACCGGGGCTTTACCTGCTATTCACTGGGGAAATGGCAGCGCAATTGGCTGGAGTATACCAGCGGGACGCGTCAACCAACAGAACTTAGCCGATATTGAGATAAATCCGCTGCCGTTAGCCCTCCCAGGGCACAAAACCACCTGGCATTCGGGCCAAAATCCGCTGATTGCTGCTGCCACGAAAGCGCAGCTTGGGGTCAAACAGCGCCTTCTCGAAGCGGCCATCCACTATCACGTCCACCAGCGCCGCCAGACTGGCCTGGGCAGGGGTAAAGTCTTCCAGGCGATAACCGGTCCACAGCCAGATATCCTTTGTGGGGCATTGCTCACGAACCCTGAGCACCAGGGCTCGCACTGCCTCTACATTGGCTGGCAGCAGTGGATCGCCACCCGAAAGACTGAGTCCACGGCGACGAATGCGGCTGTCGTTAAGATCAGCGATAATCTGCGAAGTCATCGCCTCATCAAAGACAAGGCCACTTCTTTCATCCCAGGTGGACTGGTTATAACAGCCACGGCATTGATGTTCGCAGCCGGACACAAACAGGGTCGCCCTGGTGCCCGGCCCGTTAACCACGTCCAGCGGGAAATACTGATGATAGTTCACCTGATTTCCGCCTTCAGAGATGCTTGACCCGGCGCTTTACTTCTTCCTGCTTTCCGTGGTTGAACGGACGCGCATCCGGACTGCCAAGGTAGCCACACACCCGGCGGGTCACCGATACTCGGCTGGGTTCGTGGTTGCCACAGGACGGGCAGACAAAGCCTTTGCTGGTGCAGTCGAATTCGCCGGTAAAGCCGCAGTCGTAACATTCATCGATAGGGGTGTTAGTGCCATAGTAAGGCACGCGGCTGTAGCTGTAGTCCCACACATCCTCCAGCGCCTCGAGGTTATGCTGCATGTTGGGATATTCGCCGTAACAGATAAATCCGCCGCTGGCGAGTTCTGGATATGGCGCCTCAAAGTCAATTTTATCGAAAGGCGACACCTTCTTTTCCACATCCAGGTGGAAACTGTTGGTGTAATAGCCCTTGTCAGTCACCCCGGCAATCACCCCAAAGGCCTTGGTATCCAGCTTGGCAAAGCGGCTGCACAGACTCTCACTCGGAGTGCTGTAAAGGCTGAAGCCATAGCCGGTTTCCTGCTTCCACTGCACTGTAGCCTGCTTAAGCCGCGCCACAATGGCGAGGGCTTTTTGGCGCAGCACTTCACAGTCATATACGTGGGTATCTGTGCCATAAAGGGCGTTTACTGTCTCATGCAGCCCTATGTAACCCAAAGAGATGGACGCACGGCCATTCTTGAAAATGGGTTCAATGTTATCATCAGGGCGAAGACGTACGCCGCAGGCTCCTTCCATGTACAGAATGGGTGCAACCCGGGCCTTTACACCTTTCAGACGCTCAATACGGCTATCCAGAGCCTGACGGGCTATCTGCAACCGCTGCTCCAGCAGTGCATAAAAACGGCTCTCGTCGCCCTTTGCTTCAATGGCGATACGCGGCAGGTTAAGGCTTACCACTCCAAGGTTATTGCGCCCTTCGTGCTCCATTTCACCGTCTTTTTCGTACACACCCAAAAAGCTTCTGCAACCCATCGGCGTCTTAAAGGAGCCGGTTACCCGCACCACTTGTTCATAGTTGAGAATATCCGGGTACATGCGTTCGGAGGCACACTTAATAGCCATGCGCTTGATATCGTAGTTGCAGTCGCCTTGTTTGTGGTTGATACCATCACGGATGGCAAACACCAGTTTGGGGAACACCGCTGTTTTACGGTTTTTACCAAGACCGGCCATACGCACTTTGAGAATGGACTGCTGAATAAGCCGCGATTCCCAGCTGGTGCCAAGCCCAAAACCGAAGGTTACAAAAGGCGTCTGACCGTTGGCGGTATGCAGGGTGTTCACCTCATATTCCAGCGATTGGAACGCATCGTGACACTCTTTCTCGGTCAGGGCGCGGGCGTAAGCCACCGCATCGGTAATGCCCCAATGCAGCGCAGTTTGATAGTGCTTGTCATAGCTCTTGGCAACGTAGGGCGACAGCACCTCGTCAATGCGGTTAATGGTGGTGCCGCCATAAATGTGGCTCGCCACCTGGGCGATGATTTGCGCCGTTACTGCGGTGGCCGTGGAGATAGACTTTGGCGTTTCAATCTCGGCATTGCCCATCTTAAAGCCTTTGGTCAACATGCCACCCAAATCAATCAGCATGCAGTTGAACATGGGGAAAAAAGGCGAGTAGTCGAGGTCGTGGTAATGAATTTCACCGGCCTCGTGGGCGGCCACCACTTCCTTGGGCAGAATATGGCGCTTGGCATAATGGCGCGCCACAATGCCCGCCAGCAGATCCCGCTGGGTGGGGATCACCTTTGAGTCTTTGTTGGCATTTTCATGGAGCAAGGCGGCATTGGTTTGCTCCACCAAGGAACGAATTTCCAGATTGAGGCGACTGGTGGCTTCACGGCAAACATCGCGGTCATGACGATACTCAATATAGTGACGGGCAACCTCCTTGTCAGGGCCTTCCATCAGGCAGTTTTCCACTGCATCCTGCAGCTCATGGATGGCCACTTCGTCTTTACCGGCAACCTGCGCCGCTACAATGGCAGCTACGGTTGCGGCATAGTCGTTATCGATAACACCGGCAGCACCCTGCGCCGCAATCACAGCATCCCTGAGTCTGGTTTCATCGAACGCAGCACGGCACCCATCCCGCTTAATCACCACTGGCATCGCTAGTTCCTCATTGTCGAAGCCAACACTATATGTTGAGCTTGTTTTTTATCCAGATACAAAATGTAGTGTATTAGGCGACAAATACCAGCGTTATGCCTTGATATGGATCATGTTTGGAAAAAAGATAAATCTCCCTTTTTTTAAAATCTGTGGCAGGTAGCCTTTTAAAAAACTGCCCCTTGACCCACGGCAAAACAGCAGGCACACAGAGGCAAAAAATATCCGTCCGCCAGCCGCCAAATAGCCAAAAGCCGGTTAAAACCGGCTTTTGCAGCGAATGTACCAGCGCTATTGTCCGAGGCCTGTCTCAATCAAATGGGCCTGGGCCATCACAGCGGTATATCCGGCATCGATAGCCTCAGATGCACGATGAAACTCCATGGTGCCAATGTCCGCCACCTTGGGCACCAAACACACATCTGGGGGGTCCCCCATAAGGCGCGAGCGCTTGTGGCGCTGCTGGACAATTTCCATCGACTGGCTCATCACTGCCAGCATCCCGGGGTCGTCGCGACTGCCGAGGGAAAACTTATCCGACAGACTGGCCACATAATCCCGCCCCCGCGCCAGCAAGTCCATAAAACCGCCCTCTTGCTCGGCCAGCGCCTGGGTTTCCTCCTGGGGCGAAATAGCCTCGCTGCGAAGGTCAACCGGCAACGCCTGAATGCGGCTGCGACGCTGGCCATCCAAATCCACCGCAATCACTACATCTACATCCAACGCACGACAGGCAGATACCGGCACAGGATTGACCACAGCACCATCCACCAGCCATCGGTGCCCCTGACGCACCGGCGGCAAAATCCCCGGCATTGAGCAGGAAGCACGCACTGCATGGCGTAAATCACCCTGACGAAACCAAATCTCCTGACCAGTGTAAAGGTCAGTTGCCACCGCAATAAAGGGCATGCCCATGGTCTCAATATCCATCACGCCAATGCGATTCTGCATGACATCGAATACCTTCTCACCACGGATGAGGCCTCCACGGCGCCAACTTAAATCCATCAGCCCCAGCACATCCCAGCTGGAAAAACTGCGCACCCATTCTTCAAGGGCGTCAAGATGGCCGTTTACATAGGCCGCGCCCACCAAGGCACCAATGGAACAACCTGCAACGCGATCAGGCTTGACCCCGAGTTCAGCCAATGCCTTTAAAACACCGATGTGTGCCCAGCCCTTGGCAGCGCCGCTGCCCAAGGCTATACCGATACGATTAGCAGGCATTCCAATTCTCCAGAGTAGGGGTTGGGTTGTTCTAAGGAAGGTGCGAATAAGTCGTCGCACCGCTCTGGTTTTGATAGCAGCGACAGTTCAAGGCATTCAACTGAGGGCATGCCGAGGCGTGCTGAAGTTGAATAATGCCGAAATGGTGTTGCAATCAAAGCCCCACAGGACGTGGCTTACAGCAGCATCTGCTGCGTTGCAGTTCTTGCGAAGGACTAGGGCGATTCGCTGCGATGCGAACTGTGCCTTGCATCTATCCATTTTAAGCACACGCAGAGCAAACACAGGATGTATTCGCACCTTCCCTAATTGACTATAAACGTATTACGCCCTGAGAAAACAGAGTGTCAGGTTCAGGAATCACGGGTCTTAACAAGATAACCAAACCAGCCTAACCAGGACGACAATGTGACGGCAAGTATCCACAAGCCTTTCTGTCGTGGAGGGGTCACATCAGAAAGCCCAATATGTAACACCGGTATCATCCATCCAAAGATAACTATTGCAAGTGCAATCCAAAAGTCCATTTACAGCTCCGGTGGGGCCGATACCCTGCGGGGTTCAAGTAATTTACGATTGGCCAAACTTAAGCCAAATACCCAATCGAATAAAGTTAAATGGCCGCTTTTCCGACGTCGATCACAGATATCAGCACAGCTCTGCGCTAGACGCAGACTTGCGTATACCCAGTACTCACAGGTTGCCATAGCGCCAAGGGACCGTTGGCGCTATAATTGCTGGCTTAAATTTTTCCGGAGACCATCCATTGCAATTTTCTGATTTTTCCCTCGATAAGCGCCTCTTGCAAAGCCTCAAACATATGGGCATAGAGACGCCTACTCCCATCCAGAGTCAGGCCATTCCGGTTGCCATGAGTGGCCGAGATTTAATGGCCTCATCCAAGACGGGGTCGGGAAAGACGCTGGCATTTTTGCTGCCGGCGCTGCAACGGGTGATTTCCACCAAGTCTTTGTCCAAGCGCGATCCGCGGGTACTGATCCTACTGCCAACCCGCGAACTGGCGCAGCAGGTGTACGCCCAGCTGCGTCTTCTGGTGGCCAATACTCAATACCGTGCCATCAGCGTGCTCGGCGGAGAGAACTTCAACGACCAGGCCAAGGCACTGGCACGGGATCCGCACTTTATCGTGGCTACCCCGGGCCGAATTGCCGACCACCTGTCGCAAAAGCACCTGTTCCTGAATGGCCTGGAACTGCTGGTACTGGATGAAGCAGACCGTATGTTGGATTTGGGTTTTGCCCCGCAGCTCAAAGCCATCAATGCAGCCGCCGACCACCGCCGCCGCCAGACCCTGATGTTCTCGGCGACACTGGATCACGGTGAAGTGCAGGAGCTGGCGGGCGAACTTTTGGAAAACCCGGAGCATGTTGCCATCGATGCGGTGCATCTGGGACACGCCGATATCGACCAGAAAATTCTGCTTGCGGATCATCTGGACCACAAGCAGGCGTTGCTTGAAAAACTGCTGGAACAGGACGATTTCCGTCAGGTGATGATTTTCACTGCCACCCGTCAGGACACAGAGAGACTGGCAAGCCTGCTGGCCGACAAGGGCCACAATACCGCGGCTCTCTCAGGTGAACTGCGCCAGAGTCAGCGTAACCAGATCATGGATGGTTTCAGCCGTGGCCATTGCCGCATTCTGGTAACCACAGATGTGGCGTCCCGCGGCCTGGACATTGGCACTGTGTCGCTGGTGGTTAACTTCGACATGCCCAAATTTGCTGAAGAATACGTGCACCGCATTGGTCGCACTGGCCGCGCCGGTAACAAAGGCAGTGCCGTGTCTCTGGTTGGCCCGAAAGACTGGGACAACTTCCTCAAGGTGCAGCTGTTGCTTCGTAAAACTTTCGAATTCAGCACCTTACCAGGCCTTGAAGCCAGCTTTACCGGCCTTAAGCCCAAGCGGGTTCGCCCGCAAAAGGCGGAAAACGCTGACAAACCTGTGAAAAAGCGCAGTGACAGCAGCAAAGCCAAAGGTCCAGTCCAAGCAAGGGATCGCCGTTTTATCACGGGCGTGGATGTAGGCGATGCGCCAATGATCCGCAAAAAGCCCAAACCCGAAGCGTCGGTCATTGACACGCCGGAAGACGAGTCGGAATAAGCGCCTGACAGGCGAAGTTAACCAGTTAAGAGTTTTGAAAATAAGGGTCCAAAAATGAAAGTATGTGGCGTAGAGCTTAAAGGCGCAGAGGCCATTATCAGCCTGGTAAGTTATGACCGGGAAGCCTTCAACGTGCCTGAGTGCCGTAAGCACACCTTCACCATCTCCAATGCCAGCGCACAGGAAGCCATGACCGAGTTCCATTTTGCGTTCAGCAAGCTGATGGAAGACTACAAAATCGAGGCTGTCGCCCTGATTGAACGTGAGCACAAAGGCAAGGCCGCTGGCAGCGCCATCAGCTTTAAACTGGAAACCGCCATTCAGCTGTGCGGCCTGCCGGTGCAGCTGATGAAGCCAACCGCCATCCGTGAACTGTGCAAGCGCAATCCACCTCAAGTGGACTTTGAAGTGCTGGGCCTCAAGCGTTTCCAGCAACCCGCCTTTGAAGCGGCTTATGCCTTCCTCAACGGTAAAATCTACGGCAAGCTGTGAGCCAATATCTGGCTCACTACCCCGAGCAGGTGCGTGCCCAGGTGGCCGCCTTGCTCGATGCGGGTAAACTTGGCGATGTGTTGGCACGGCGTTACCGTGCCGACCACAGCATCCGCACCGACAAAGCCCTGTTCGACTACACCCAGGCCCTGAAAAACCGCTTCCTTAAGCGCGCAGATCCCCTCGCCAAAGTCTGTTTCGATGACAAAATCAGCCTAAAACAGCAGGCCCTTGGTTTACATACCAGTATCTCCCGGGTTCAGGGCAGTAAGCTTAAGGCCAAACGGGAAATCCGCATCAGCTCAAGACTGAAAACCGCACCAGAGCCTCTGCTGCGGATGGTGGTCATTCATGAACTGGCGCACCTCAAAGAGCGCGACCACAATAAGGCCTTCTACCAGCTTTGCTGCCATATGGATGGTGACTATCACCAGCTGGAGTTTGATCTGCGTCTGCTGCTGACCGCTATCGATGCAGGCCAATCGCCGTTTCCGGGCTGACGCTAAACCCGCATCTCAAGCATCCCACACGCCAAGCCCGCCCAAATGCCCGCTGCCTTTGTGACTCACACCGCAGACACAGCATTGACTGATAACGATTTTCATTTAGAATAAACTGCATAGTCACTGTGTTATGACCATAAACGTCACAACAGGAGTCCCATGGCCAAAGCCGACAAACGCCTGGAAAAAATGTGCCGCAAGGCAGCCCGTAAATCATTGGGGTTTAAAAAGCGTGATATCAGGGATAAGGCTCTGAAAGCCAAGGTAAGTGAGCTTGCTGGCCTGTTGCAAAATGCCCTGCCAGAGGCCCCCGCGCTCCATAGCAAAGCCGAAAAGAAGGCTACCCGCCGCACGCTGAAACAAATGGCGGCAGACAATCTCAAAGCATTTCCCCAAAGTGCCAATGACGACACTCTGCCAGCAGTAAGAATGCTGCGTCCGGCCATCGGCACCATGGCCTTCGCCCTGACGCCACTTAAACGTAAGCCCTGCGGTGGCTGCGCAGCCAAACGCGGTGGTTTATGTCAGTGCGCGTTGAAGCTCGCCAAGCGCAAAGCCGGTTAATACAAAGGCAGTTACCTTAAAATTCTGTAAACAGCCAAATAAAAAGCGACCTTGAGGTCGCTTTTTATTTGGCTGCCTGCGTTGGGATTAACCCAGATCCATCAGCATCTGTCGGCTTCGAACAATGGACATAAACTCAGACAGCTCAGATGAATTCAGCTGGGTCGAAGTCGGCAGCGACACCTTCATAGGATCGACCGGACGGCCATTTACGTGGAATTCATAGTGCAGATGTGGCCCGGTGGAACGGCCTGTATTGCCCGAAAGAGCGATAACCTGGCCACGGCTGACTCTGTCACCCTTACGTACCAGAGCCTTGGAGAGATGCAGGAACCGAGTGCGGAACTTGTTACCATGCTCAATTACTACATACTTTCCGGCAAACTTGTGGTCGGTCACCATAGTCACCACACCATCACCGGGAGCCACCACCTTAGTGCCAATCGGAGTGGCAAAATCGGCACCATTATGGGGTGACACACGGCCGGTAACCGGGTGCTTACGGACGGGATTAAAGCGGCTGCTCATGCGATAGGACTTTTCCAGCGGCACCCGTTGAAACGCTCTGGCCAGATTGTGGCCTTTTGCATCATAGAAGTTACCATCGTTGTGCTGGAACGCGGTAGTTTCGCGCTTACCGCTTTTAATTTGGACACCCAGGATTTGACTGGCACCCGTGGCAACACCTTCCACATACTGATCATTCACCAATACAGAGAAGGTATCCCCTGCTCGCAAATCGCGGGAGAAATTCATTTTCTCCTTCAGCAACGACTCAATTTTGGCGATTTCACCTGCAGAGAGCCCCATACGCTGGGCAGATACGTAAAAAGAGCCTCGAATTTCACCACTGGCAATACGATTCTGCCAAAGGCCATCAACAACGATTTCATCCACGTTAAAGCTGCCGTCTTCAAAGCGGCTGAACACCACCTGACGGGCGGGGCTGAAATACAGCTCCAATTTTTGCAGCTCATTTTTATCATCCAGCCAGAATCTGATGCGGTTTTCCGGCATCAGGGTATCGAGTGCCAGAATACTCATATCGGCTTCCAGCACCTTGTACATGGTCTGCTGGTCCACACCGGCACGGGAGAAAAGTCCACTCAGGGTATCGCCGGAGACAATCAGATGATCGAAATCAGCAACTGTTTCGCCAGCAGCCAATGGCAGAGGCGCATCGGACACCTCAGGTAATAAGGAATCTATGTCCAGATGAATGGGAATACGGTCCGTAACAGGTTGTTGAACCGATGGCCACATTAAAGACACACCAACCAGTAAACCGCCCAACAGCAGGACACGCTTATGAAAGCTGGGCAAACTGGCAATATGCGAAAAAAGCACATTGTTTTTATTAGAGATTTGATTAATCAACCCTGAAATTTCCTGTACTGCCAGTCATTCTTATAGGTATAAAACCCTGCTATTTTGCAGGGATTGCACCTTGTTATACCAAAAAACCAGCCCGACACAAGCCTTTTCCTGCATGGCAGCGCCAAGCCTGTCTTTCAGCCCATCGGACATTAGCAAAAGCGACCGGGGAAAAATGTGACACAAGAATGCTTTCAGCGGTAATCAAACGAAGCTCAGGGTATGGTCAGGCTGATGTTACTGCCGTCACTCCCTTTACTTATCTCCACCCGGGTCTGGATCTGCTCTTTCATCTCGGTGACATGGGATATCACCCCAATCATGCGCCCAGCCGACTGCAGGTCTACCAGGGTTCGGATGGCCAGCTCCAACGAGTCCTGATCCAGGCTGCCAAATCCTTCATCGATAAACAGGGTATCGAGCTTGATGCCGCCGGCATAGGCCTGCACCACATCAGAAAGCCCCAATGCCAGCGACAATGCCGCCATAAAGCTCTCACCGCCACTGAGGGTGGCGACAGGCCTAAGCTTACCGCTGTACGCATCTTCCACATCCAAATCCAGGCCGGAAGCGCGGTTACCTTTGGCTTTGTCTTCTTTGCGAATAAGTCGGTAGCGCCCCTTACTCATCAGATGCAAACGGCTGCTGGCTTCAATCAGTACATCATCGAGCAAGACGCCGAGCACAAAACGCTGCAGACTGATACGCGCCCCCGTCTGACCGCTGGCGGCATCGGAGAGCGTGCCAATAAGTGCATAATCTTCATCGAGTCTGGCTGCTGCCTCTGCTTCGCTGCCAAGCTGCGCCCGGGCCCGGCTGTACATTACCTGGGTGTCGTTGAGTGACTGCCAGCGCTGGTTGGATTGGCCAAACTCCTCCTGGGCACAGGCTTCTGCGGCGGCCAGCTCTGTCAAATCCGGTGGCAGAGCATCGCCCAGGGCCTCCTGCTGAGCCGCGAGCCGCTCTTTCAGTCCTGCGAGCTGCTGCTGCCAGCTGGCGATACTGTTTTTGGCAGCGCTCATCTCATCAGCACTCATACGTGCCTGATTAAAGCTCGTCGTATCAGCGAAGCCCTTTGCAACAAGTTCACTATCGAGACGCGACTTCGCCGCGGCGGCGCGGCTGCATGCCCCGGTCAGGGCCTGCTGCAATGCATCCCTGCGCTCATTGCATTGGGTTTGACGGGTTTCGGCCTCTTTTAGCCGGACTTGCAGCTCATCCATCTGCGCACTGAGCGCATTGAATTGCTCTGCAAGCGTGGCAAGGTGCTCATCAAAAGCCTGCTCGCTGCCAAGGCGCTGACACAGCTCAGGTATGGCACTGCTGAGACTCTCTTTTTCACCGCTGGCTTTTTGCAGCTCTCCGGATTGCTGCTCGCGCTGACGCTGCAGTTCTTCTATCTGAGCCTGTAACTGCTTTTGACTATGGCCCAACTGCTCCAGCTCATTTTCCAATGCCTGCAACGAGTGCAGAGCCGCTTTGGCGTTCTGACACGCCTCGCGGCTCTTGAGAAGAACAAGCTGCTTTTGCTCCAGACTGGAAGCAAGCGCATCTCCCAAAGCCGCCGCATCATGTGCAAGCTCCTGCGCCATGGCATCGAGACGCTGCTTTTGCGCCTTGTAATCCGAGCGGGCGCGGCTAAGCAGTTCCCTCGCCTGCTGCTCGGCGTCTCTGGCTGCGGCAAGTTCATCATCACCCGGCAGCATCCCTTCATGGTGAGCAGGATTTGGGTGATCCTTACTGCCACACACAGAACACGGCTCGCCGGGTAAAAGCCTTGCTGCCAGAATCGCGGCCTGCCCCTGATGCCAGGCAAGCTCCAGCAGTTCGCGGGCATGGGTGAGCCGTTCCTGATTGACCTTGGCCTGACGGCCGTCCGCCTCAAGCCGTGAAAGCTCGGCACCAAGCTTATGCGCCTGCCGCTCTTTTTCAATAAATTGCTGCTGACGCTCGAACGCCTGAGTTTGCTGCACCAGCGCGGCCTCAAGGCTCCCGGCGCTGCTTGCCAGCGCCGACAGGTCACGCCGCTGCTGGGTAAGCTGCGCCATGCGGCCCAGGGTATCACCAAGCTGGCTGCGAACATGGGCAAGATTGGCATCAAGTGCACTAAGCCCCTGTCCAAGCGTGGCAATTGCCTCACTCAGCGCCGACAGTCTGCTCATTCTTGGGCGCCACTCAGCCAGTCGCTCGGCGTCCGCCCTGAGCTGCTGGCGTTTTGCATCCAACTCGGGCAGAGCGAATGCCGCCTCTCTGGCATGCGCCAGCGCAGTCTCGGCCTGTTTTGCCTCTTCAACGGCTTGCATAGCCGCGGTTTCAGCGCTTACGCGCTCTTTTTCACGCTCTTCCCAGGCATGCCATGCACCAGCAAGGGACTCTGCGAGTGTCGCGCGCTCAAGCTGAATGCCCAGAGCAGCCATAGACTCGGCCCTGGCGTTTTCGGCCTCGAGCCGCGCCTTGGTGTCATTCAGGGCGCTAAATTCACGCAGCCTGGCTTCTGCCGCCTGACGCCCGGCTTTGGCGGCGGCGAGTTTGGTCTCGGCGGCGAGTTTGGCGTCTGCAGCGCTGGCAAGCTCAGGCGCAAGGGCTGATATAGCGGCGTTGAGCGCATCCAGGCTTTCGGCGCCTGCGGTTTCCAGAATCCCAGCTCTTCGCGCCTCGAGTTCACGGGCTTTGGCTTTGAGCTCCAACGCCCGCTGCTTAAGGCTGTCTTCGATACGTTTATAAATGCCTGTTTGAAACAGCTGGCCGAAGATGGCCTCGCGCTCTTTGGAGTCGGCCAGCAGCAGCTTTCGAAACTGCCCCTGGGGCAGCACCATCACCTGACGAAACTGCTCAACCTCAAGCCCGAGCAAATCTTCTATCTCGGCGGTCACCTCGGTGACCTTGGCCGAGGCCATGGGCACGGCGCTGTCCCCTTCAAGCCGCTCGAGGAAAGCTTCACTCTTTTGCACCGTATAACCATCACCACTTTTTTTGGCCCGCTGCTGCTCGGGAGTTCGCCTGACCCGATAGCGCTTATCCGCCAGACCAAACTCAAACACCACTTCGGTGAGCAGGCTGTCGGGGGCACTGTCGCAGCGCATCTGGGTACCTTCGCGCTCGTTGCCTGTGGTCTTGCCATACAGTGCGAAACAAATGGCATCGAGAATAGTGGTCTTGCCTGCGCCGGTAGGGCCGTTAATCAGGAACAGCGGCCAGTCGCCAAGGGCGGTAAAATCCAGCCTTTGGGTGTCAGCAAAGGGGCCAAAGGCGGTCATCTCAAGGGTCAGCGGCTTCATTGGGCATCCCCCTTGTGCAGCGACGAGATAAGTTCTGTCATCAATTGCCGCTGGGGCTCTGTCATCTGCTCACCCTGTACTTGGCTGAAGAAGTCTTCAAACATGGCCAGTTCACTCTTTTGAATGCGCTCCCTGCCCGGCCCATCCACCTGGCGGGCCTGCATCAGCCCCGTGCGCTCCAGATGCAGCACATTGGGATACACGGCCCTGAGTTTGGCCATGGGCTCCAGAATCGCCTGGGTGTCCAGCAGCCGCACCATCAGGTAATCCTCCCGGGTGGCATCGGTTTTCCCTCGTTCAAGCAGCTCAGCCAGCAGGCCTTCAATCACCCGCACATCGCGTTTTGGCGTAATCGGCAGCAGCTCGATAACAGGTGGCTGATTGGGCTTAAGCTCCACCAGGGTCACCGATTTCTTCTGGTTTTGCTCGCTGAAGGAATATTTGAGTGGCGAGCCCGAGTAACGCACATGCTCGGCTCCCTTGTATTGAGGGCCATGAAGGTGCCCGAGGGCAACATAATCGAAGGGTGCAAATAGCGATGGCGAGATACGATCGGCGCCGCCGATGGACAGCGGCCGCTCTGAGTCCGACTCGCTGCCGCCGTCCAAAAAGCAGTGGCTGAGCACGACTTTGGGTAAGCCCTGGCTGTCGTGAGCCTGTACCTGCCCAAGCAGCGCCGCCATGGCCTCTTCGTGGGTGTGCACATCTTCATCGAGGAGATGCCTGACCAGCGCTGGCTCGGCGTAGGGAATAGGATAGAAAAAGGCGCTGCCGTCTTTGCCATCGATGCGAACCGGCTTTACCTCGGCGCTCACAGGCCCCTGAATATAGAGCCCGGCCCCGGCCATTTGCCGCGCACCGAATGCAATGCGCTCCTGACCGTCATGGTTGCCGCCAATGGCAACCACAGCCACCCCCAGGGTTGTGGTGACCTGATCCAGAAAATCATCCAGTAGGGTTACCGCGGCCGCAGGCGGCACTGAGCGGTCAAAGATATCGCCGGATATCAGTAAGGCGTCCACCTCATGGATGCGGATAAGCTCCAGCAGGCTTTGCAACATCCCGGCCTGCTCGTCCAGCAGCGATTGATTGTGCAGCGTGCGGCCAAGGTGCCAATCCGAGGTATGGATGAATCTCATGAAAACGCCTTTTTGCTTTGAAATTGAGACTCATACTAGGGGATTAGCACAGCGCTGTGAAGGCAGAAAACGGCGTTTTGCCGCTATCTGCCTGCGGCTTCACCACCACTGGAATTCGTTGCCCAGCAGCTTAACACTCATCGCCACCGACATGGTCACCACCAGCGGCTTGATAATGGCCGTGCCCTTGGTGATGACGAGTCTCGAACCCAAGGTGGCACCCAGCGCCTGCCCCACCAGCATCAGGCCACCCAATAGCCAGACCACCTTACCGCCGAGGGCAAAAAAGATAAGCGACGAGATATTGGTGGCAAAGTTAAGCACCTTGGCATGTGCAGTGGCCTTGGCAAGGCCAAAACCTGCCAGACTCACAAAGGCCAGCGCGAAGAAGCTGCCGGTGCCGGGGCCAAAGAAGCCATCGTAAAAACCTATGCCCAATGCCGCAGTAAAGGCAAAAGCCGTTGGCGCCAAGACCCTGTGTCTGTCGTCTTCACTCACTTTTTTGGAAAACAAAAAGTACGCACCAATGGCCAGGATCAGAAAGGGTAACAATTTCTCCAGTACCCCGGCATCAATCAGTTGAATAGCAATAGTTCCCAGCGCCGAGCCTAAAAAAGCACAGAATATCGATAACTTGAGAGTGCGCAAATCTACCATCTTTTTGCGAACGAAATACAAACTGGCCGAGAAACTGCCACCGCAGGCCTGCAACTTGTTGGTCGCAAGCGCCGCCGCCGGAGACAGGCCCACCCACATCAGCGCAGGAATGGTCAGCAAGCCACCGCCACCGGCAATGGCGTCGATAAAACCGGCCACCATAGCCACCACAAACAGCACCGCAGCAAGCTCAAGGGTCAGCGAAAAATCCATGTTTATATCCAAAGGTCAGTCAAGCGAAATCGACACAAACCGGCGGGCGTCGGGTGTCGGTATTGGGAAATTCGAAACCAGCATTTAACGCTTTTTTGCCGTAAAAGGCAAAGGCAGGCAAGCACGCAATTGCCCCCGGAGCAAAGGGACAATTGCGACAGTTTTCAATCAGCAAAAGTTCACGTCGCTGTAGTCTTCTAGGCCGAACTGCTTGAGGTAACAGGTATCGGGGTCGACCTGTGCCTTAAAGGTCAGCACAGCTTCACAATAATCAAACAACGTCTTGCCAAGATAGTCTCTATCGAAAGCATGCAGGGCACTGAGCATTCCCTCAGGCCCCATGTCGCCTTTGAGTTCTATGGGGGTCAGCACATCGATAAAGCTCGCCACCAGGCCATAAATATCCCGCTCGGCCTCGCCTTCATGCTCCCACAAAGCCGGGTCGGCATACTGGCTGGCGTAGCAGCTGGCGGCGATATCGAGTCCAACACCAAAGTTCACCAAACTGGCATTATCGGCATCAATAATAATGTTCTGCGGACAAATGGCCCCGTGGTAGATATCCAGCTGATGCAAATAGTTGAGCGCAGTAAGCAGCTTGGCAAACCAACGCATTGGCTGCCCGGGTTCTATGGGACCACAGGCATTAAGGGCCTCGCCCTGTTCCCACTCTCGCACAATAAACAGGCTGTCGCTTTGGGGCAGCTGTCCAAAGGCCAGTACCCGCTCAATGTTGGGATGGCTGATACGACTCAGGCTGCGATAAAGACTGGACAGCATGGGCCAGGAGGCCTCTGTGCTGTGATACAGGCTCACTGCCACCGGGAAGTTACCCAGCACGTGTTTGGCGCGCCACAGTTCACTGCGATCCCCCCGCGCGGTTTGCTCAATAAGGCTGAAATGATGCTCAATCACGGCGCCGGGTTTAATTTCAAAGGCTGCTTCGTCGTAGTCACATACCCCAAGCTCAATCAGTGCCGACAGGTCGGCCCGAATCGCATCCAAATCCACAGTCATACCTTTGGAAGCGGCCCTGTACCAGTGAAATATCCGCGGCTGCCTGGTGCTCTGGGCGATATTCAGAAACACGGCTGCATAGGCTTTCAGATCATCAAACTCACTGACATCACTGCGAATATCAATAAACTCCACATCGCCGCTATCGCTGACAAACACACAGTTTTCAGCCCAGCCTCCCACCGTGTGGCCGCGGCGATGGATTTGCTGCAGTCCAGTGACCGAGCGGCGCAATATCTCCAGTTTTTGATAGGTTGACAAGGGTTCCAGCGGCAGCAGATTCAAAGGCAGCCCCCGGGGCATACGAATAGGCAGCACCAATTGCTCACCATCCTGGATAAGCGGCGCGCTGTAAGGTACGGCGCCAAGGCCGGAGAGCGCCTGCAGCCGCTTAAACTCTTCCCGCAGCCGCTCTTCATGGCGAGCGGCCTCACTGGCGTCTTCAAATTCGATGGGATGAAGAATTTTCAGCAGCCAGGGGGCGCTCCAGCCGCCGGGATTATATTCCGCCTGCCAGACTTCCAGCCCCTTTTGTAAAAACAGACACTTAAGTTTAATGAAGTCCTGGATTTTGTTGTTGCGGCTCTCCACCAGGGCAACCTGACCTATGGTGTCCAGCACCAGTTCTTTTTGAGCTTGGGTCACAGGATGTTTGTGTGGTGCAGTCAGCCCCCACTCTTTGGTCAGCGCGGCAATGATTTCTGTGGGGGTGTAAATGCTGAGGCTTTCGCCGGACTTATCCAGCTGGATTTCTTCACCCTTGCGGCCTGTAACGAATACCATGCCCTGACACCAGGGCGCATACACGCCAACAGGCACCTTGTGCTTAAGCTTGCCCGCCAGCACCCGCGCCACATAGTTGGCTTTGGAAAGGCTGTTATCGACATCGCGGCCATCCAGCAACCAGGCGTGCAGCCCGGCATCGAGCCTGCCGATGTAGCCTTTGACATCGACCACATACACGCCCCACTGCCCTACCACCAGCGCATCGACCTCCATGGCCTGACCAGTTTTGGTGGGGATCTCCACATTGGTCAGCAAGAAGTAATCGGTGGGAAGCTCATCGGCCAGCAGACCAAAGGCCCAGCGCTCGGCATCGTTTACCGGGGTTCCAAAGCTGATGTGTTTTGCCAATTCGGCCTCCTTTCACGCTGACCGGTTGCTTCGCCCTGAAGCCTGCCCTGGCCGCATATGCCACATTCTGTTTATAAGCACCTGAGTTTACGGCAATAAAAAGCCACCGCAAGCGGTGGCTTTCATGAGTTATTACTCAGGTCTATCAGTGGTTGCAGCCGGGGCCACAGCCGTGATGGTCATGATCGTGGTCATGGTCATCGTCATCCATGAACTCATCATCACCTTCCTGATGCTGCATCACACCCCAGCCGTCACTCTGACCGTCAAACTGACCGGCAAAGTTGTTCAGCTCAAGTTCTTTGGCGACGAGCGCACCGTATTCAGGCAACATGTTGATGCAGACAATCAGCTCCCACTTGTCGATTTCTTCGTTGAAGTTCAGCTCAATCTCACCATCAGCCTCTTGGGCAACCAAGTCTTCAAGTGCAGATTCGGCATCGCGTTTGTCGTCAAACACCAGGAAAAAATCCACGTCCAGCGGCTTGGACAAATCGATACCCGATTCGTGCATGGCTTTGAGCATCTGGCCGTTATCGTCTTCTGGGAAATGCATTTTTTACTCCTTAGGGTGCGAGGATCTCGACAGTTTCACCATTGAATACGACTGTGTCACCGGCAACCAGTTTCTTACGCTTGCGGGTTTCCACTTCACCATTCACCAGTACCATGCCTTCGGCAATGACACGCTTGGCTTCGGCGCCGTCTCCGGTCATACCTTCTACCTTCAGTACTTTATAAAGCTCAATATAGTCTTCACCCGCATGCAGGGTGAGGCTGGATGCTGAACCGCTCAATGCCGCTCTCCACTGATTATAAACCGCTGCATTATACACATAACCGCCGCCTGTCGCGTGAAGTTGCGGTTAATTTACATCACCGCGATCTGCGGCCAGCAGACCATAAACGCAGTCGTTGTGCCATTCATCGCCGATAAGGCTGTGGTTTTTCAGCACACCTTCGAGCTGAAAGCCTAGCCGCTCAAGCACGGCGCGTGAGCCGAGGTTTTGCTCACTGCACCAGGCTACAAATTTATGAATATTAAAAAGGTGAGCGCCCCAATCGATAACGGCGCGGGTGGCCTCGGTGGCAAAGCCCTTGCCGGACATTACCGGGCTCAGCATATAGCCCACTTCGGCGCGCCGCGACAGCGGACAGTCCTGATGAAAACCTGAGTAGCCAACAAAATCGCCCTCAAGGGTTTCAATCACCAAAGTAAGCCAGTCGCCACTGTCATACTCCCAGGGCAGCAAGCGGGCTGCAAACTTGGCCTCAACCAGCTCTACACTCTCACACACCCGAACATATCGGTTTACGCCGGCATCGCTTTGCATGGCCACAAAATTGGCCTTGTCATCAGGCCCGAGGGGGCGCAGTTTCAGGCGGTCGGTGAAAAGCTCAATGTGCACGGGGTATCCTTACTGTGGTGGACAATAAATTAGCAGGCAACAAAAAGTTGAAGAAAAGAAAACGGCTGCCGATGCAGCCGTTTTTTAATCTATCATCCCCGACTGGTCACTTCCACCAGATGGTAACCAAATTGGGTTTTGACCGGTCCCTGAACCACATTGATGGGGGCGCTGAATACCACTTCATCGAATTCCCGCACCATCATGCCCGGTCCAAACGCCCCCAGTTCACCACCCTGAGTGCCCGAAGGACAGACTGAGTGCTGTCTGGCGATATCGCCAAAATCCGCACCGCTTTGAATAAGTTGTTTCAGGATCTCGCAGTGTTCCTCAGAGCTGACCAAAAGGTGTCTCGCTGTTGCCCGAACCATAGCTTTCTCCTTATCAGTATCGGGGCTGCCACCCCGGCTTTTTTAACGGCTCATGGCCTGCACACAGCAGCAGGAAATCCAGTATAGGGATCCTCGTACGAATAAAAAAGCCGCTGATGAAAAAAACATCAAAGCTGACTTTCCACCCAGCGATTGATCTTCTGCTCCATCACCGCCATCGGCAACGAACCCGAGGTCAGCACCTGATCGTGGAAGCCGCGCAGATCGAACTTGTCTCCCAGGCGCTTCTCGGCATCGGCACGCAACTCCAGGATTTTCAGCTGGCCAACCTTGTAGGACAAGGCTTGCCCAGGGATGGCCATATAGCGCTCCACCTCGGCAATGATATCGGTTTCGGCCATGGGCGAGTTGTCCTTCATATACTGAATGGCCTGCTCACGGCTCCAGCCCTTGGCATGCAGCCCTGTGTCCACCACCAGACGCATGGCGCGCAGCATCTCATCAGAGAGCTTACCAAAGTACTGATAAGGGTCGGTGAACAGCCCCATCTCGATACCCAGATATTCGGCATAGAGCGCCCAACCTTCTTCGAAGGCGGTGTAACCGCTGAAACGCTGGAACTCAGGCACGCCCGTCAGCTCCTGCTTGATGGCGATTTGGAAGTGGTGGCCGGGGGCCGCCTCGTGCAATGACAGAGTCGTCATGCCCCACTTAGGCTGAGCCTTGAGGTTGTAGGTGTTGATATAAAACACACCAGGACGGCTGCCATCCACTGCGGGCGACTCATAGGAGGCTCCGGCGGCGGATTGCTCACGGAAGGCTTCCACCGGCTTAACCACATAATCGGCTTTTGGCATTACGTTGAAGTACTTGGGCAGCACTTTGTTGATGTCATCCTTGATGGCCATGTAACCATCGACCAAGCCCTGACGCTCATTGAAGAAGTACTGCGGCTCGCTGGAAAGTGAGGCGAAGAAAGCCTTAAGGTCACCTTCGAAACCAACCTGCTGACGCACCTTATCCATTTCAGACAGGATGCGGGACACTTCGCCAAGGCCGATGTCATGAATGTCGTCCACAGACTTGTTAGTAGTCGTGTGCAGATTGGCCAGGTGCTGATACCACAGCTTACCGTTGGGCAGCCCCCACCAGCCGTCAGACGCGCGGGCAGCAGGCAGATAACTTTCTTTGAGGAAACCTTCCATACGGGCAAGCGCCGGAAGCAGGCGCTCGCTAATCAGCGCCTGATAGCGGTTTTCAAGCTCAAGCTTATCTTCGGCGCTGAAGGACTCAGGCAGTTTGCTAATGGGCGCGTAGAAGATGCTGTCTTTGGCATCGGCCACTTGTTGGGCTGTAAACTGGGGGATCATCCGCTCCACCAACACCCGTGGCAACACCACTTTGCTGGCCATGCCTTCTTTCATGCGTGCCTCTGCCCTATCGAGCCAGGCGATAAAGCCATCAACCCGCGACTCCCAATTCAGGTAGTCCTGTTTGGTCGCAAAAGGCTGCGCTGCTTCGCCACTGCCCAGCTGGATCATGGTGATCACTGTGCTGTAGAACTGGTTCATCGGCAGGAAACGCGCCGGGAAGGTCTCATCCACCAGGGCGATATTGCGATCGTACACAAACAGGTCGTAGGACAGCTGCAAATCGGCAGGTAAGGCGTCGCGGTTTATCTTGTTTACCTCAGCCAGGTAGCGGGTATTAAAGTCGTGACGGCCCTTAAGGTATTCATCGGACAAATCGCCGCCAAACTGGTCGTTGTAGTCATTCACGCCAAAGAAGGTGGCGTAAATAGGCTCAAGCTTGAGGTAGTCCTTAAAGTAATTGTCGACCATCGCCAGATAGCGGGCCTCGGCTGACACCTCCAAGCTGCTTGTCGCCTCGGCTTTGGCCGGTGCCTGAGCTGGGGCCACCGTCTGGGCCTCTCCGCAACCACCCAAGCAAAGAGCCGCCGAAACCGCCAGAGCCAATATACCTTTTTGCATTGTCTTTTCTCCCTTTGACTATAATCACTGCAAAGTTACCTATAATGAAAACATCACCTTTGCAGGAGTTCGCCTTATGATTTATTCATTTCGTAATTCCGGATTCCGGGATCCGGAAACGGGTGTCTACAATCAAACTTACTTTCTGGAAGTGTTTAATCGTGAATGGCACAGACATATACGTGAACAACAAAGTCTGGCGCTATTGTATCTTTACCCTCACCTGCGCGAAACCATTAAACATCCGGGTATATTGGAACTCTTTACAAAAGAGATCGAAGGTACTCTGCTTCGTGCTACAGATTTATTGGCCAGAATGAACGACGACTGCTTTGCATTTGGCCTGTTCAATATTGATTCCCAAGGTGCTTCTGTGGTGGCCGAACGAATCGAACAGGCAATCAGTGAATTTATTAAGAGATATGAAAAAGACCACAGTGTCAGGATGGAATATAAACTGGCCACATGTATATGTAGCCCAACCAGAGAGCAACGTATTGAAAAGCTTTTTACCAATACAGAAACCATGGCCAGGCTGCTTGAACAGGATAAAGGCAAACAATCAGCAATAGAGTGTCTGCATTGAGTACGATTAAGGTTGCCAACCAGGAACCTTTAAAAATTTCAGTAAGAATAAACCTCAGCATAGCCAAAAAGAAAAAGCCACCCAAGGGTGGCTTTTTACTATTGCAAATCAACTGACATTAAAGAGTAACGTTGTTGATACGCGCTTTTTCTTCGATATAAGCAACGTAGCTTTTTGCACTTCGCTCAGTCTTCTTATCCTGAGCGGCCAGCTTAGCGTAGCGATGAGCCGACTTATATTGCTTTAGGTGCAAGTGAGCCAAAGCCAATTCAAACTGAACTTCACCGGCGTGCTCTACTCCGGCATTCAGGGCTTTCTCAAGCACCGGAATTGCAGTTGAGTATTTTTCTGCCAGAGAGAGCATACGTCCCTGCTTGAGGAAAAGCTTACCATCTTTCTTTTCCTCTGCAGCCTTACCGTAGTACTCAGCAGACTTATCGACTTCCTTAGCGTTAAGGAAAAAATCCGCCAGCTGTTCAAAGTTTTTCGCGTTTGACTCTATCACACCTGACTTCATGTGTTTTTCCATGACAGTCGCAGCGCGATAGGGAGCCCCCTGACTTGCTGAAAGCTGCGCATAGCGAACCAAATTGCTACCGTCATCTTTCAGGAACCCATTCCGATAACACAGGTCATAGGTCTGCAGTGAACGAGGGAAATCCTCGGTCAACAGGTAGAACTGTGCCAACTGGATCCACAGACGCTTATCGTCCTGGAACAGTGGAATCATGGTTTCCAGCACCTTCACAGCATTCTTGTACTGCTTCTTCTCGAAGTAAGCAGTCAATTTCATCTGATACAGGTTTTTATCAGGCTCTTTAGCGTGAGACAGACCTTTATCGGCTACTTCAATAACCTTGTCCCACTGCTTAAGTTCGCTATAAGCAATACCGATACGGCGGTACACAACTGGGTCGTCTTGCTTACAGGCAAACTCCATCCACTTGTAGTACATTGCGATTGCTTCTTTCCACTTTTTATCCTGGATAAGCAAATCTGCGTATAACTTCATAGTCGCCGCATGGTCTGTACCACCAAGCACATCAGCATCTACTGCTTGCTTAAGGTACTTGACAGCAGTGCCCATCTGACTCTTTTCGGCATAAAAGTTACCCAACATACGAGCAACATATGCCTTGTCAAAGTCACCTTTGGCATTGGCCTCAAGCAGAATGGCAATCGCTTCATCGAGCTTACCATCGGTATAGGCTTCAAAGGATTTTTGTACCTTCTTACCCACACTTTCACCAACGGCGCGGGCCTGACGCTGATCCATTGGACACTTGTCTGCTGCCTGTGCCATCGGCACAACCAATGCACTGGCAGTCAGGGACAGCAACAAAGCGCTGGCAAGTTTATTGACTTGACGCATCCTTATTTACCTCCCAGTGTAAAGTCCAGCTGTACCTGCATTCCTGGCTGCCTCTGGGCAACACCATCGACAACTTTTGGCTTGTACTTCCACTTTTTAAGCGCGCGTATCGCTTCTTTATCGAATAAACGCTTGGGTTCAGCTTCGATAACTTCTACATCATCTACACCACCGATTTCGGTGATTGTAAAACGAAGCCTTACCCAGCCTTCCTTACCGTCGCGCGCCGCGGCGATAGGATACTGAGGTTCGATACGCACGATTGGCGTGGCGTCACCATCGCGGGTCATCATATTACCCAGCTTAAACCCAGTACTGGCACCTCCTGACTCTAGACCACCCATGTTAAAGGTGATGCCACCATCGATGTTGGTCGATGCGTCAGGCGGAGTAGTGTCCGGCTTTGGTGGCTGCTCTGGTGGTGGGGGTGGCTTAGGCACCACCCTTGGCTTGTTCTGCGCCTTCGCATCCTGCCTATCCATGGTGATTTCAATCACCGGAGTTTCGGCGGAGTTATCGTGGCGCGTTGCACCACCTCCGACCAAGGCAGCCATGAACCAGAACAAACCAAATGTCACCAAAGCACCAATAATGATAGATACTAGTGCTCTCAACATAATTAGTCGTTCCCCGCAGAAACCGCGATCTTATCGATACCGGCAGCCTTCACCTGATCCAGAACCTTAACAACGATGCCGTGTTGGGCTTCTTTGTCAGCCTGGATCAGTACTGAGGCTTCCGGCGCTTCAGCCAACATACGTTCAACGTTTGCTGTCACGCGCTCAATGTCAACCTGACGGTTTTCCATCATAATCACACCAGTCTTGCTAACTCCGATAAAGATGTTAGCAGATGGCTGCTTGGTCGCCTGTGCCGCCGGAGGCTTGTTGTAGTCCAAACCAGATGGCTTCACGAACGATGTAGTTACGATGAAGAAGATCAGCATGATGAACACGATGTCGAGCATCGGAGTCATGTCGATTTGAGCTTCCTCGTCTACGCTGGAATGCTTTTTACGAGCCATGTTAAATCTCTCTTTAGTGGTGTGGCAGGCTGTCTTTCAGCCGCTCAAGGCTAATTCTCATTTTGGCGTCCAAACGGGTACTGAAAAATACCCCGGAAAGTGCCGCAACCATTCCAGCCATAGTTGGCATAGTTGCCTGAGAAATACCAGCCGCCATCATACGAGCATTACTGGTGCCCTGTACTGCCATCACATCGAACACTGTGATCATACCGGTTACAGTACCCAGCAGACCTATCATCGGGCAAAGCGCCACTAAGGTCTTGATCATCAGCATACGCGCGTTCATATCTTGCTTCGCTTGGGATACCCAAGCTTCACGGATACGGTGTGCATACCAGGAAGTGGTTTCTTCCCTGGCTTCCCATGCAGAGATGATGGCCAGATGCTCTTTTGGTGCTACCCAGTTAAGGTACCAAAAGCGCTCCAACATCAACACCCACATGAGAAACAGTACAACCGCTACAAGCCAGAGGACGTCGCCCCCGGTGGCCATGAAGCCCCTGACGGAATCCCATACATCCATCAGGAATAGCATCATTAGTTAGCCCTCTTCTCAGCGTGTTCAGCAATGATACCCGCACTCTGCTCTTCGAGAGTTTGTACGATAGTCTTACTGCGAGCAACCACGATAGCGTGAACCAGCATCAGTGGCAGTGCAGCAACCAGACCCTGTACGGTAGTAACCAGCGCCATAGAGATACCGCCAGCCATCAGTTTTGGATCGCCAGTACCGAACAGCTGGATGCTCTGGAAGGTTGCAATCATACCGGTTACGGTACCCAGCAGACCCATCATTGGAGCAATAGCGGCCAGTACTTTGATGATAGAGATACGAGTCTCAATCGCTGGAGTTTCTTTCAGGATGGCTTCATCCAGTTTCAGCTCCAGAGTTTCAACGTCGGCGTCTTTGTTGTCCTGATACACTTTCAGGATACGGCCCAGAGCGTTGTTACCTGGGTTAGCCACGTTCTTGGACTGAGCCTTAACTTTAGAACCGATCACGAACAGAGTCAGCAGACGCTCAAGACCAATCAGCAGACCCAGAGCCAGAATACCGATAATGATGTAACCGATAGGACCACCGGCTTCAATACGGTCTTCGAAAGAGGCTTTCTGAGTGAAAATGTTCAGCAAAGTACCGCGAGCAGGGTCAACGTATACCTTTTCAGCACCGCTGGTAGCGGCTTCCCACTTGGCGATTGGCGCAACCTGATAACCATCTGGCTGAGCAGACAGCTGCTGGATCAGACCCAGTTCTGGGTTGTAAACAACGTACTTGCCATCAGCAGTCAGGTTGAATGCACCGATACGGTGTACAGTGGTGTTAACAACGTTACCGTCGATGTCGGTTACCGCAGCGTCAAACTTAACTACTTTACCTGACTCAGCCATTTCAAACAGCTGCTCTTGCCAGAACTTTTCCAGCTCTTCAATTTTTGGCAGCTGCTTGCGAGAGCCCAAGTCAGCGATGAACACGTCACGCTTAGGGTACTGAGCAGAAATGTTAGAACCTACCAGCTTACCAGCGAAATCACCGGCTTCACCTTTAACCACACCGAACATCTCACCCAGGTCACCCTGAGCAGTTTTCAGATCTTCTTCGAGCTGAGCAATTTTACGCTCATTGTCGATAAAAGCTTGGTTCAGGTCTTTGCCACGCTGCTTTTCGGCAGCCAGGGCTGATTTTTCACGCTGCAGCAGAGCAGCTTTATCACCACGCTCAGCTTTGAATTCGGCTTCGCGCTTAGAGTTGACTTTACCTTCAGCTACACGCTCGGTTTTCACCTGCTGCAGCAGCTGATCGATAGTCTTTGGCGCGTCGGCAGCACTAACCATACCGGCAGTGAGTGACAGACTGGCCGCAACAACGGCGGTAGAAATTAGCTTCTTCATTATTTTGCAGTCTCCGCAGCTGGAATTGGTAACGCAAAGAGGTCAAGAGCGCCCTGCTTACGGGCAATGCGGATGCCTTTGGTCAGCTCACGCAGGTGGCTGTCTTCCAGTTTATCCCAACCTTTGGTGTCAGTGTTGTACATCCAACCGGTCTTCTGGTCCAAGCTCTGCGCGTACAGCGCAACGCGTCCCAGGTTGAAGAAGTCAACCAGTACTTCTTTGCCGTCGAGATTCAATTTACCAGTGTTAACTGCAACGAAAGTGCCATACTCACGCTCGATGCTGTAAGCATCCAGAATGAGACGATACTTTTCAGCCAGGGTAACTTCAGCAGTGCTGAGTAAACCCTTCAGGTTATCGATACGCTCTTTACGAACTTCAGTGTTGAATGGCAGATCCAGAGCAACAAACTGCTCCAGTGACTCAACCATTTTAAACATCAAAGGCACTACGCCCTGACGCAGCTTATCAACACCGTTGATATCATCCTGGATAGAGTTCATGGTCTTTTGCTGGTCAGCAACCAGCGAAGCCAAGTAGTCGTTATAGGCTTTCAGAGCTTCACGCTCATCGGCTACAGAGCCGTATTCAAACAGCATGTCCTGAGCCTGATCAAAGTAGCCATCTACTTTTTTCTGAGATGCAGCCGCGTCGGCGTGGATCTGGGCATCGGCTTTCTGAACCTCTTTCAGAGGATCAGCAACTACCAGGTTGCTGCCGGCCAGAGCCAACGCGCCAACAAGTGCAGTAGCGATTTTGGTTCTATTGCTTACCTTGGACATAGTTCCCAACCAATTTGAAGTGAATAAAGGTGTAACTTATGCGTAACTCAGACTATTTGATACATCAAACGTTTGTTTAGCACACATAAGTTGGTCTTTCTCTTGTGATTGTTAGAGTTTTCTTCCCTTTTCCATGCCCCGAGAGGCATAGACCCGCTCGCATCATTTCACAAAATGTTGACCTGTGTCAACATGGCCTTTGACACCGAATCTATCCCACAATGTAGGGAATAACAACGAACGCTCGCACGCTGGTCGTTTTACATACAACACCAACAAACGGTATGTTCAATATGACAATCTGGCGCTTTTTTCACGCCACTGAATACCACTTATTAGGTCTTGTGGCCTAAAGCTAACAGTGCCGATTACCTAATCGCTTTTGCAATAGAAAATTTTGTTTCTTTGCAGGAGTCCGTATGACTTGTTGTTTGTTATAAGAAATAACAATAGCGGAAGAATGCAGACATAAGCATGCCGACCAAAAGCTTTAGGCCTTAGAGCCGTCTGTAGATAGAAGCACCTGGTGGACTTATAGTATATGCACCGGCACCAGCCCCTTATATTTTAAAGAATCTGAAAGAATCAAGCCGATTTCGCTAGCGAATTTAACATTAAATCAATCACCTAAGTTTAATGTCATTTTTTAGCGGTTGTATCAGTGAGAAAAAATTCTTTTGATAAAGAACTTGTCTGCGAGTTACTCAGACCAGTCGAAGCTCCGTTGAGCATATGACGGTTCTTTACAATCCCCCACCAATGCACAACGTTTGTGGAAAAGTGGACTTATATGTAAAAAAGCCACCTCTCAGGAGGTGGCTTCTGTTTACAGGACTAGTAGATGATTTTCATCTAGCTAATCACAACTACATCTGCTGAACAAATTAGAACTTGTAGTCAGCTTGTACGTAGAAGGTACGGCCGTATGGATCGGCGTAGCGTGGATCATAACCGACCTGGTGACCAGCAGCAGCATTCAGAGTAAATGGAGGCTCTTCGTCCAGCAGGTTCTTGATACCAAAGATCAGGTTGGCTGAATCACCCAGCGCATATGACATACGGTAGTCGATAGTGAAGTAGTGTGGTACATGCTTCTGAACCAGGCTACCATCAACTGCTTCATCCCAATCCGCTGCTTGGGCAACGTAAAATGCTACGTCTGCCGCCGCATCTTGGTAACCACTACGATAGTTAACATAAAGGCTTTGAGTCAGATCACCCATGGTCAGAGTATTCGCAATACGAATCTGATTACGGAATGTAACAGCTTCGTTTGGACCTACTTTGCCCATACTGGTATCCCACACATCGGTGGTACCAATACGCAGGTTCTTACTTTCAATCATGTAAGTGCCCTGAACATTGGTGTTCCAGGTACCGAAAGACAGCTCATTGCTGAAGTCGAATGACCAGTCAATACCTGAAGTCTTTGACTTACCGATGTTATCTGGAGCCTGCACAATTGCCAGAATGGTGTCACCGGTACCTTTGTCAGTCTTGGTAACAAACAGGTCACTATAACGGTCAGCTTCGAAGAAAATCTGGTTTTGAGTCAGACGGCTCACCTGATCCTGCATCTCAACGTTCCAGTAATCAACGCCGAAGCTGGTACCGCTGTCGCCAGACCATACAAAACCAACTGTATACTGAGTTGATTTTTCAGGCTTCAGATCGCCGTTACCTTCGCGGTACACATCGTACTGCAACTTATCGGTGTAGCAGTACTGAGCTTTTTCAGCTGGCAGGCCTTCTGGACAATCATATGCAGTTGCTGTTACGCCAAACTCAACACGAGGCTCAGCAATTTGACGCATAGTTGGTGCTTTGAAACCAGTACCATAAGAAGCACGGAACAACCACTCATCGGTAGGACGATAAGAAGCACTCAGCTTGTAAGTGGTATCGGCCTGTGAATCACCAACTGTCTTTTCACCTGCACGCATATCGTCTTTGGTTGCGCCAATGTGGTCATAACGCAAAGAACCAGTCACTTCAAAGTTTTCAGCAACAGGGACAATTACTTCTGCAAATGCACCGTACATGTTGCGAGACAGGTCAAACTCATCGCCCTTGCCGTCAAGGAAGATCAGTTCTTGCTCGTTCGCCTCAGAAATACTTACTGAGTACTCTTGTTCGCGGTAATCGAAACCAACACCCAGATATACGTCGCCTGCAGGCATTTCGGCGATAACACCAGAAGCTTTACCTTCTACAGTGAACAAACCAGTGTCGGTTGTGTCCCAGTTACCGTTATACATGGTGTCTTTAACAGCTTTATTCTGCTCTGCGCTCATGTCTTCAGGAGCCAGGAATACATTCAGATCACCAGATGCGAGCAACGCACGGAATTCAGCATCCAATGGATAACCAGTGATACGGTTATCTTCACGGGTTGCATCACCCTTGTTGATGGCGAAGTCATATGACCAATCGGCAACTTCACCAGTAACACCCACAACAAACTGCTTGGTCACAGTGCTGTATTCGTTAGTACGGTTGCCACCTGGCAGAACGCGCCAGCGAGCTGCATATTTTGTAGCGTCGCCTGCAACGTCTTGACTAATACCGTTTGCATCTTCCCAATCGCTTGGAAGGTAAGGAATTACGTAATCCTGAACCAGGTCACTATTCGCTCCCAGAGAGAAAGTACCAGTTGGGTACGGAGCGATACGAGAGGTCATGTCAAACTTGGAATAAGTAGCAGATGCGTATACTTCCATGCTGTCAGTCACAGCAAATACGCCTTGCAACAGGAAGTTGTCGCGAGTGCTTTCAGGCTGAATTTCCAGAGTGCTGGTATAGTCAAACTGACACGCATTGCCAGAAGGACCGCTGGTCTCATGACATGAACCAGTCATTTCCTTATATGGGTTTAACGCGTAAGTACCTGTTTTCTGCTTACCATCAACGATAACCAGGTTACCATCTGCATCGCGTACGTTATAGGTTACATAAGCGTTACCAGGAATGGCGTTAGATGAACCAGAAATAGCAATCAGTTGCTGTCCAGCGTGCTCAAACTCAACCATACCAGTCTTAGCAAAGTCACGGTCAGATGCTTTCAGACTGTCTTTGCCATCGTGGTTGTAAGAAGCCATGATGTTAAAGCCATCAGTGCTTATATCACCAAAACCAGTGGTAATGTTAAAGTTGTAGCTGGAGGTATCCTGAGGCTTGCTATAACGAGCGCTGACAGTAGTCTCTTGAACATCATCTTTCAGAATGAAGTTTACCACACCAGCAATGGCATCGGAGCCGTAAAGAGCTGATGCACCGTCAGACAGAATCTCTACTCGCTTGATAGCAGCAAGAGGAATGGAGTTAATGTCTACAGAACCACCTGAATCTGAAGATACTTGACGACGACCATTAACCAGAACCAGAGTGTATTCAGCACCCAGATCGCGCAAAGAAGCAGTCTGAACACCGCCGCCGCCGCCGCCAACAGATTCACCTTCTGCAACAAAGCCCTGCATTGAAGGCAGGCTTGCGATCAGATCAGGTACACTGGTCACGCCTGATTTTGCAATCTCAGCAGCATCAATTACCTGAACAGGCAGAGCACCTTCCAGATCGGTACGCTTAATGGCAGAACCAGTAATTTGGATTCTCTCTACTTTTTCACCGTCTTCTGCAGCATAAACTGCTGGCAGAGCAAAAGCTGAAGAGGCCGCACCAGCGACCAAGGCAAAACGCACTGATTTTGCCAGAATGCTGTTCTTAAGCATCGTCTATCTCCCTGGATTAACATTTTTTATAATTTATGCCCATCGGGCTTGTGTAGCAGGAGTTACACAAGTAAACACCCTGTCACCACTACCGACGGATGGAAACACATAAAACACAACTTTTCAACATCTAATAACAAAATACACAAAACGCCACTGTCCCCAAAAATCGACAACAATATTTCGAGTACGACCATAGCAAGAAAGCTAGAAATAATATTTTCTTTTAATTCAGAACGATACAGATAGTCAGGATTCGATTTAATGGATAAAAATCAGATTGAGGGCTTTTTTACGCATAAGCTTGATGGAGATTTAAACAAACCGCTTCCGAGCATAATTTAGTCAAACAGCAAATAGCGAACCGCGCTACTTGTGTCGGAACCTTGCGCAATAGAACTTTTTAAAATTGTAAGATTTGGCCAATTCAGATTAGCCAAGCAAAAGCATTCATAAGAAAATCAGAGGCATTTATAAAAGTAGTGGCGCCTAAATTGTGAGCTAGTTGGTGCTTGCTGTTATAAGCATTTTAGAAATGTCATTTAAACACGTGCATTAACGACTTATATCAGTGGAAGCCGACGCCCGCTTTACATTCAGAACATAAAAAAGCCGCTCATTTATAATGAGCGGCTTTCTAAAGTCCGAATTGGGCTGGATATCAAAGAGTGTAACGTATACCGATGGCGATACCGTCGTCTTCTGACAGGGCCATTCTGGCTTCCTGCTCTTGGTCTGCGCTGGAGAAGTCGCTGAAGTCTTTACGACCTTCGACATATAGCACTGTGTCTTTGTCCCAGATGTAATGCAGGCCAGCTACCACGAACTGACGCTTGAACACGTCGTTTGGATCAGCATTGTAATTTGGCTGGATCACGTAGTCGCTGCCGGCATCCAGCAGGTTATAGGACACGAAAGTACGGAAGCCGTTTTCAAACTTGTACGAAAACAGGGTTTCAACACCGTAAGCTTCCTTGATCAGACGACCAATGTTATCGGTATCATGGTTTTCGTTGTAGTTTACGTTGGCAGAGGCGTAGAAACCATCGGCATCAAAGTTACCCCAGGTCACGCCGACACCGTAAATCAGGTCAACGGCAGTGATACGTTCGCCGTTACCATAGGTAACGTCGAACTCGCCGCGGTTTACACCCGCTGCAATAGCCAGTTTGTCCATGGCCTGCCAGGTTACTGCGCCGCCATAGGTGTAGTTGTATTCAACCTGCTGGGCAGCACGCTCGCCGTTATTCCACTTGTCTTCACAGGCTTCCTGGGTGATGTCGTCAAAATCGCAGGTAAAGAAGGTGCTGTTTTTCAGCTGCGCCTGCACGGCAAAGCTGAAATCGCCCAGCGTGTTGCGATACTGAACCACTTTGTCACCACGGCCAACACCGTTTACGGCGCCGTCGTCTTTGTTATAGGTGTATACGCCTGCTGCGTTACCATCCCACACAAAGCCATAGTTGGTGCCATAAACCACGTCGTACCAGGCACCCCATTGCTTACCAATGGTCAGCGTACCCCAGGTGTCGTGGCTTAAACCGACGTAGCCAAGACGGTTATAGAAAAACTCGTCCTGTACAGACTCAAATTTGTTGTTGTAAACAATTTCGCTGCTACCGAATGGGTTGATGCCCCACTCCACCAGAGCGAAGGCTTTCCAGTCGTTGCTGAGCTGACGTTCGAAGCCGAAATTAATTCGCGAGGCACCATTCACCACTTCAGTGGTGTCTTGTGTATTGATGACACGTGCATCGATAAAGCCGCCGATAGATACGGCATTTTTGTCATCTTTGTAGATTTCAATGGCCGAAGCAGTTGGAATGGTCAGCAGCGCTATGATGCTGCTGGCTAACATGGTCTTGTTCATGGGTGCCTAACCTTTTTATTTGAGCCGCAGGACATATCCGTAATTTTATTTCCATCCTGATACCGAGCAGATTAGCAAATACCGAACAAAGCACCCAAGAAAAAACTATGGCAAACGTGTTAAAAATCACACAAAGACCACGCAAAAACAGGATTGGAGCAGAATTTTAACCCGGAATTAACCCAGAACCCAGGCCGACACCATCGAAAACACACTATATTAACAAGAGTTGCTCCGCACCTGTCTTTTGGTAATTTACTTTCAAAATAGCGAGAATGGGCTCTAGAATAGGCATCAATTGCTTATCGAAATAGTAATCATAGTCGATAGGCAATGACGTAAATCCCAGCGGCTCTGCGCCGGCTTTGGTAAACAGATACTCAACTCTGCTGCCTCTCTTACCTTTCGATTCATCACCCGTAGCCGTTACCCAGGCAGTCGCCGCTTTCACATGGGGTGCCGATTTAGCTGTGTACTGGCTGATATCCCGCTTAAGGCGCTTCTTAAACACCAGCTCACGGTCAAGCAGCCCCGCAAACAGCGCGGTTTCGGTTTCATGCATAAAGCCAAGTACATCTTCATCCGCAAACAGACGCCGATACAGCTCGTGTTGTACTCGCCTTGCCAGCGGCGTCCAATCGCTTCGCACCTGCTCCATGCCTTTGAACACCAATGGCCTCTCATTACCATTATGATATTGCCCCACATAGCGCTTTTTACTGCCTTCTGTGGAATGTCGCAGCGTCGGCATAAAGAACCTGTGATAGTGGCGTTCAAACTCAAGTTCGAGATAACTCTCTACATTCAGCGTTTGCGCCAGGGTGGTACTCCAGCGCTGATTAACCATTTCAACCAGACGCATGCCGGTGGCATTGGCATCGGACGCTTCATCGCCCAACCACACAAAGGTCGAATCGGTATCGCCATAAATCACGGTATAGCCTTCGGCCTCAATCCACTTGCGGGTGGTTTGCATGATTTCATGGCCCCGCAGGGTAATGGAGCTTGCCAGGCGATAATCGTGAAACACGCAGCCGCGGGAGCCAAGTACCCCATAGAGGGAATTCATGATGATTTTTACTGCCTGCGACATGGGGGCATTGCCCATGGCTTTAGCCTGTTCGCGCCGCTGCGCCAAGGTGTTAATCAGCTCCGGCAAAATGGGAGCCTCGCGACTGAAGCGGGCGCCGCGAAACCCGGGCACTGTGTCTTGCTCATCTTCAGCCAGCCCCAGCACCAGCCCCTTTGGGTCAATCAAAAAGGTACGGATAATCGATGGGTACAGGCTTTTAAAATCCAGCACCAATACATTGCAATAAAGACCCGGCAGCGAATCCATCACATAGCCGCCGGGACTGTCCGGCCCCGGCTCCTTTGCCATCACCGGCGCCACAAACCCCGCTCGGTGCAGGTGAGGCAAATACAGATGATTGAAGGCCGCCACGCTTGCCCCTACTCTGCCAAACTCAAGTCCGGTAAGCCGCGCCCGCTCAAGAGCAAAGTTAATCAAATCGGTTTTGACAAAAATATCCCACACCAAACGGCAGTCGGTGAGGTTGTAAAACGCCAGCGCTGGCTTGTCTTCGTTAAACAACCGGGCAATTTCCTCACCGCGATCGTCCGGATTATGGATGGCTTTGCCTTCGCCGAGCATCTCATTTGCTACCGCATCCAGAGCAAAGCTGTCGAACTGATAAAAAGCCGCCTTAAGCCAATCAATGCCATCCAGCACTACCCTACCGGGCAAATCCAGAGTCTCGGGTCTGTGCTTGTCTTCCACCTTCCAACCCAGTGCCCGGCCAAAACGGCCTATATTAAGACGGATGCCATGGTGTTTGGCTCTGCGCCACAGTAAAGACAAATCAAAGCTCACCACCGACCAACCAAGCAGCACATCGGGATCCACCCGATAAAACCAGTCCTGCAACGCCATCAGCAGCGCCACCTCATCAGCCACCCACTGCACGGGCACCTGATGCTGCTCGCCATTGAGCTGATGCATAAGTGTGGCCGGGCCGCTGGTATCTGTGCCAACCAACAGCACCAAGGGTTCACAGTCACCGTAAAGACCAATGGAATACAGCTCGCCTGAAAAGCTGCACTCGATATCGAGCGACACTGCCGTCAGCGCAATGTCTGCCGGTGCATTTCTGACTCTGGATGCAACAAAGCTTTTGTTATCTTTGGAAAACTGCCCATAGAACTCACCATCGAGAGCGACAAAGCGCTCGATAAGAAACCGCTGTTCGGCCTTGATATCGGCCTCATAAAGGGGGATATCCAGTTCAGCGGCACGGGCAACCAACCGGCGCATCACCTGCGGATTACGGCAATAAAGACCACTAACACTGCGCATATCAAAGCTTTTAAGCTCAAGCGGTTTGGCGCTGACATCCTCCGCGCTGAACTGAGCTGTGAGCGCCGGAGCGTCTGCCTGCGGGCAAAACGCCAGCACCTTTTGGTGCGGCACTTCCACCCGCACCGGCCCGTTTTCGGCTTTTATAATATACTCAAGCAACATCTCGCCGCCCCGCTGACTCAGGCTGCGGGTCAGCACCCGTCCTTTGACGAGTTGTGCAGGCTCACCAGAGCCATTAGTTGTGGCTAAGGCAAAGTTTGAACCTGAGGCCTGGGGAGATGAATTCATGGTGATGAGGCAAAAAACAGCCATATTCGAGTGATGCAGGGTTCTTAGCCTAAGCAATCACTGTTATTATGTACAGCATTATCGCGCCTGTAGAGAGCCCCATGCTGCCAGACAAAGTCAAAACCCAAATTCGTGCCATCTATAAGGACATCGCTGCCGCGCTGCCGAATTTCCGCTCCCGGCGCGAGCAAAACTACATGGTGGCCGAGATCTCCAAGACACTGGCAGGGGAATATGACAAGCACAGGCGCATTATTGTGGTTGAGGCGGGCACGGGCATCGGTAAGTCGCTCTCGTACATTCTCGGCACCATCCCGCTGGCGCTGAGCGCCAAAAAAAAGGTCTGCATTGCCACCGCCACCGTAGCGCTGCAAGAGCAGCTGCTGCATCAGGATCTGCCCTTCTTCCTCGCTCAGTCCGGGCTCAACTTCCGCTTTGGTTTGGTAAAAGGCCGCCAGCGCTACGTGTGTCTGGCCAAGCTCGAGATGCTGATTGGTGATAACAACGGCACCCAGATGGCCATGTGGCAGACCAAACCCGACACCGCTCAGGTTGAAATGCTGCAAAAACTGCATCAGGACTACCACAAGGGGCTATGGAACGGTGAAATCGACACGCTGGAGACGCCACTGCCGGATCATCTGTGGCAGCAAATCGCCTGCGACAAGCATTCCTGCCATCGGCAAAATGCCAGCCATCGAAACTGCCCTTTCCACAAAGCACGGGAAGACGTTGACACCTGGGATGTACTCATCGCCAACCACAGCTTACTTTTTGCCGATCTGGAACTGGGCGGCGGGGTAATTTTGCCGGATCCCGAAGAGGTATTTTACGTTATCGACGAAGCCCACCACCTGCCGGTGGTGGCCCGTGATTTCTCCAGTGGTCAGGCAACCCTGAGGGGCGCCGCCGATTGGCTGGAGAAAATCGGTAAAACGGCCGCCAAGCTGCAAAACCAGATAAAAAGCAACAACATCATAGCCCCGGCGCAGGCGATGCAAGATCATGTGGGCGATCTGGTGGGCATGCTCAATCAGGTGGCCCATTACTGCGATGGTGAGCGAGCCAGGTTTGATAACCCGGAAAACCGTCTGCGCTTCAATAACGGTGAGTTGCCCGAGGTGCTGAAGCGCCACGCCGAAAACCTCACTACGGCCAGCAGTGGTGCTCTCAAGCAATTCAACAAGATGCAGTTGCTGCTCGCCGAAGCTATCAAAGACGGCGACATCCCCCGCCATCAGGCCGACAGTCTGCAAACCGAAACCGGCTTTATGCTGCAACGGCTGGAAAATCTCCACAAACTGTGGAAGATGATGGCCAAAGAAGACAGCAAAAAAGGCGCCCCCACCGCACGCTGGATTGAATTGCTTTCCGCCGGCAAGCTGCCGGATTATCTGATTTGCGCCTCCCCTATTGAAGTGGGCTTTATGCTCGAATCCATGCTTTGGGAAAAGGCCGCTGGGGTGGTACTGTGCAGTGCCACCTTGAGGGCACTGAATCAGTTTGATTATTTTGCTCATCAGGTTGGATTGTCACTCCACGACGGGAGCCGTTATCTGGCGCTGCAATCGCCCTTTGACTTTGAAAACAACGCCACCCTCTACCTGCCCAAGATGCGCACTGAGCCTACTGAGGACAGTTACACAGAGGAGCTGGCGGAACACATTTTGAAGCTGACAGAAAACGAAATGGCCAGTCTGGTGCTGTTCGCCTCCTACTGGCAAATGGAAAAAGTTGCCGAGCTTTTGGGGCCAAAACTTAAGATACCGCTGCTTATTCAGGGTAATGCACCGCGCCAGCTGCTGCTTGAAAACCACAAGAAGCGCTGTGATGAGGGCAAACCTTCGTTAATGTTTGGCACCGGCAGCTTTTCAGAAGGCCTGGACTTACCAGGCGACTACCTCACCAACCTTATTGTGACCAAGCTGCCCTTTGCCGTGCCCACCTCGCCGGTAGAGCAGGCCCACGCCGAATACATTAAGGCAAAGGGTGGTAATCCGTTTTTGCAGCTGACCATTCCTGATGCCTCACGCAAGCTTATTCAAAGTTGCGGCCGCCTGCTGCGTAAAGAGCAGGACTATGGCAGGATCACCATTTTAGACCGGCGTCTGGTAAGTAAACGTTATGGCAAATCGCTGCTTGATGCCCTGCCGCCCTACCGACGGGTCATAGAATAGGATTGCATTTGGACTTATTGCTTGACCCAACCTCTGTGGCCATCTTGGCCGCAGTTGGGATACTGGCTGGATTTATTGACGCTGTGGTGGGCGGCGGTGGACTGCTGTCTATTCCGGCCTTGCTGACCCTCGGCCTACCGCCACACCTGGCACTGGGCACCAACAAGCTGTCGGCCTGCTTTGGTTCGGCAATGTCCGCCTTAACCTACTATCGCAAGCAGCTATTTGTACCCGCATTTTGGTACAGTGCAGCCATTGCAACTTTTATAGGCGCCCTCCTTGGCACCCTGGCGGTTTATCTCACCTCTGAAACCCTGCTCGCTAAGCTATTGCCTCTTATCATCATGGCCATTGCCATCTACACCTTGTTGAGCCCGGGAGCTATTCAGCATGCCGAGGCGAAAAGCCGTGAGCGAGCTCCGGGGCCGAAACGGCAATGGTTGCAGGGGCTGCCACTTGGATTTTACGATGGTTACGCCGGACCCGGCATAGGCGCCTTCTGGACACTGAGCTCCAGCCACCTGTACCGCTTACCGGTACTGCAAAACTGCGCCCTGGCGCGGGCGATGACCTTTATCAGCAACAGCACTGCGCTGTTGATGTTTTTACTGCTGGGACAGGTTAATCTGGCTGTTGGCTTGTTTCTTGGTGCCTGCATGATGGCAGGCTCGTATCTGGGTGCCCGCAGCGCCATTCAATTCGGGCTGCCTTTTATCCGACCACTCTTTATTCTGATAGTCATAGCCGCATCGGTCCAACTCGCCTGGAGAGCCTGGTTTTGAAATACGACGCACTGCTTGCAAGGTTAAAAAGCCAGCTCAAAACGCTGGAACAGGAGGTACTGCAACATGATGCAGCGCTGCCTCCCCATAGCCGCAAGCTGATGCAGGACACAGAGCGCTTCAATAATGAGTTGTTTGTCCAGCATGGCGCCCAGCTCTACCCTTGCATAGGTCAAATAGAAAAAGACATTAAACAGCTTGAGCAGCGACTTAAGCTCAATCTTAATGCCGGCACCATTATCGCGGCCTGTGAACGCATCAACGACAGATTCAGTGCCGTTAAGCGGGCGCTGGTGACTACTGGTATCAATGTCAAAGCCCAGGCACAGGCCAAAGCAAGCGCACGGGCGCGAATGTTAACCAGCCGCCAACGGCAGCATGACAACAGCGGTTTTGCCTGGATAGCCGCCGGCGTGATGCAAAACAGCCACTTGCTTTACGAAGAATTGAATAAACATTTGAACTGGGCCAGAAAAATAGAGTCAAAAATCGAAGAGCTGGAAACAATGCTTGAAAATTGTCACGGTGCTGACAAAATCAAAGCGCAAAATGAGATCCTTTTGATGCACCGCCGGCTGGGAAAATGCCGTCAGGCAATCAGCTATATCGAAGACCGTATACAGGCGTTCGAGCGGCCACATCAAAGTTACAATCGTTAAGGAGCAACAATGAAATCAGTTTTGCCTGTCGGCGCTTTGCTTGCGCTGGCCGCCTCATCTTCGGTGTTTGCCGGCAGTCTCACCATTCCTATGTCCTTTGAGTATCTGGCACTGGATGGCCAGCAGATATCGACAAACAGCTTTACTCACAAAGCCGAACTTGACCTGTCACCCGGCACCCACAAAATCGCTATCCGTTACCATGACATGGTGGAAGACGACTTCAGTGACAGCCAAAGCTTTATCAAGTCTGCGCCCTTCATCGTAACCCTGAGGGTCGATGGCGACCATGATTACTTCCTGAAACCCGCCAGCGGTGAAGTGGTTAAAAAGCCCAAGCAGTTTGCCAAAGCACCTCAGGTGGTTGTGACCCGCGCGGACAAAGGCGAAGTGAGCTACAAGGTAGTCCAGACAGACTACAAAGAAGACAGTTTTGTTGACCGCCTGTTTGGTGGCAGCAAAGGGGTGGACATAGATGAAGCTGCCGCAGCCGCTACCGCAGCAGGTGTCGGCACTGTTGCAGCTACAGCAGCGCCTGTGGCACCGGTAAGCCAGAGTGCACCTGTTGCAGCCACTGCTACCCAGGCACCTCAGGCCACCAGCCCGGTACCACCAGCCCAGACTGGTGACCATGCCCAGCAAATGCTGCAATACTGGTGGCTGCAGGCCGACGAGAAAACCCGTAAAGAATTTATGAGCTGGGCCATACAACAGCTTTAAGATGATCCCACTGGTCTATCACACCAGCTATTCCCGGCTGGTGTTGCCACCCAAGCATCAGTTTCCCATCACCAAATACGCCCATCTCCGGCAATACCTGCTGGAGCGTGGGCTTGTCAGCGAATCTCAGTTTGTATCTCCTGAGCCGGTTACTGCTACCGACATAATCCTTATCCACGATAACGACTATGTGAATGCCTTTTTGCAGGGAACTCTGTCACCGGCGGCCATTCGCCGACTTGGCTTTCCCTGGAGTGACGATCTGGTTATCCGAACCCTGCACTCCCTTGGCGGTACAGTGCGCTGTGCCCGACTGGCACTCAACCACGGCGTAGCGCTTCACCTCGCCGGTGGCTATCACCATGCCCATCGTGACTTTGGCAGCGGCTATTGTGTGTTTAACGATTTGGTGTTGGCGGCAAGGCTTATGATTAACGAAGGCCGTGCTGAAAAAGTTATGATTGTCGATTGCGATGTACATCAGGGGGACGGTACCGCCACCCTGTGCGCTGATATGGACGATGTGATTAGCGTGTCGCTGCACTGTGATGCCAATTTCCCCAGCCGCAAGCCGCCCTCTGACTACGATGTACCTCTGGCGAGAGGGCTTGATGATAAGGGCTATCTGGACACCCTTTGCCAAACTCTCAGCTATCTGATCCGTCTGGAAAAACCAGACGTCATTCTCTATGATGCAGGTGTAGATATTCACCGGGATGATAAGCTTGGCTATCTTGAAGTCAGCACCAGGGGATTGCTTGAGCGAGATCTAATGGTGCTGGGGATGGCAAAAAAAGCTGATATCCCCTTAGCAGCAGTCATTGGCGGCGGATACAGTGCAAATCCGCTACACTTGAGCGAACGACACAGTCAGCTGTTTATCGCCGCCAACCGGTTATGGGAACAGAATAATTAAATCGCGGAGCGCCCTATGCAACTCGAAATCCGAAATTACTATGAAGTACTGCTGATGGAGATCCTCTCCGATGAAGGGTTAATGGATGAACTGCCAGAGGATTATTTGGCTGACCTTTCCTGCATCACCCTGAATCAATTGCCGGTGCGTTATATCCGCCATTTGGTGGACACTTACTTTTTTGAAGACTACAACGAGCTGGCACAGATGAAAAACGAAATTCAGACCGCACTGGAAAAATCCAGGGCATTTCTGAAAAAACGTAATATTGAAAGGATGCGGGAACATGATTAGCCCAACCTGCTGACAAGCCAGTCTCGGGCATCAGATTAAAGACTATTACTTGAGAGTGTAGGCTGATAAACCGCGGGGGATATATTTGGGTGGTTCCCCCAGAGCCTCACCCCGGCACACGAGTCGCCTGCTGCGGTTGCTTCCTTCCGGACCTGGCCGAGTTCACAGGTTATCATTGCGGGGGGACCCTGGGGTCACCATTGATTTCCACGATTGTGGAACGGCGCCGATTATCCCCCAAGGCCCAGTTGCAAATCAAGTAAATCACGGAATTTCCCTTGAGATGCTGCTCCAACCGCCCAATAGATAAACAAAAGGCCTGCATTTGCAGGCCTTTTGGCAGTTAGAGACTCAATAAATCCCGATTGTCATCCAGTACTTTTTGCCCAACCCCCGAAACCTTGGTCAAATCCTCCACCGATGCAAAACGGCCATACTGCTCACGATATTGCACAATCGCTTTGGCTTTGGCCTCACCTATGCCTTTTAGCAGTTGTAACTCAGCCGCAGTGGCAGTGTTAATACTGATCTTGCTGATGTGGGGACTTTGAGCCAGCGCTTGGGTAGGTTCAACCTTGGGGGCTTCGGTCGCATACAACGCATTACTGCTGATTGATGTGCCGAGCAAAAGACCAATAACAATAGCTTTATTCATGATTCACTCCTTTGAGTCGTTTAATGTGGCCGGGGCTCCCTTTCCTTGCCACTTGAATAAATTTAGTCGGATGTAACCAAACTGCAAATCAATCCATAAAGAATTCTGAGCCCCTATCCAGTGACTCAGAATTCTTTAAAACAAATCAGACTGCTGCCAGACCTTGCGCCAAGTCCTCAATCAGATCGTCCACATCTTCGAGTCCAACCGATATCCTCAATAAGGTATCAGTGATACCTGCATCCAACCTCGCCTCAGGCGTGTAAGGCGAGTGTGTCATGGATGCCGGATGCTGAATCAGAGACTCTGCATCTCCCAAACTTACCGCAATGGTGAAAAGCTTGAGACTGTCGACAAAATTAATGGAACCATCCAAGTCAGATTTAAGCTCGAATGCAATAACGCCGCCAGCGCGTCGCATTTGTTTGCCTAAAAATCGGTGGCCCTGATGACTCTTGAGCCCGGGGTAGTAAACACGCCCTACCTTGGGATGAGACTCAAGAAAATCAGCAAGCTTCTCGGCGCTGTCACAATGACGCTGAAGACGAACATCCAGAGTCTTCATTCCCCGCAGAATAAGCCAGGCATCATGGGGCGACATCACTGCACCAATATCCTTGATGATTTGATACTTGACCTTGTCGATTTGCTCTTTGCTACCGGCCACCATCCCGGCAATTACATCGCCGTGACCGTTGAGGTACTTGGTAGCACTGTGGATCACCATGTCGATGCCGTGCTCCAGCGGGCGTTGCAATAAAGGAGTCATAAAGGTGTTATCGACTATGGTAAGTAAACCATGGCGCTTGCCAATGCGGGCGATCGCATCCAAATCGAACACGTCCAGATGAGGATTAACCGGTGTTTCGCAGAAAATGACTTTAGTATTGTCTCGGATAGCAGCCTCAATAGCACCAGGCTCTTTAAAATCGACCAAGGTTACGTCAATACCAAAACGTGCCATCAAATCTGTCATCAGCGCAAAAGTACAGCCGTAAACCGCGCGGCTGGCTATCAGATGTTCACCCTGACTCAAATTTGCCAGTAAAGCAGCCGACACGGCACCCATTCCAGATCCTGTGGCGGCAGCCGCTTCTGCGCCTTCCAGAATAGCGAGTTTACGCTCAAGTTCTGCGGTAGTTGGGTTACCCAAACGGGTATAGATATAGCCGGCTTCATCTCCGGCAAACCGGGCACCACCCTGACGGGCGTTGTCAAACACAAACGTTGCACTCTGATAGAGGGGGGTAACCAGCGAGCCCATAGGCTCCCGCTCATGGCCGCCGTGAACCACCAGGGTGGCCAACTTGCTTTTATCCTGCATAAAACTGCTCTCCCAAAAGCACCACCTTAAGAAATTATAGGTTGTGGCGGTGGTGTGGGCATTAACATGACGGCCCCGGGCACAAACGCCAAGGGCCGTGGCAGAATTAACTTTCAGCTGTTTGTAAAATCTTTGTTACGACGCAGGCGGCTATCCGTCTGGCCATTTAGAGCGCCACTAAACAAAGACTTAAGTTCAACAAGCAGTTGCTGATGGATGCGGGAAAGCTTGGGTTTCTGCTCCGCTTTAAAGGTCAACGGCCGACAAAGTGCCATCGCCTGATAGCCAAGCCGCGCCGTCAATAACCCACCGCCAAGCCCTTGGGCTAAACGGGCCGACAACTTGCCGGTCATCTCCACCGACAGCAGCTGACTGCCAAGGTCTGTCACAAGCTCTGTGGTACCGGCATAGAAGATATTGACCAGAATGGCGCGGATAAGCCGGATGCGACTCCAATAGCCCAGCTCCACCCCGTAGCAGTCGGCCACGTCGCGGATCATCTTCTGGTTACGCCACAGGATGATACCCATATCCAGCACCGCCAGTGGGCTGGCAGCCAACAGTGCCGCTGACTCCATGGCGTAACGGCTGACTTTGCGCTTGGCAGCTTCATCCTGTGCGGTAAGTACACACTCCTCATACAAGGTCAGTTTTTCCGCGTCATTGTGCTCATCCTGCACCAGGCCGTTGAATTTAGTCAGTGCCTCAGCGGGTGCCTTGGTACTTAGGTTCTTGATAAAGGCATCGGCCTCACCGATTTGCACACTCTCACGAATTCTGGCGCCCTGCTCTCTGGCATCATCGGTGGCTTTAAGGCGTTTGAGCAGCCGATATTCGCGCCAGGCAGCGCCCAGTCCCCAGGTGAGCACCAGCCCAAGCACCACGCCATAAAGGCCAAACAACCAAGGGCTTTGCCGATATGCATCCATCAGTCCGAGTGTTGTTTCAATAACAAGCAGCACCCCAAGGCCTGTAAGTGCCCACTTCGCCAAAGGCGACCAGCGGCGACCCTTCAATCCCTGCAGGGTGATATGGGCGTCAAGGGGTTCCAGCGCCTGTTCAAGCTCGGTTTCATCAAAGGTGCGTACCTCGGTCTCAACAGCAAAGCGCTGAGTGCCAACAATGGCATCATCAGTTGGCTGAACTGCACCAAAACGGCGTGCGGGCGCCAGCGGCGTCTCGTCTTTCATGATGTCTGTCATCTCCTGCTACAAACTGGTTCCCGCTCAGGCAAGCTTGTCGCCAAGCAGGTATTCCAGCAGATGATCAAGGCGAATATGGGCCATGGAGCTCTCGCCATTTCTGGCCATGGGCGCAAACTGCGCAAATTCAAACCCCTGATTTTGCCAAAAATCCGCCTTGGGTAAGCTTTGGGGCACTTCGCCGGGGAATAAGGTAAGCGGCTTGCCGGTGGCAAGCTCAGTACCAGTCACCACTTCCAGCTCACCTTTTTCGGTATTGACCATACCCGGCCGGGTGGCACGAATGGCGCTGATGGCCATTGCCTCGACCTGACATCCTTCAAAGCGAGCGAAGTGCTCACTTCGCCCCAGCATTTGCCTGAGCAGCCCCAGCACCCTACCCTGCTGATCCCGGGTCACGTGGTCAATTTTACTGGCGGCAAACAGCAGCTTATCAATACGGGGGGAAAACAATCGTCTGATCAGGCTGGATTGACCAAACCTGAAACTTTCAAGAATACCGTCCAGCGCCACGCTCATATCTTCAAACTGAGCACGGCCGCGATTGAGGGCACTGAAGCAGTCCACCAACACCAACTGCCTGTCAAAGCGGGCAAAGTGCCGCTTGAAGAAGGGCTCAACCACCGCATCCACATATTCGCGGTAGCGGCGACAAAGCTGGCCATAGGCACTGTCCTTGCCAGCTTCTGCGGCACGTTTATGTGCCGCCTCATCCAGCGGCAAAGGAAAAAAGGCCAGCAACGGCGCGCCTTCAAGCTCGCCGGGCAGCAACATACGTCCGGGCTGAGCAAAATAATAGCCCTGGCTATGAACCGACTCGTCCAGGTAGGCTCGATACAGGCCTGCGATACGTTCAAACTCTTCGTCGCTTAAGGGTTCATCGACGCGGATCCGGCTTGCAGACTCGAGGAAAGCTTTGAGCGACTCGGATGGTGCACGCTTGTTGATGGCGGCAAACACGCTCTGACTCCAGCTGGCATAGTCCTGGCGCAGCATGGGTAAGTCCAAAAGCCATTCGCCGGGGTAATCCACCAAATCGAGATACAGAGTAGAAACGTCAGATAACTTCGACAGCAAGCCTCCTCTGGGACGATAGCGGATCTCGAGTCTAAGCTCTGATAGGTTGCGGGTTGAAGCAGGCCAGATGGGTGGCGTCTGTGATAAGGCCGCCAGCGCCCCCTGCAGATCAAAACTGGCAATGTTTAAGTCTGGCTGACTGGCGCGGCGAACCCCAACCAGTCTTTCATCGCGGCTCACCTGCCACAGCGGCAGGTTTTTATTATTGGCGGCGGTGGCATTCAGCAGTTGATGAACAAGACCTGTGATAAAGGCGGTTTTCCCAGCCCCCGAGAGACCGGTTACCGCCAGTCTTAAATGCCTGTCTGTGCTCCTTGCCAGCAAATCGCGTGCCTTTTGAGTGAGTTTGTCCACCGGGCTGCTCGCCATAGACTCTCCTGTTTCATTCCCTAAACTGCATCTTTGTGTATTACGGTACCCACAAAGACAAAGGGCGACTGAGTCGCCCATGGTTAACTTAAAGGTTATTGATTTGCCGCTTTAAGTCGTAGTTGTCTGATGTCACATGGCGCTCGAGTGACCTGAGTCTGGACTCCAGGGAGCGGAAGCGACTGTTCACATCGGCCAGAGCCTGTTTGGCGGGTTCTCCGGCCTGCCAGACCTTGCGTTTGACCTCTATGTCACTGATGTCATCGTGGACTTTACTGGATACCGGCTTCACATCCAAAATCATCCACAGGGCCACGTAAAGAATGAAGATGATACCTGAGCCGCCAAGGAGGAAGATGGACACTGCCACCACTCGCACCAACCAGGTCTCGAAGCCGAAGTACTCGGCGACTCCGGCGCAAACCCCGGCGATTTTGCCTTGCTGGGGTATGCGATAGAGGGTCCTGCCATCACGCGTGCTCATGCTTGTTCCTCCATTCAGGAGACTCGGCGTCCAGAATGGCTTCCAGAGTCTCGATACGCTGGTCCATCTTGTCAGCCAGGGCGATGAGTTCGTGAAGCTGTTTGAACTCTTCGTCGGTAAGTCCCTGGCTCACCTGCCGCTTGCTGCGGTAATGCAGAACCAGCCATATGGGTGCCACTATCACCATGAAAATAATAATGGGCGCCATCAATACATCCATATCCATAACTCACCTCCCCCGATTAATTCGTTACTTGCCAGCTTTTTCTTTGGTCTTGCCCTTCATTTTAGCCTTCAGGGCTTCCAGCTCGGCGTTCACTGAATCTTCGGCCTGCAGGGCGGCAAATTCGTCATTCAGACTGGATTTGTTACCCAAATCGTATGACTCCACCTGGGCCTCCAGGCTCTCAACACGGGCTTCATACTGCTCGAACTTCAGCATGGCGTTGTCGATTTTGCTGGAGTCCAACTGCTTTTTTACCTCAAGGCGGCTGGAAGCAGTTTGCTTGCGCATAATGATAGTCTTCTGGCGAGCCTTGGCATCGGCCAGTTTTTCCTGCAACTGAACGACTTCTTCTTTCAGGCGCAGGATATGGTCTTCAACCACTTCCAGCTCGCGCTGCAGGGTTTCGGCCAGGGTAGAGGCTTTTTGCTTTTCTACCAGGGCGGCACGGGCCAAATCTTCACGCTCTTTGGAGATAGCCAGTTCAGCTTTCTCTTCCCAATCCTGAACCTGGGCATCAACCCGGTCAATCCGGCGAAGGATGTCTTTCTTCTCGGCCAGTACCTTGGCTGAGGTAGAACGCACTTCCACCAGGGTGTCTTCCATTTCCTGAATAATCAGGCGAACCATTTTTTCCGGATCTTCCGCCTTGTCCAGCAGGGCGCTGATGTTGGAATTAATGATGTCCGCGAAACGAGAGAAAATACCCATAATTCAATCCTCACATATAGTTGGTTGTCGCCAAGAGTAATACACAGAGCGTGCCAACTTTTGTTTTTCCTTTAAATTCAATAGAAAACACCAAATTTTAAGATTCGCTTTATTTTACAAGCCCAGGCACCTATTATGATTTTCACCACTTGTTAGCGAATAAGACCAACAAAAAGTGCCCAACGCATTTAAACAGGACAACCTCATAGGCCAATCCAACGCACTGCTGGAAGTGCTGGAACATGTATCCCGCATTGCCCCTTTGTCAAAGCCGGTTTTAATTATCGGTGAACGGGGCACAGGTAAAGAACTCATCGCTGAGCGTTTACATTACCTGTCCCAGCGCTGGGATCAGAACTTTTTAAAGCTAAACTGTTCATCGCTGAGTGAAAATCTACTCGAAACTGAGCTGTTTGGCCATGAGTCAGGTGCCTTTACCGGCGCAAAAGGTCGTCATGAAGGTCGTTTCGAGCGTGCCGACGGCGGCACCCTGTTTTTGGATGAACTGGCCAACACCTCAGGGCTCATTCAGGAGAAGCTGCTCCGGGTCATCGAATATGGGGAGTACGAACGGGTGGGCGGCAGCAAAACACTGCAGGCCGATGTGCGCCTGATTTGCGCCGCCAACGAAGACTTGCCCTCGCTGGCGGAGGCCGGTGAATTCCGGGCCGACCTGCTAGACCGTCTTGCCTTTGATGTGATCACCCTGCCGCCGCTGCGCCACCGCAAAGAAGACATTATGCCGCTGGCAGAGTACTTCGGTATCGGCATGGCTCGTCAACTCAAGCTGGAGCTGTTTCCGGGCTTTGCCGAGCAGGCGACTGAGCAATTGATGGACCACCAGTGGCCGGGGAATATCCGCGAGCTTAAAAACGTAATTGAGCGTTCGGTTTACCGTGCTGGCGGCAGCATTGACCCCATTGAAGACATAGTGCTTGACCCGTTTGAGTCGCCCTGGCGCCCGAAAGGACGGATTAAAACCCTGGAGCGTCAGGCTAAAGCCACCCCGGAAGCTGAAGCTGTCAATCCGGATATTTCAGAAGCGTCTTCCAGCAGCACGCCACAGGTGACTTCTCTTGAAGTGAGTTTTCCGCTGGATCTGAAAGAACATCTGGAAGCGGTCGAGAAAGATCTTATCCAGCAGGCGTTAACAGCAAGCCAGTTCAATCAAAAGAAGACCGCCGAACTGCTGGGACTCAGCTATCACCAGCTGCGCGGGATCCTTAAGAAATACAATTTACTGGATAAGGCATAAGTGGATTGCCCGCGGCGGCGGGCGACTGTTAGAATCAACTACTACTGCACACCAATAACGATTCATTAATGAATGCGCTGAAAAACCGGCTTTATTGGCTCGCCCTGATATCCCTTGTTGGGGGATGGCTTTCAGCCTGTGGCCATCAGCAATTGCCACCCGGAGTGGTTTACTGCTCCGAGGGGAACCCTGAGTCATTTAATCCGCAAACTGTGACCTCAGGCACTACCATCGATGCCACTTCGCAGCAGCTATACAGCCGCCTGGTCGATTACGATGCCGATGAAGGAAAGATAATTCCGGCGCTGGCAACCCACTGGGAAATCAGCGACGATGGTCTTGAGTACCGATTTACTCTTCGAGAAGCGGTCAAATTTCACCAAACGTCCTATTTCACGCCCAGCAGAGCCTTTAATGCCGATGATGTGCTGTTTTCCTTTCAGCGCATCCTGGACGATGACCATCCCTATCACTGGGTTTCCCGTAGTGGTTATCCCTTTTTCAACAGTATCGACTTTGTAAACCAGCTCAGTTCGGTCACCAAAGAAGGCGACCATCAGGTGGTGTTCCGCTTGAATCGCCGCGATGCCTCTTTCCTGTCAAATCTGGCCACCGATTTTGCGGTAATTCTGTCAGAAGAGTACGGGCGGCAACTACTCAGCGCCGGCACTCCTGAGCGACTGGACTCACAGGCTATTGGCACAGGGCCGTTTCGTCTGGTGGAGTACGTTAAAAACGAATATATTCGCTACCGCCGTCACGAAGGCTACTGGGGCAAGGCTCCTGAAATCGATATGTTGGTGTTTGACATCACATCAAAGAGTACCGTCAGACTGTCGAAGCTCATCACCGGTGACTGCAGCGTTTCGGCATTGCCCAAGGCAGGTGAGCTGGACTTAATTGAACAACATCCTGACCTGGACCTTGAATCCCGTGCAGGACTCAACGTAGCTTTTTGGGCCTTCAACACTCAAAAGCCGCCGCTGGATGATGTAAGAGTTCGCAGAGCACTTTCACTTGCCATCGACAAGCGCAATATTCTTGCCGCCGTGTATCAAGATACCGCCGTTGAAGCTCAGAGCCTGCTGCCACCCTCGTCCTGGGCTTATGCCCGCGACTATGAACTGGATATCGATTACTCCCCCAGTAAGGCCATGGCCTTACTGGCCGAAGCAGAGGTAACCAACCTCAGCATCGATATCTGGGCCATGCCGGTTGCCCGCGCCTATAATCCTAATGCGCTGAAAACAGCCGAGCTTATTCAGGCCGATTTGGCCAACATTGGCGTTAAAGCCAATATTGTCAGCTACGACTGGTCCGTTTTCACTCAAAGACTTAACCAGAGTAACTACGATTCCGTACTGATTGGCTGGAACGCCGACAACTCAGATCCGGACAACTTCTTCACGCCACTGTTGAGCTGCGCCTCGGTAGGCTCAGGCAATAATCGCTCACGTTGGTGCTCCCCTGAATTTGATGCACTGCTCACCCGTGCCAGAGTGAATACAAACCGACTTGAACGTACCGCGCTGTATCAGGAGGCACAGGCTACAGTGGCACGGGACTTACCCATGTTTGCATTTGCCCATGCCAAACGCGCGCTTGTACATCGAAAAAGCATCAGCCATATGCCCATCAGCCCCTTTGGTGGCATCTCTTTTGCCGACATCAAACCCAATATTGAAGAGGAAGACTGATGGGTGTTTACCTGCTTAGGCGTCTGAACCTCTTTTTTGCAACCTCGCTTTTAATGGTGACGATTCTGTATATCGCCACCAGCCATTTCCCAACTGACAGAGCCTATGCGCTGACTGGTGTTATTAATCCCAGCGCTGAACAGGTACAGCGGATAATTGATGATTACAAGCTGGATAAATCGGAGTTCCGCCAGTATCTGGCCTATCTTGAGCAGCGGCTTTCAGGCAACCTTGGCATATCGACAACATCACAACAAAGCGTGGCCAAAGAGCTCGCCAGCGTACTGCCCGCGTCCTTTGAGCTGGCAACATTTTCCGGTCTGCTGGCCCTGCTGCTTGGCATTCCACTAGGGGTACTGGCATCACTCAATCAGCACAAGCTTACTCAAAACACCATTATGGCCATTACCCTCACCGGCTATTCCATTCCGGTATTCTGGCTTGGCTTATCCTTGTCACTCTGGTTTGGGGTCCGCCTGGGCTGGTTGCCGATTTCAGGGCAAATCAATCTCTTGTATGAAATCAAACCCGTAAGCGGTTTTATGCTGATAGATACTTTGCTGTCCGACTCGAGCTACCGACTATCAGCATTCAAAGATGCACTGTCACATATTGTATTACCGGCTATTACCCTGGCAGTGCTGCCATTCACAGTGGTTGTACGTATTACCAGAGCGGCCATGCTGAATGTGATGAACCAAACTTACATTCGTGCCGCTGAGGCGCGTGGATTGCACACAGGTAAAATTATCCTGAGACATGCACTGCCCAACGCCCTTATTCCGCTGCTCAAGCATCTGGGGTTAATGCTTGGTGCCTTTGCCAGCTACGCCATCGTAGTAGAAGTGATTTTTTCCTGGCCTGGCGTAGGCTCCTGGCTGGTTTCCGGCATTTACCAGCGTGACTACACCGTGATCCAGGGTGGCATTCTGGCAGTGGCGCTGCTGATTATTTTCCTGAGTATTTTGATTGAAGTGATCCACACAGCGTCCAATCCGCTCAGCAGGAAGGAACTCTATGCCTCAAGTTAAGATCTATCAGGAAGACGATATTCCGTCTCCCATGAGGAGGCTGTGGCTGTCGTTTTCGGCCAATCCCTTTGCCCTTGCCGGGCTATGGGCGATTGTCTTTTTACTGCTGCTTACGATGCTTGGCCCCTGGTTCGCACCTTTCAGCCCTGAGGCGCAAAATCCCAAGGCTTTGCTGCTGCCTCCCTCCTGGGATCCGGCCGGCACTGTTGAACACTTTTTGGGGACTGACGACCTTGGCCGCGATATTTTCAGCCGCCTGCTGCACGGCGTGCATCTCACCTTCGGTATGTCACTGGCCGTGGTGGTTACAGCGCTGCTGATAGGGTTTCTGATTGGCTCCATCTCCGGCATGATGAAAGGGATTAAGTCCAGTATTCTCGGGCACTTACTCGATGCCCTTTTGTCCATTCCCTCTTTGCTGATGGCCATTTTGGTAGTCGCGGTAATGGGCCCCGGACTCGATAACGTATTTTGGGCAGTGGGTATCGCCTTAACGCCACAGTTTGTGCGGGCCATACATCAGGCTATCCACGAAGAGCTGCAAAAAGAGTATGTGACAGCAGCCCGCCTCGACGGTGCCAGCAGCATTCAAATCTTCTGGTTTGTGATTATGCCCAACGTTTGGGAAGTGGTCATTATTCAAACCACGCTGGCTATCTCCACTGCGATCCTCGATATTGCCGCACTGGGATTTTTGAACCTGGGAGCTCAGGCACCCAGCCCCGAATGGGGAGCAATGGTGTTTCAGGGACTGGATAACCTGCTGACCGCCCCATGGACCGTGACCATTCCCGGGGTCGCCATTTTGTTTACCGTGCTTGCCGTTAACCTGGTGGGCGACGGGCTGCGCTCGGCGCTGGCGCCGATAAAGAACTGATTATGCCGCTACTGGATATACGCAACCTCACCATCGAGCTGGACACCCCCCACGGGCGGGTAAAGGCGCTGGAAAAAGTCAGCCTGATGCTCCATGCCGGTGAAATTCATGGCCTGGTGGGCGAGTCGGGTTCCGGACGAAGCTTGCTGGCGCGGGCGGTTCTCGGCATTCCTGGCCCAAACTGGACAGTAACCGCTGACCGTATGATGTGGGATGGCCACAACCTGATGGAAATGTCGTCGGCCGAGCGGCGTAACCTGATGGGTAAAGAGATGGCAATGATTTTCCAGGATCCGTCCGGCAGCCTTGACCCTGTCATCACCATTGGTACCCAATTGATTGAGGCCATGCCAACGGACACCAGCTTGCCGTTTTGGCGCCGTGGTCGAGGGAAGCTCAATACCGCGGAAAAGTGGCTCCACAAAGTAGGCATTAAAGACCCTAAGCGGGTGATGGACAGCTATCCCTGGGAAACCTCCGAAGGTGAATGCCAAAAGGTAATGATTGCCATGGCGTTGGCCAAGCAGCCACGGCTATTGATTGCCGACGAGCCCACCAACTCAATGGAACCCAGTACCCAGGCGCAAATATTCCGCCTGTTGGCACAGCTTAATCAATTGCAGGGTGTCACTATCTTGCTTATCAGCCATGAGCTGGAAACCCTCGCAGAGTGGTGCAACAACCTTACTGTGCTGTATTGCGGCCAGGTAATGGAATCAGGCCCCATTGATGAGCTTATCCGTGAGCCAATGCATCCATATTCAAAGGCTCTGATGGATCACATGCCCGATTATCGCGGTAACCTGCCTCATAAAAGCATAATGCCAACGCTGCCGGGTTCTGCACCGGCGCTGCAACATCTGCCAATTGGCTGCCGCCTGGGTCCCCGCTGTCCCGAGGCACGTAAGCAGTGTGTTCATCAACCACAATTACAGCATCAGAAGGACAGGTATTACGCCTGCCATTTTCCTTATCAAACGGAGAGCAGCAATGACGACACCTCTGCTTAAGGTCACCGGCCTCTCCAAACGCTATTTTGCCGGCTATCGCCGTTTTCGCCCGCAATATAACGACGCCTTGGCCCCTGTTTCATTTGAGCTGGGGCGCGGTGAAACCTTGGCAATAGTAGGCGAAGCCGGTTCAGGTAAGAGTACCCTGGCTCGCATTTTGGTAGGCGCAGAGCAACGCTCCAGTGGCGAGATTTTATTTGAAGGCACCGCGCTGGAAAGTCGGAATGTTAAGCAACGTTGCCGCCTTATTCGGATGATTTTTCAGGATCCCAACACTTCACTTAATCCGAGGCTCTCCATCGGTGAGCTACTGGCTGAGCCGCTGCGGTTTAACACCGACATGAGCGCCGCTGAGCGCAGCGCACTGGTCACCGAGACTTTGCGGAAGGTGGGATTGCTGCCGGAGCACGCCGACTTTTATCCGCACATGATTTCTGAAGGGCAAAAACAGCGCGTGGCTGTGGCCCGGGCGCTGATGCTGAGCCCCAAGGTAATCATTGCCGACGAAGCCCTGACTGCGCTCGACCTGTCGGTCCGCTCACAGATCCTCAACCTGTTGCTGCAACTACAAAAGGAGATGGGGCTGTCATATATTTTCGTATCCCATAACCTTAATCTGGTGCGCCATGTGAGCGATAAAATCATGGTACTGCACAAGGGGCAGTTAATTGAAAAAGGGCCGGTGCAAAAAGTATTTGAAAGCCCCGAGCATGAGTACACTGCCAGGCTGATTGCCGAGCAAACCCGTCAGGTGCGTAAACGCTGAACTCATCCAACCACCGGGGTAAAACGTAAAAAAGAGGCTGCCATTGGCGCCTCAAGTCATTATTCTATTGCCAGTGTTGACTGAAGAAGCATAAACATGATTATCAAACCAAAAATTCGCGGCTTTATTTGTACCACCACTCATCCGGTTGGCTGTGAAGCCAACGTGCTTGAGCAAATCAATCTGACCAAGGCCCGTGGCTCTATCGTCAATGGCCCCAAGCGTGTGTTGGTGGTTGGCTCTTCCAGCGGCTATGGCCTGTCTTCCCGTATCGCAGCAGCCTTCGGCAGCGGCGCTGCCACTATCGGCGTGTTCTTTGAAAAGCCGGGCACAGAAACCAAACCGGGCACTGCCGGTTGGTACAACTCTGCAGCCTTTGACAAGTTTGCCAAGGCCGAAGGCCTGTACAGCAAGAGCCTGAACTGCGATGCCTTCAGCCATGAAGCCAAAGCCAAGGTGATTGAGCTGATTAAAGCAGACCTCGGTCAAATCGACATGGTGGTCTACTCACTGGCCTCGCCTGTGCGTAAGCTGCCTGACAGCGGCGAACTGGTGCGCTCTTCACTGAAGCCTATCGGTCAGCCATACAGCTCTACCGCGGTAGATACCAATAAAGACACCATCATTGAAGCCAGTGTTGAGCCTGCTACCGAGCAGGAAATTGCCGACACCGTCACTGTGATGGGTGGTCAGGATTGGGAACTGTGGCTGAACGCGCTGGATGAAGCCGGTGTGCTGGCCGATGGCTGCAAGACGGTGGCTTACTCTTACATAGGTACCGAGCTGACCTGGCCTATCTACTGGCACGGTGCCCTCGGTAAGGCCAAGATGGACCTAGACCGCGCCGCCCACGCCCTGAACGACAAGCTGGCTGCCAAAGGCGGCAGTGCCAACGTGGCCGTGCTCAAGAGCGTTGTAACCCAGGCCTCTTCTGCCATTCCGGTAATGCCGCTGTACATTGCCATGGTGTTCAAGAAGATGCGTGCCGAAGGCCTGCATGAAGGCTGTATGGAGCAGATCCTGCGTATGTTCTCTGAGCGCCTGTACAAGGCCGATGGCAGCGCGCCACAAGTGGATGAAGACAATCGTCTGCGTCTGGACGATTGGGAGCTGCGTGATGACATTCAGCAGCATTGCCGCGACCTGTGGCCACAAATCACCACCGAAAACCTGCCTGAACTCACCGACTACGTTGAGTACAAGGCCGAGTTCATCAAGCTGTTTGGTTTCGGTATCGAAGGCATCGACTACGACGCCGACGTCAATCCTGATGTTAGTTTCGACGTGATTGAGCTGTAAGCATAAGCACTTTGGAAAACGCCGCACCGCGGCGTTTTTTTATACTCAATTATCAGTGCTATAACCGATTTAGACTCTAGTGACTGGACTAATCTCCAACAGTCGCAAATCTTTAGCGTTTCTTATCTGGCAGCAGAAAATCGGGCTTTTATGCCATGACGCTTAAGCCCTGCCGGAACCCGTCTGCGAGTTATTCCAAAGACATCCAACTAGCGAAGCCATTGACCAGTTACAAAAAAGCCAGCCCATGGGCTGGCTTTTTAAGCGAATTAAACTTACTCGGCAGCGTAGCTGATTTCAGCTTTAGCTTTCAGAGACTCAATCACACCGCGATAAGTCGTTTCAGTGAACTGGCCTGACAAACGCTGAGACAAAGCCTGCACCAAGGCATCTTCAACACCTTCAGCGGGGTTTACCTTATCGAGCACAACCAAGGCATAACCAGCAGCCATATTCACAGTGTCAGCAGCGCCGGCAGCCAACTGGAACCCTTTGTTCACGATGGAAGGATCCAGTTCGCGATCGAAACGGGCAACCTTGGTCTTGGCTGTCAGTTCCAGAGTTTCACCCGCCTTGAACTTGGCCAGCTGTTCCTGAGCCTGCAGTTTAGCCGCTTCATTGGCTTTGTCCTGAGTCAAACGGGTTACGATGCCAGCTTTTACTTCATCAAATGGCAGAGTGCCGGCCATCTTATGCTCTTTCACGCGCACAACGGCAACCTGATTGTCACCAAGGTCAATCACATCACTGTTCATACCGCTTTGCAGTACCTGCTCAGAGAAGGCTGCCTTGATGAGCGCCGGGTTATTGATGTCAACAGGAGGCAATTCACGGGCAAACAAACCTGTGGTCTTTACCTCAAGGCCGGTAGCCTTTGCCGCTTCGCTCAGGGTGTCTGGTACTTCGTAGCTGGTATCAGCCAGTTTCTGCTGCAAACCATAGAACTTATCCAGCGCTTCTTTTTCTTTCAGTTGCGCCAGGATGCGCTCTTTCACATCGGCAAATGCCGCCTGCTCACCGCCCTGAACATCCAAAAGCTTGATGATGTGGAAACCATAGTCGGTTTTCACCACGGCAGAATACTGCCCCTTGTCCAAACCAAACAGCGCGGTATCGAAAGCGGGGTCCATTACACCCTGCTCAAACCAGTCCAGTTGACCGCCCTGCTCTCCACTGAAAGTATCTTCAGAGTCGGTTTTGGCCAACTCAGCAAAATCGGAACCCGCTTGTAGCTTGGCATAAATGGCTTCTGCTTTGGCCTGCGCCGCCGCTTCATCATCGCCCAGATTCACCAGGATGTGTGCCGCCAGACGCTTTTCAGCGGTCTTGTACTGGCTCATGTGCTCATCATAATAAGCGCTAGCTTGCTCGTCGGTTACGGTAATGGCATCGGCCAGTGACTCGGCTGACAGCATCAAGTACTCAAGGCTTACCTGTTCAGGGTTAATGAACTGATCAGCGTTGCTATCGTAAAAGCTCTTGGCTTCCTCATCGGTAACAGTAATACCCGTTTCAAATGCTGCGGCTTCAACCACCAGATAACGCAGATCGCGGGTCTGGCCCTGCAGCTCTGCTACAAGTTTGCCCTCTCCTGGCAACACAAACTCACTGCCTACCAACGCATTAAGCAACTGACGACGGGTCATATCAACACGCATCATGTCGCGGAAACTGTTGGTTTGATAACCCAACTGACGCAGGATTGCGAGATAACGCTCGTTATCAAACTTGCCGTCAGTTTGGAAGGCTGGCTCATCAACAATGGCCTGTTTGATCTGCGCGTCAGAAACACGCAATCCCAATTCGGTAGCAGTCTGATCCAGCAACTTGTCGGCAATAAGACGTTCCAGCACCCCCTGCTTGATAGAACGCAAGTAGTTGTCATCTGCCGCGAGGGTTTCGAACATTTCACCCAGTTGCTGCTCCATCCGCGCCTTTTCACTCTGGAAGGCTTGTTCCAGCGCAGATTTTGAAATTTCTTCACCATTAACGGTAGCAGCAGGAGCTTCGGTAGAAGAACCCAAATAGCTGCTTACGCCGGTAAAGGCAAAGGAAAGGATTACCAGCACCAGGATGCTCTTGGCAATGGTACCTTGGGCACCTTCACGGATCTTTTCTAACATCAGATGTCCCGCTTGTTACTCTTGTGATTGAAATAAAAAAGCGCATCTCAGTAAGGATGCGCCTTTATGTAACTTTTCAGGAATGACGTTGTTTTGTCACTCCAGACTTCAGCACTGACACCAAAGTCCTTCAATTCGTAAAAAGCACCGCATTCGCAGTGCTTGAAGAACGAAAGCCTACAAAGGCGAGTCTTAGTTGACAGCGTCTTTCAGAGCTTTACCAGCTTTGAACGCTGGGATCTTGGCAGCAGGGATAGTGATCTCTTTGCCAGACTGTGGGTTACGGCCGGTACGCTCAGCACGCTCACGAACTTCAAATGTACCAAAACCAACCAGGGAAATCTTACCGCCGTCCTTCAGACCTTCAGTCACAGCAGCGATGAAAGAATCCAGTGCACGGCCGGCAGCCGCCTTGGAAATGTCAGCACCAGAAGCAATTTTCTCGATCAGTTCAGATTTATTCATGTCATCCCCTTGAATGTAATTTTTTTGCGCCGCAACCAAATCCTTCTCTAGAGCGGTCTGCGGAGGCTTTTATAACAAGCTTGAAACCAAAGTTCAAGCAGCAACGAAAAACGAAATAATCATAGTTGGATACAGCTCAAAGCCAGCCCTGCCAAGGGTTTGGGAGGTGCTGGCTCTCCACGAACCTAGGCTACCACAGCCGAGGGCTTTGTTAAGCCCCTTTTTTCACTTTTTTTAGGTCTGTGGAACACTTTTTTACCTTATCCTGCGTTTTTTACCACTTCGAAGCCTTCAACCGGGCGCTCAAGCGCCAGTTTCAGCACTTCATCCACCCAGCGAACCGGGTGAATTTGCAGGTCAGCCACGACGTTAGCCGGGATTTCCTCAAGGTCACGCTCGTTTTCTTTGGGGATAAGCACATGCTTGATACCACCGCGGTGAGCCGCAAGCAGTTTTTCCTTCAGGCCACCAATGGGCAGCACTTCGCCGCGCAGGGTGATTTCGCCGGTCATGGCCACATCGGCACGCACCGGGTTACCGGTGAGGCTGGAGACCAGTGCGGTGCACATAGCACAGCCTGCAGATGGGCCATCCTTTGGCGTAGCGCCTTCAGGCACATGCACGTGGATGTCACGCTTCTCGTAAAAGTCGGGGTTGATGCCCAGCTGCTCGGCGCGGGCACGCACCACGGTCATCGCCGCCTGAATCGACTCCTGCATGACATCACCAAGCGAACCTGTGTAGGTGAGCTTGCCTTTACCGGCCACGGAGGTGGCTTCAATGGTCAGCAGGTCACCGCCTACCTGGGTCCAGGCAAGGCCTGTTACCTGGCCAACCTGATTGTTCGACTCAGCCTTGCCGTAATCATGGCGCTGCACACCGAGGAATGACTTGAGGTTGTCACCTGTCACATCCACGTGCTTAACGGCTTTATCCAGCAGGATTTGTTTAACGACCTTGCGGCAAATCTTGGACAGCTCGCGCTCAAGGGCACGCACGCCCGCTTCGCGGGTGTAGTAACGAATAATGCCGAGAATCGCACCATCATCGACACTGATCTCATGGGGCTTCAGGCCGTTGCGCTCTACCTGCTTTGGCATTAAGTGCTGTTTGGCGATATTGAGCTTCTCGTCTTCGGTGTAACCGGACAGACGAATAACTTCCATACGGTCCAGCAGCGGGCCCGGAATATCCATGGAGTTACTGGTGGCCACAAACATCACATCGGACAGATCGTAATCAACCTCCAGATAGTGATCGTTAAAGGTGGCATTCTGCTCGGGATCCAGCACTTCCAGCAGGGCTGACGCCGGGTCACCGCGCATGTCGGAGCTCATCTTGTCGATTTCATCCAGCAGGAACAGCGGGTTTTTTACGCCCACTTTGGCCATCTTCTGAATGATTTTGCCAGGCATAGAGCCGATGTAGGTACGACGGTGACCGCGAATTTCCGCTTCGTCACGCACGCCACCCAGCGCCACTCGCACGTACTTACGTCCAGTCGCCTTGGCAATCGACTGCCCCAGCGAGGTCTTACCTACACCCGGAGGGCCTACCAGACACAGAATTGGACCTTTGAGCTGCTTCACCCGGGTCTGAACCGCCAAATACTCAAGGATGCGCTCTTTAACCTTCTCAAGACCATAGTGGTCAGCATTGAGCACCTGTTCGGCTTTGGACAGATCGCGCTTGATTTTGGAGCGCTCAAACCAAGGCACCGAGGTCATCCAATCAACGTAGGAACGCACCACAGTGGCTTCGGCCGACATCGGCGACATCATCCGCAGCTTGTTCAGTTCAGCCTGAGCCTTATCTTTGGCATCGGCGGGCATTTTAGCCTCTTCAATCTTACGATTGAGAGTCTCGAACTCGTCGTGGCCTTCATCCAGATCGCCAAGTTCCTTTTGAATGGCTTTCATTTGCTCATTCAGGTAGTACTCGCGCTGACTTTTCTCCATTTGCTTTTTCACTCGGGAGCGAATGCGCTTCTCCACCTGCAGCAAATCGATTTCGGCTTCCATCATCGCCATCAGGTACTCAAGGCGCTCGCCAACATTCACCATCTCAAGCACGGACTGCTTGTCTTCCAGCTTGAGCGGCATATGCGCCGCCATGGTATCAGCGAGACGCGCCGCTTCATCAATGCCAGACATAGAAGTCAGCACTTCCGGCGGGATCTTCTTATTGAGTTTGATATAACCTTCAAACTGGGCGATGGCGCTGCGCACCAGCACCTCTTCTTCTTTTTCGGCCAGAGGGTCCGAAGGCAACTCATCTATCCGGGCAATAAAGAAAGGCTCTTCCTGAGTAAAGCGGGCCACGCGGGCGCGGCGGCCACCTTCAACCAGCACCTTGACTGTACCATCAGGCAGTTTGAGTAATTGCAAAATAGAGGCGATGGTACCGACTTCAAAAATGTCGTCCGCGGCAGGTTCGTCAAGCTCCGCATCGCGCTGGGCCACAAGCATGATCTGCTTGTCCTGTGCCATGGCAGTTTCCAGGCACCGAATGGACTTCTCACGACCCACGAATAACGGAATGACCATATGGGGGTACACTACCACGTCTCTCAGTGGCAGGACCGGCAATTCGAAATGCGCTTCACGCTCTTGGGACATAACTCGATTCCGTATCAGATGGACTATATCCGAGTATATTGGGGCAGTTTCCGCCCTTTCAATGGCTCAAATGTAAAAAAGGAGCCCAATTGGACTCCTTTAGTATCTTCTTGAAAGCAAATGACCAATTATTGGTCGCCGCTGGCGGCCTGAGGTTCGGTTTGCTCGTAAATCAGGATTGGGGCTGACTCTCCCTTAACCACTGATTCATCCACCACAGCCTTACTTACACCGTTCTGAGAAGGCAGGTCATACATGGTATCCAGCAATATGCCTTCAACTATTGAGCGAAGACCCCGGGCTCCCGTCTTGCGCGACATGGCCTTTTGGGCAATCGCTTTCAGGGCATCTTCACGGAATTCAAGCTCAACCCCTTCCATCTCAAACAGTGCTGCATATTGCTTGGTCAACGCATTCTTGGGCTGTGACAAAATTTGGATAAGCGCGTCTTCATCCAGCTCCGCCAGAGTCGCCACGACGGGCAATCGGCCGATGAATTCGGGGATCAGACCGTACTTAACCAAATCCTCCGGCTCCACCTGAGACAAAACGCTGGACATACTTTCTTTGTCCGCTTTTCCCTTAACCTGGGCAGCAAATCCAATACCACTGCCGGTATGGGTACGCTGCTCAATCACCTTCTCAAGTCCGGCAAAGGCACCGCCACACACAAACAGGATCTTGGATGTATCCACCTGCAGGAACTCCTGCTGTGGATGTTTACGGCCACCCTGGGGCGGCACCGCAGCCACTGTGCCTTCAATCAGCTTCAGCAGCGCCTGCTGAACGCCTTCACCACTCACATCACGGGTGATGGAGGGGTTGTCGGACTTACGGCTGATTTTGTCGATTTCATCGATATAGACGATGCCACGCTGTGCCTTTTCTACATCGTAATCGCACTTTTGCAGCAGTTTTTGAATGATGTTCTCAACGTCCTCACCCACATAACCGGCTTCGGTCAGGGTGGTAGCATCGGCCATGGTAAAGGGCACATTGAGGAAGCGCGCCAGGGTTTCGGCCAGCAGAGTCTTACCACTACCGGTAGGGCCAATCAGCAGGATGTTACTCTTGCCAAGCTCAACCCCTTCTTTGGGGCTGCCATTGCGCAGACGCTTATAGTGGTTATACACAGCGACCGATAACACCTTCTTGGCTTTTTCCTGGCCAATGACGTAATCATCAAGGTGCGCTCTCAGCTCATGAGGCGTCGGCAACTTGTCCTGATCCCGCTTAGGCGAGATCTCTTTAATCTCTTCACGAATGATGTCGTTGCAAAGCTCGACACACTCGTCACATACATACACAGATGGTCCGGCGATCAGCTTTCGCACTTCGTGCTGGCTCTTTCCGCAGAAAGAGCAATACAGCAGCTTGCCGCCATCACCACTCTTGTTATCGCCCATTACTTTACCCCGTTTGCGATGTATCCATCGCTTGTATCTCTCAACCCTGTTTACCTGAGCTTAGCCCAGCAATCAGCAAAAATCAGCGGCTGGTCAGCACCGAGTCGATAAGACCATACTCTGCCGCCTGCTCTGCGCTCATGAAGTTGTCACGATCGGTGTCGCGCTCAATCACTTCCATCGGTTGACCGGTGTGATGCGCCAGCATCTGGTTGAGTTTATGCTTAATGCCTAAAATTTCCTGAGCATGGATAGCGATATCCGATGCCTGTCCCTGGAAACCACCCAATGGTTGGTGGATCATCACCCTTGAATTAGGCAAGCAGTGACGCATGCCTTTCTCGCCACCAGCCAGCAAAAATGCGCCCATGCTGCAGGCCTGACCGATGCAGACAGTGCTGACCTTCGGCTTAATGAACTGCATGGTGTCGTAGATCGCCATACCCGCAGTTACCGAGCCACCGGGGGAGTTGATATAGAGGTAAATCTCTTTATCAGGGTTTTCCGATTCCAGAAACAGCAGCTGCGCTACGATAAGGTTGGCCATGTGCTCTTCTACCTGACCCACCAGGAAGATGACACGCTCTTTCAGCAGACGTGAATAGATATCGTAGGAACGCTCACCTTTGGCAGTCTGTTCAACTACCATAGGTACGAGCGCATTGAATACTGATTCCGGTGCGTTATGCATTTATCCCTTCCCTAAATAAAAATGGCTCGCACGAGGAGCCTCATACGAGCCATTATAAATGGCTTAACGCCAAACAAGTCAAGCTACGGTTACGCGCGACCGGTAGCCTTGTTCATAAATTCTTCAAAAGCAACTTCCTTCTCGGTTACTTTTGCAGATTTAAGCAGCGCTTCAACGGCTTGCTCTTCCAGAGCCACATTGCGCATGTTCTGCATCAGCTCTTTGTTGCCGTTATAGTATTCGATGACTTCAGATGGATCTTCATAGGCAGACGCCATAGAAGCGATCAGCGCCTGAACACGCTCATCTTCCACTTGCAGTTCATTTGACTTTATCACTTCACCCAGCAGCAGACCTACTTTTACGCGGCGCTCAGCTTGCTCAGCAAACAGTTCGGCTGGCAGTTCAGGCATGTTGGCATTCTGGCCACCAAAACGCTGAACGGCCTGGCGACGCAGTACGTTGATTTCGCCGTCGATCAGCGCTTTTGGCAGCTCGATCTCGTTAGCAGCCAGCAGACCATTGATAATCTGCTCTTTCACATTGGCTTTAAGCGCCTGGTCCAGCTCACGTCCCATGTTCTTAGTGATTTCAGCTTTCAGGGCATCAACGCCACCGTCAGTGATACCGAACAGCTTGGCGAACTCATCGTTCACTTCTGGCAGGTTGGCCGCTTTCACTTCAGTCAGAGTGATAGCAAACTTGGCCGCTTTGCCTTTCAGGTTTTCGGCGTGGTATTCCTCTGGGAATGTCACGTCGATATCGAATTCTTCACCGGCCTTGTGGCCTTTGATGCCTTCTTCGAAGCCAGGGATCATACGACCGCTGCCCAGCTGCAGGTCAAAACCTTCAGCCTTGCCACCTTCGAATTCTTCACCGTCGATGCTGCCTACGAAGTTCATGGTCACTTTGTCACCATCTTCGGCAGCGCGCTCAACAGCTTCATAAGTAGCGTGCTGCTTGCGCAGAGTTTCAATCATGCTGTCTACATCAGCGGCAGTTACTTCAGCCTTTGGCTGTTCGACTTCGATGGTGTCCAGGCCCTTGAGTTCAACTTCTGGATACACTTCAAAAGTTGCCACGAACTCAAACTTCTCAGCGTCGCTGCTGCCAGGAGCAAACATAGGTGCGCCAGCTGGGTTCAGTTTTTCAGCGATGATAGCTTCAACAAAGTTGCGCTGCATGATTTCGCCAGTCACGTCCTGACGGATAGCGGCGCCATAGCGCTTGCTGATAACGCTCATAGGAACTTTACCAGGACGGAAACCAGGAATACGGGCACGCTTGGCTTCGCGCTTCAGGTTCTCGTTAACCAGTTTCTCGATCTGCTCGGCAGGTACAGAGATGGTCAGGCGACGCTCTAAGCCTTGAGTTGTTTCAACAGAAACTTGCATTGTTTTACCTCGAAATATGTCTAACGTCCTTTGTAAATAGCCGAGTCATCAACTATTCAGGTGTTCAGTTCTTGATCTTGTTAAATTGACTTTAATGCCTGTCGCGACTGACGCGCCAGCACGGGCCGCAGATAGTTGGCAGTTATCAAGACGCGACATTATAGCCACCGTTATTGCCTGAGTCGAGCCTGAAAGACGGGTATAAAGATAGAAAAAAAGCGGCCATTGGCCGCTTTTTAACCTTCTATGAAGAAGTGGGGTGACTGATGGGGCTCGAACCCACGACAACCGGAATCACAATCCGGGACTCTACCAACTGAGCTACAGTCACCACTGAATTTTTGGCACGCCCGGCAGGATTCGAACCTGCGACCATCCGCTTAGAAGGCGGATGCTCTATCCAACTGAGCTACGGGCGCAAGGTATCAACAATCGTTGAAGCCTATCCTGGGCAATCGATGCATTACTGCAGCGACTTATAATTTGGTCGGTGATAGAGGATTCGAACCTCTGACCCTCTGCTCCCAAAGCAGATGCGCTACC
>NZ_JBFKLW010000010.1:0-81436 GCF_041630135.1 Shewanella sp.
CGGGACTCGATGGCCAGTACCGCCTGTGGGTTGAATTTGGGCTTGCGGATGAGAAGCGCATTAAGCGCGCCAGTCACCGTGCTGATAAGGTGTTGGTGTGTGCCTATGGCGGTCAGGATTTGACTGGTTGGTGGAAGCAGCATCAGGGTAAGTATGAGCGTATCGGCCATCTTCAGGTGCTGGCCTTTAGCAATCAACAACTTGATGCAACTTTGCCTTTTGTTGAGCGGGGTATGCACCTTGCCGTGACCATTGATGAGGAAGGGGGACTGCTTATCTCCAATGGTCGGTTGGATTTGAGTTTGCAGCCACAACTGTTGAAGCAGTGGCAGCTGCGTTAGCTTTGTTATCCAGCTAAAAAAATAAAAAGGAGCCATATGGCTCCTTTTTGTTGTGGCTTACTGGATTACTGGAAAGACAGTTTCCATGAATCAATGTAGCCAGTGTCACGGCGGGCGCTGTCAACTGCTTTCAGTTTCCAGGTACCTTTAGACTCGATACCTGAGGTGTTCACTGTGTAGGTCTTGTTGATGTTGTCGGTGCCTGAACCTGTGTTGCTATGCAGCACGGCAACCTGGCCATTAGGGGCAATCAGTTCCACCTTCAAATCACCGATGTAGGTGTGAACAATGTTCACTTCAACAGTGACAGTACCTGAATCACCGGTGCGGCTCACATTGATAGAGCTGGTGATGCCGGCGGTGTTGTTGTCTGGAATGCTGTAGTTATCAGTGTTGGTGTAGCTCACAGGACCTGTGGTACCACCACCGGTGCCAGTGCCGTTATCAGTGTAGCTGGCAACCAGGTTAACACCACTGAAATCACTGTAACCCTGCACCATGGCATAGTAGGTACCTGCCTGTGCATTGGCAATCGGGCAAGACTCGGTGTTGCCACCTTTCCAAGGACGGCAGTCGTAGCTGCCGGTGGTTGGGGCTGCACCGTACTGAACGTACAGGTCAGCATCACCGCTGCCACCGCTCATAGCGAAGTTAAGGTTGGTAGCACCTGCTGGCACGTCGATGTAGAAGTGCAGTTCATCACCCTTGGTGCCGGCCAGATTGGACTTGGCAACGCCATTGGTCATCTGGGCATCAGAACCACCGTTACCGCCACCACCATTGGTTGGGCCGTCACAGGAGGCATCCAGATATTCTTTGGCAGCTACGGAGTTAACCAAGCCGTAACCGGTTCTGTCATCACGACCGGCAACGTCCAGATCTTCAGCTGTTGCGCGCAGGGCCGCACGTACCTGAGCCGCGCTACATTCTGGGTGATAGCTCCACACCAGAGTGGCAACGCCGGACACGTGTGGGGTCGCCATGGAGGTACCATTGTAGTACTCGTAGTCCTGACCGCCATTGTTGGATACGGTTACAGAAGAGCCAATGCGGCTGCGCAGGGCAAGGCCTGTTGCACGGTCAACTGATACAGACACCTTGGTCAGTTCACTGTTGGTATCCACTACGAATGGGTTCTGCAGACCTGGCAGTGCGGTGTTTGAGTATACGATGGTGGCTGAGGCACCGGCGTTTTGACAGGCCTTGGCCGCGTTGATTTCAGGGTAGCTTGAACCCTGGTTGCCAACACGCTCTACCAGACACACCTTACCGGCCATGTTGCCGCAGTTAAAGGTGGTGCCAGACACGCTACACTCTGCCAGAGTGGCGGTTACAGTGCCATTAATTGGGGCAGGAGCATAGCTGGTACCTGACTTCACCAGACGGTTATGAGGTACAACGCCATTATTGAAGTAAGACTGGCCACCGACTACGATGTCAGCCAGACGGCCTTCGCCGCGAGTAACGGTAGACAGAATGGCTTCGCCCGGACCGGACACTTCCACCTGATTGGTGTACTGAGAAAATGCAGCGTGCTGCTTGGTGCTGTCCACTGCAGCTACCGACACTACGCTGTCGTAAGAGGCTGGGTAGCTGTGGGTGTTGTCACCGTCGTTACCGGCAGCAGCAATCAGCAGTACGCCGTTGTTATAGTGAGCTGCAAGGGCGTTGCGCTCAGTGGTGCTTGAGCCCGCGCCACCCAGAGACATGGAGACCACGTTGGCACCGTTGGATACGCAGGTGTCAACGGCGCTGACCAAACTGGATGAATAACCCCAGCCTGATTCGTTGAATACCTTGATTACGTGGATGTTGGCATTGCGGTTAGGCAATACACCCACTACGCCTTCACCGTTGGCAATAGCGGCAATGGTGCCAGCTACGTGAGTACCGTGGGCGTTGTTATTGCCTGGCTCAAACCAGTTGCCAGTGCCAGAGTTGTTGGTTCCGGTCACATTGTTGCCGGACAAATCAGGGTGGCTGCGATCATAGCCTGAGTCGATAATACAGACGGTACGGTTACCGCTCAGATTATCGGCCAGCTGGGTAGCACCAACAAAGGTTTGGCCCCATGGAGTGGTTTCAGACAGCAGGCGACGTGGCATGTCTTCTTCTACAAATTCAACGTCAGCGCGCGCACGCAGGGCCTTGATGCCCTGATTGTCCAGTTTGACAGAGTAGGCGTTGCTGCGACCAATACGCTTCATTTCTTTTGCGCTGGCGGCATTCAGAGCACGGTGATGACCAAATACTTCATGGGTACGTGGCTGGTACTGCATGCTGTTGATGCTGTCCTGTGCACTGAACAGTTCGGCTGCGGCGTTGTTTTTAAATTTAACAACATAACGCTTAGGCAGAGGTGAGTGTTCACCATCGGCAAAGATACCGTTGGCAGGTGCTGCGTGGACACCGGCAGAAATAGCCAGTGCCAGGGTTGATAAACCCAGGGCGAAAGTTTTTGTGTTTTTGCTTGTCATACTCGTCTTCCGTGTTGCAAGAGGCAGAACATATAGTTGTTATTGGGCTTCCATTCGGTATAACTGCGAAAATTTTCCATTTCCGGCAGTGAATGTATCTACCTGTGATGCAGTTGTAAATTAAATGTAAACGGAATGCCGTGTTGTAGTAACTGACTGTTCAGGCGATATTATTCGACTAAATATGCGTGATAATGGCTCAAGTCATTGATTTAAAAGGTGGGTTGTGAATTTGCATTCATTTGCATGGATTGCTGAACAGGTTACCGCGTTGTTCCCTTAAAAGTCCGATTTATTTTAAGTGGTTGATTTTGATATTGATTGTGGCTATTTATTCCAATTGGGAATAACATATTTGTTATTGTATTATAAGCATCGTTTTACTGGATCGCATGCCAATAAAGTATCGGAAATTGATCTTTTGAGACTCTGCAGATTTATGTACTGTTTCCCAAACTGCGTTCAAACGCGGATATATAACAAAAAGGCACCAATAAGGTGCCTTAAATATCATCATTTATCAGTCAGTTGGTTTTGACGGCCTGTTTTCCTGTTGAGATAAGGGCCTGATAACCACCACCGTTATACGTATGGTTATACCCCGCAGCAATCAATGCATCGTTGGCAATACCACTTCTACGGCCACTGCGGCAATAGAGAACAACCTTAGTGTCTTTGCTGATACCGAGTGCAGCAAATTCTGAGTTGATCTGCTCGAAGGGAATATTGATGGCTCCTTCGATATGACCTTCAGCAAATTCTTCTGGCGTTCGTACATCCACCACCATGGCCCCCTGCTTGATAAGCTCCCAAGCTGCTTTGGGATCTTTATCGTCGGCAAACACAGGGTTGGCAGCAAAAAGCAGGGTGACAGTCAGCAGAGCTATATGCCAGACTTTGGCCAGTTTGTTCACGGTATCTCCTTGATTATTATATTGGTTTTATAAACCTACTGTTTCAGTTTACAAAGCTCTGCTTCCGATTTTATGCCCATTTTGCGCATCAGCATGGCAGCGGGACAAAATCCGGTGAAGGCGCTTTGGAACAGATTAGCCCCGACAAACACGGTTAGCCAGACAAAATTATGATGTACCAAGGCGGTCAGTGCCAGTGACAGCAGTACCATAAAGCCAGCAAAGGCCATTATTGAGCGTTCGAGTGACATACCTTTTCTCCCTATTACGGTGGGTTAATGAGTCTCATGCCCGTGTCTCATAAAGGCATAATAGAGCACGGGGATGACGACCAGAGTCAAAATGGTTGAAATAAAGATCCCAAAAATCAAACTGATGGCTAAGCCGTTGAAGATAGGATCGTCCAGAATAAACAGCGCACCAATCATGGCGGCAAGCGCTGTCAGCATGATGGGTTTGGCCCGCACCGCACCCGAATGGATAACCGCCTGAGCAAAGGGCACACCGCGGTCAACTTCCTGATTAATAAAGTCGACCAACAAAATCGAGTTGCGGACAATAATCCCCGCCAGGGCAATCATGCCAATCATGGAGGTGGCGGTGAACTGTGCCCCCAGCAGAGCATGGCCGGGCATTACCCCTATCACGGTCAGCGGAATGGGCGCCATGATGATGAGCGGCACCAGATAGGAGCGAAACTGCGCTACTACCAGCAGGTAAATGGCTATCATCCCCACCGCGTACGCAATGCCCATATCGCGGAAGGTCTCGTAGGTGATTTTCCATTCACCATCCCACAGCACCGCCACGTCAGTCAGCCCAGATGGTTGATTCACATAGTGCTGGGTATAGCCCATGTCGTCGCTGTCGCTGATGGTTCCTGCCATCTCGAACATGCCATACAGCGGGCTGTCCAGCGGGCCAGCCATGTCCGCCACCACCATCACCATGGGGATGAGATTTTTATGGATAATGGGCGCATCTATCAGCCCTTTACGGATGCTCACAAGTTCAGATATCGCCACCTGTGCGCGGTAGCCGGGCAGAGTCATGCCCAGAATGGCATCCAGATCCAGCTTACTGGCCTCTTCAAGCTGTAACCGGATAGGCACAGGGCGGGAGCGGTTGTCCATGTGGAGCACGCTCACATCCTTTCCACCCACTGAGGTAGCCACAAGATCCACAATCGAGCCATAGGGCACACCGAGGAGTGCGGCCTTGCTGCGATCGATGACAACCTGCCATTTTTGTTGTGTTGCAGGCAGGAATATGTCCATATCGACAACATCTTCGGTGGTTTCAAATACTCCCAGTACCTTACGCGCAGCCTCCTGCCGCAGAGCATCGTTGGGGCCATATACTTCGGCAACAATCGGAGACCAGACTGGTGGTCCGGGTGGCACTTCTACTACTTTGATATTGGCGTTGAAGTGGCGACCAATTTCCTGCAGCGGCCAGCGCACTGCCAGGGCAATACTGTGACTGTCGCGGCTACGGTGCTGCTTATCCACCAGATTTACCTGAATATCGCCAAGCTCGGGGCTTGAGCGCAGGAAGTAGTGACGCACCAGACCATTAAAGTTCATTGGTGCCGCCGTGCCGGCATAGAGCTGCATGTGTTGTACTTCTTCCACGGTGGCTAATTCATCGGCCAGCGCATGCAGTAGTTTGAGGTTTTCTTCGAAAGTAGTGCCTTCCGGCATATCTACTATCACCTGGAACTCGGATTTGTTGTCAAAGGGCAACATCTTAAGTACGACAGCCTGCAGTACAGGAAGCGCAACAGCCACCATAATAAGGCCAACGATACCGAGCCCAAGACTTAGGCGTGCTTTTCGGCCTTTATCACCGCCAAGGAAGGGGCCTATCAGGCGGGTGAACAGGCGCACCATGCGCGGATCTTCTCCGCCATGAGGGCCGGCATTACTGGCTGACTCCGTATGTGGCTCATGGGGTTTAAGCAGCTTGCGACTCAGCCAGGGGGTGAGTACAAAGGCTACTGCCAGCGAAATCAACATGCCCATGCTGGCGTTGATTGGAATCGGGCTCATGTAAGGCCCCATCAGGCCGGATACAAAGGCCATCGGCAGCAGGGCGGCGATAACAGTAAAGGTGGCAAGAATGGTCGGGCCGCCTACTTCATCCACGGCCACGGGAATAAGCTCTTTCATGGACGTTTTGCCCATGGCCATATGGCGGTGAATGTTTTCCACCACCACAATGGCATCATCAACCAGAATGCCGATGGAGAAGATAAGTGCGAACAGCGACACCCGGTTTAAGGTAAAGCCCCAGGCCCAGCTGGCAAACAGGGTCAGTGCCAGGGTGATGATAATGGCAATGCCAACCACCATGGCTTCACGCATGCCCATGGTAAAGAGTACCAGTACCACCACTGCGGCGGTTGCAAACATCAGTTTAAAAATCAGTGTATTTGACTTGTCTGCGGCGGTTTCACCGTAGTTGCGCGACACTGTGGCATGCACATCTGCAGGCAGCAGGGTGTTTTCCAGCACCGCCAGGCGTGCAATTACATCATCGGCAATATCCACCGCGTTCATACCACTTTGTTTACCAATGGCAATGGTCACTGCGGGATAGCTGCCGTTTTTGTTGACGTGTTGTACCTGAGCGCGGGGCAGGTCACTCTTCAGACTTACTTCGGCCAAGTCCGCCAGATAAACCGGCTCACTGTGGCCGTTGGCGCCGGTGCGTACCGCTACCACCAGATCGCGCACATCATCGACACTGCGCAGGAACTGGCCGGTCTGCACCTTGATTTCCTGATTGTCCTGCACCAGAGGCATGGGCATGGAAATCTGATTGTTGCCCATCAGCGCCTGATTGATATCGGCATAACTCAGGCTATAGGCCGACAGGGCGGCCGGATCAATGCGTACATTGAGAACCAACTCATGTTGTCCGAGGGTGTAGATCTCGCGGGTGCCGGGAATGCGCTTAAGCTCGGTTTCCAGCCCACGGGCAACATGAGTCAGTTGTTCCGGTGTTGTCTGGGGAGACTCTGACCAAAGGGTCAAGCTGACAATGGGCACGTCATCAATACCGCGGGGCTTGATTAATGGCTCACCAACGCCAGCGTTGCTGGGTAGCTTGTCGAGGTTGGAATAAATCTGATTGTAGAGCGCCACAATGGCGTCATTGCGTTTTACCCCAACCTCAAAGATGGCAATGATAAGGGCACCATCTGGCTGCGAAAACGAGTAAAGGGTATCTATGCCTTTGATTTCAGAAATAACCTGCTCGGCAGGCAGGGTCACCAAATGCTCCACCTCCGCCGGAGTGGCACCGGGGAAGGGGATAAAGACGTCGGCGAAGGTCACATCAATTTGTGGCTCTTCTTCCTTTGGGGTGATCATTATCGCAAACAGGCCAAGCAGCAGTGCCAGCAGCGCCAGCAGAGGGGTGATGGCACTGGCCTGAAAGGCGCTGGCAATACGGCCCGAGATCCCGAGTGCAGCTTTGTTTGAGTCAGTCATGGCTCATCCTCAACATCAGTGGGCGTTAACGGCATAGCCATCAATGGCAATGATGTCGCCATCGCTGAGGCCAGAGAGAATAGAGACTCTGTCACCCTGAACCTTGCCGGTACGCACCTGGGTCAGCACTGGTTTGTCGCCGTGCATCAGGTAAACGGCACTCAGTTCGCCGCGCTTAACCAACGCCGAAGCGGGGATCAGCAACATGGGGCGTTTACCCTGTACAAAGCTGGCCTTGGCCCAGCTGCCTGGCTGTACTTGGGTGCCTTGGGGTAAGTCGATGCGTACCTGATAACTGTGACTCTGCGGTGAAGCGAAACTGAAGATGGTCAGTGCATCTGAATCCAGGGTGCGACCATCGGCCAGGGTGACACTCACTTTGGGGTTGGCTCTGAGGCCATCAAGATAACGGCCGGGCACCTGCATCACGGCACGCATATGCTCGGTATCAAATCCTGACAGCAGTGGCTGACCGGGGTTAACGGTTTCCCCCAGCTCGATGTGACGCCCGGTGAGAACGCCGGCAAAGGGGGCGTACACTGTGGTGTAGCTCAATGACTCGCGGGCACGCACAATGGCCGCATTGGCGGCAGTAACGGCCTGTTCGCTGCTTTTGGCGCGGGCGATGGCTTCATCCAGGTTGCCTTTGGATATGGCACCCTTGGGGAACAGATCCTGGAAACGCTTTAATGTAGCCTGCGCCTCGGTGTTTACGGCAATGGCGCGGGCATAATCGGCTTCCGCGGCGGCAAGTGAAGCCCCCTGTTCTTTGCTGGTGATCTCCAGCAGTGCCGCACCTGCAGGCACTGCATCATTGACATCAAAATGAATCTGCACGATGCGGCCGGAGGTCTGGGCAGAGACGGTGGCGGCCTTGACCGGTTCTATCAGGGCATCCAGTGTCAGCAGCTGCTCTTCATCTGTGTGCTGTACCTTGAAGGTTTGGCCTGCCGTGGCGCCCAGACTCAGGGCAAAAAGAGAAGCGCCCATGAGCAGTTTGAATGAGGTCATAACAAAGCTCCCAAAAGTTTCATGAGAAAATTCTAATGAAAAGTTCAGGGCTCGGCAATCATTTCATTAGAAAAATTTCATAGAGCGTGATCATGGTAATAAAAACAAAGGGAAGCTCTCAGCTTCCCTCGTCGGAAAATCAGTCAGTTAAATAATAGGTCACAGTGCTGACCACCCGCACTTTTTTAATTTGCGGTGAATTGCTGTCGCGGTCCGAAATAATAAACTGCCCCTGGCTGGCAGTTTTGATTTTGCCGAGGCTGGAGCTTGAATCTTTGGCAAACTTTTCGGCCACTTCACGGGCATTTTGGGTGGCTTCCTGCACCATGGCGGGCTTGACGGCATTAAGTTCAGTGTAAAGAAATTCGGGCCGGCTTTCGTACTCGTTGCCACCAATGGCTATGCCGTCCCGGGCGAGTGAAGCGATTTGCTTACGGGCTTCCAGCAGGGCTGAAACCTTGGTTGTGTACAGTGAGACTGTTACCTTGGCGGCGTAGCGGAATTTCAGGTTCGGATCGCTGTAGCCCTGGGCGGTTCTGTCTTCAATGGCAGGTAGGGAAAGGGTGATTTCATCATCGCCAAAGCCCTGATTTTTAAGAAAGGCGACCACCTTATTGGTTTTGGTCTCTACAGTGTCGTACAGCCGTGGCAGTTCGTTGTCCACTTCTGTGAAACGAATGGGCCAAATGGCAATGTTGGCCATTACTTCCTGCTCGGCCAGGCCTTTGACGCTGACTGTGCGTTCCATTGCTTTCAGGTTTTGGGCGGTATCCTTGATGCTGATGCCAAGAAACCCGAGGCCAGCCGCCACAGAGACGCCCAGCAGCAGGGCTGGCAGAGATAGATTTCTCTCCATAGGTAACTTCCTGCGGTCATTACAGAATTTACCCAAGAATACGTGAAATATTGTGAAGTTGCATCCGCAGAGAACATGTATTCAGCTGGCTGCTTTCATTTGCCAGAGCTCCACCTTGTTGCCGTCGGGGTCGATAAACCAACCAAAGCGGCCGAATTCGGTGTCTTCCCGTTGCGGCAGCACTGTAGCGCCACCGGCAGCAGCCTGAGTCAGCACACCTTCGAGATCATCTACCACCAGATTAAACATAAAGTCGTGCTTGGATGGGGCAAAGTAATCGCTGGATTCGTCGAAGGGACTCCAGACACTGTAACTGCTCTTTGGCAATTCGGTGGCGCGAAAGGCGCAGCCCCCCCAATGCTCCACTGGCAGCCCGAGATGAATTTTGTACCATTCTGCCAGCGCCTGCGGGTTTGGGCTTTTAAAGAATACGCCCCCCAATCCAATCACCTTTGCCATGTGTTATCCCCTTTTTTGGCACTGTTTGCCTGAATTAAGGGTAGGCGACACTGGCGATGGATACAAAAAAGCCGCGACAAGCGCGGCTGTTTTTTGTGCAGCTATCAGAACTTATAAGAGTACTGCATAGAGTAATAAGTGGCATTGGAGCGGGTATGTGCCACGACCAGGCCGTTAGTGAGCTCTTTTGGGTAGATGGCACTTTGCTCCAGTACTTCAACATCTTCACCGCGAATGAAGGCAACGCCGAAGTCGATGGTGGAGTTGTGGCTCAGGGTGTAGCTGGCACCCAGGGTGTACCAGTTACGGTCTGAATCAGGGATGGAAATTGAGCTGATTTCGCCCACGACCCCTTTATCGTGCATAACACCGCCACGCAGAGTCCAGGTATCAGACAGCTGATAAGTACCGCCTACACTGAACAGCCAGGAATCATCCCAGGCATAATGCTTGAGCTGACTGGAGGGGATTGCAGTATCGCCTAAATGGCCATCTTCGAGGGTGATTTCCTTGAAGTCGCCCCAGCTGGTGAACTGGGCAGTGTAGTGCACGGCAAACTTCTCGGTCAGCTGATGGAAACCGGCGATCTGGAAGATATCCGGCAGCGGGATAACTATCTCATCGAAGTTGGCAGCAGCGCCAGCCTGACGCACGAACTGGCTGATGTCGCCGCTGGCTTTAAATTCAGGGCTGAAACGATAGCTCATACCGATACGGTTGTCGGCATTGAACTCGTACACTGCGCCTACAATGCCGCCCAGGGCCCAGCCGTCGGCATCCACGTTTACCAGGTTGATGTTGGTCATGCCAACGCCCGGTACAGGCAAAGCGCCTTCACGGGTGAGTTTACCTTTACCGTAAATCAGGTCGATACCGGCACCCAGGCTCAGCTGGTCGTTCACACGGTAGGACAGACTGGCGTTCAGGTTCATGGTCACCACTTCGGTATTGCCCAGCAAATCAACCGGTGCAGGGATGGTGCCTATGCCGGGAATGGTCACCGCATTGTTGGCCAGAGCCCCTGCATCGGTGCCGGTGCCAAAGTTGGAGAATGCCGCCACACCAAAGGCCCATTTATCGTTGACAGGATTGATGTAGTAGAAATTGGGGATGATTTTGGCTTCGGCAGCAGCATCTTCAGAGCCGAAACATACAGGAGCGTCGCTCAGGCAAACATCTTTTACCGTGACATCGATATCGGCATAGGTGACGCCGAATGAAAGCGCGGTACTGTCAAACAGCGCCATGGCAGCTGGGTTGCGTGACAATACGGAGGCGTTGTCGGCAATAACGGCATCACCGGCGAAGGCACGGCCAACACCTGTAGCTGAATGGCTGTTAAGCTGGAAACCGGCAGCCATGGTCTGGGTGCTGGCCAAGGCAACGGCGGCGGCAAGCAGTGTCTTGTTGAAGTACTTCATCGTCTCTTCTCTTTTTGTGGTCATGCCGAAGGCAAAGTGGCCTGTCGGTAGAAATTAGCATGGCATCTTAGGAGTATGACTGTACCACAACAAGTCCGACCAGAGCTTTTGCTTTAGTTAAAAACTGTTAAAAATCAGTTAATTTAGTTTGTGAGGCAATGCAGTTTTGAACTGCTTCCGCGTTTACCCCTGTGACTGTACTGGCCAGTTGGCGTGGGCTTGCGGCAAATTTTTCAATGGCGGCCGTTTGGATTGATGCGGGTCTTTACCGGTTTTGCAGGATACAAAAGGTTGCAGTTTTCAGACATTAAAAAAGCGTACATGTGTACGCTTTTTGCAGTTTTGATGACTCAGGAACAGGGCGCTGGCATTTACAGCTGCTTTGTATAGCCGTCAAAGGCAGCGGCGACTTGTTCATCCACCTTTGTCATTTTACTCAGGAGTACACCGGCAATGGTGGCAAACAGAAAGCCAGGCAGTATTTCATAAAGGTCAAAAAGACCCCCACTTAATTGCTTCCATACTACCACTGTCAAAGCGCCGGTAATGATTGTCGCGATGGCGCCGGTCTTGCTGTAATTACGCCAGAACAGCGACAGCAGTACTACTGGCCCAAAGGCGGCACCAAAGCCCGCCCAGGCATAGCTTACCAGACCAAGCACGCTGCTTTCGCGATCGAGCGCCACCACTCCTGCAATAACGGCAATTGCCAATACGCCAAAACGGCCAACCAGCATCAGTTCCTTGTCATTGGCCTTGGGGCGCAGTTTACGGTAAAAGTCCTCAGTGACCACGCTTGAACACACCAGCAACTGGGAATCGATGGTGCTCATGATGGCTGAAAGAATGGCGGCTATCAGCAGACCGGCAATCCAGGGATTAAAGGCCACTTGTGCCAGATGAATAAATACGGTTTCGGCGTTTTGCAGCGGTTCGTTGGCAAAATACAGGCTGCCTGCAAGGCCTGTGGCCAGTGCGCCAAGCAGTGACACTATCATCCAGCTCATGGCAATACGACGGGAAACCGGCAGATGCTCCGGGCGTTCAATTGCCATAAAGCGAGACAGAATGTGTGGCTGACCGAAGTAGCCAAGACCCCAGGCCATCAGTGAAATCACGCCGAGCAGGGTGGTATTTTCACTGATTAGCGACAGCATTTCAGGGGGCAGGGAGTCTATGCTGGCATGGCTGCCTGTGTTGGTAAAAATTGCCATGGGTACAATCAGCAGGGCGATCAGCATCAGGCAACCCTGGAAAAAATCGGTCCAGCTTACCGCAAAAAAACCGCCTATAAAGGTATAACCGACGATAATGGCTGAACCAATCACCAGCGCTGCGGTGTAATCGAGACCGAATACCTTTTCAAACAAAATAGCGCCGCCTACCATGCCGGAGGAGGCATAAAAGGTAAAGAACACCAGAATGGTCAGGGCGGAGACAAAACGCAGTACACCGGCTTTATCGTGAAAACGTTTTTCGAAAAAATCTGGCAGCGTCAGGGCGTTATCGGCGAATTGGGTGTAGATACGCAGTCGCTTGGCGACAAACAACCAGTTCAGCCAGGCGCCGAATACCAGACCAATACCTATCCAGGCTTCACCCAGTCCGCCCAGATAAACGGCGCCAGGCAGGCCCAGCAGTAACCAGCCGGACATATCGGATGCGCCAACGCTCAACGCTGTAACCCCGGGGCCCATTTTACGGCCGCCCAGAATATAATCATCAAGGGAGTCGGTGGCCCTGTAGGCCCAGAAACCTATCCCCATCATCAGAACCAGATAGCCCACAAAAGTGACCAGAATCGGAGTGTCTATGCTCATGCTGTGTTAACCGTCAGTTTTTATTTGAATTATGTTGTCCCAACCCGAAGACAATAAGGCTGGCAGGCTTTACGTCAGCTTGATTCATGAAGAAGCCGGCTTGGTGAAAGCATGCTATCAGAAGTTTGCGCGGGATCCCAATTGGGGCTAAAACAGAGATGCTAATCTGACCAGTGCCCAACAATGAGGGCCGGTCAGGTTAGCTGACGTAGGGGAAGTTATATAAAGCTTTGCCGAATTGCTTTTTCAGCCGCTTGCACTGCAGAGGCCTGTTCACCGACCAGCAACATAAAGGCTTCTTCGGTTTTAAAGCCAAGCCCATGATAGTGATTGTCGGCAAACTGTTCATCGAGTTGCATCCGCTGTTCAAGCGGCACTATAAACAGGGTAACCTTGCCTTCAGCGCCTTCCAGCACCAGATGCAGACTGGGTACGCCCTGGAAGTCACAATAAGCCTTGTATACAACCCGGCCTGGAGTGCTGTTGAAGTGGGCCTGCTCAAGGCCGCGGATGCTCACCAGACTGGCATTGAGATCCCCTAGTGCAACATTGGCTTCACTCTTTAATGCCTTGGCTTCATGGTAAACATGGGCGAGGGCATGCTCGCCTAAATCCACCGGCCCCAGGCGAAGAAAACTGAAGCTCAGGCCAAAGGCAAAGGCAATGGAGGCGGCCAAGGCAATTAAAAAGGTCGTGCGCCTGCGGCTTTGGTGGTGTTGCACCAGTTGTTGACGCAGCAGCAACTTATCGGCCAGTTCCTCGGGTACATCTACTTTCATGACTTTCTCAAGGCGCCGGTCGAGACTTTTCAGTTCATTGACAAAGGTGTCACGGCCTTCGGCTTCTCCAATGGCCTTCAAAAAATCAGGATCCTGACTCTGGGGCTCGCCATAGGCTCGGCGGCGAAACTCAAGTTCATCCATTTGATTGACCTCGGAATTCTGGTTGTTCGAGCGCTTCTTTAAGCTGGTTTCTGGCTCTAAAGAGGCGCGTCATCACGGTATTACGGTTCAGTTCGAGCAGCTCGGCAATCTCATCACCACTGAATCCACCAATCACCTGCAGCACCAAAGGTTCGCGGTATTCCGGCTCCAGTTTGGCGATTTGCCGTCTCAGCCAATAATGCTCCGTCTCATCTTCACTGCTCTGGCTGATGGCATCTTCCAGTGCATCCTGCTCTATATCACTGTAATCAAACTGCTTTCTCTCGAATCGACGGGCGTTTTCGCGGCGCAGAATGGTGATAAGCCACGCCTTGGCAGCCTTATCATCCTTCAGGGAATCCAATGCCTTCCAGGCACGCAAAAAGGTTTCCTGCGTGATATCTTCGGCCACATGTTTGTCGCCGCACAGCCAGTAGGCGTAGCGGTACACATCGGCATGCAGAGCCCTGACCAGGCTGTCGTATCGTCGTTGTTTATTCAGCATGTCAGAATTGACCGACTCGGGTGCGAATTTCTTTCGCATTGTGGAAAACATTTTTATCCCCAGTCCAATAGCGAGCCTCCCGGGCGGGAGGCCTGACGCCGGGGCCGTGTGCTGAACCTCTTTAAGGTTTGCTTGAACGGCCTGGCATTTTTCAGTGTAGCATTGCGGATTTCAGGCAATCACGCAATGGCGCGTTGGTAAAACCTACTAAGGATTTAAGGGTTTGAGTGCAGTGATGCTATCCGCTTTGGCTGGTAGCGGCAGCGTGTTCAGCGCCGTTAGCAAGGGTGCACCGTCGATGCTGCCGCTGTGTTTGCTGTACAGAGCCTGTTGAATGTCATCAAGTGCCGCAGCCAGTTGCGGTGACAAGGCTTTGGCTCTTTCCAGCGTAATGTTGTCGCCGGTTTGAGCTGAAAGATATGCCTGGGTCATATTCAACATGGCCTTACCATCACCCGCGGAGCAGGCTTGAACCAGTGCCAGTTTGGCTGCTGAATGGGCGGGGGCGGATACTGTTTCATTGTCTTGCATCTGACACCTGCGACTGGAAAACCAGGCAACGGCGGTAAGCAGCCAGCCCAGTGCAAAAAAGGCGGCAATCCAGGGCCAGTAACCGGAACTGGTTTGCATCCCATTTTGGATGGCGGGCATGGGCGGCAAGGTCTGTGGCATTACCCCTGTTACTCTAATGGTACGTGCCGGGATTATTGCCAGTTCCCGTTTGGCCAAGTGTGGATTCCACCATGGCACTTCAATTGCCGGCAGCTCAAAGGTACCTATTTCACTGGGGACTATGGCCTCGGTGAGTCTCAGTTGCACCACAAGCTGTTCATCCCGCAGGAAGGTTTTCACTTCCGGCTTTTCCGGGTAGCTTTTCAGTTCAGCCGGCAGCTGACTGGTCAGAGATGGCAAGCCAGTATCATCGGCGTTGGATGCCAATAGGGTAATGGTACGGGTTATGGGGGTGCCAAGGGCAAATTCTTCTATATCTTCCGGAAACTCTTCTTTGAGCGCCACTAAATCGGCAACAAACCAGTTGCCCTGCCAGCTTTCAGGTTTGTCTTTTACGACCAGGAATTGCTCTTTACCTGTCGCTTGTACCGGACGACTTTCATTGAAGCTGAACATGCCACCATTGCCACGGGCCGGTACCAGAGCGTCTCCTTCAAATACCGGGGGGGTAATCGCCAGCCGGCCGGGCTTATCCGCCGTGATACCGTAGACACGTTCTATCACTCTATATCTGCGGCCTTCGACTATTTCCAACAACTCCTTGTCTTCACCCAGTTGTTTTACCCGACCGCCTTCGATATTGGGTACAGATAACTCGCCACGCTGAAGATCCACAGCAAGGTATAATTTGACTTTGTAGAGCGCCATTTGCCCCAAATATACCTGTGAGTGGAGCAGTTCTGAGGATACAAAAAGGGTGCTGGAGGTACGGTCAACATTTTCCTGATCGCTTACCGTTAACGTGATGGGGGCCGACGACACTCCATCAATGGTAAAGGCCGGAATTTGGAGGGCGCCGGTATTTCTTGGGGTAAGTAAAATTTGCCAGCGGGTTTCTTTATGGCTGTCGAAATTGATGATGCGAGTCGAGCGATTCAAGCTGGTGCGCCCCACAAGAAAATTTCTCATCAGTGCAGAGGTGTTCAGACGGCTGGATTCGACTTCATCGTCTGCTACCACCGTTAACACAAAACTTTCTTCACGCCCCACAGGGTTTTTGTCGACAGAGGCATCCAGGCGACTCAGCGCCCAGCTGCAGTTGCTCAACATCAACAGAAAAAGGCCTGTTATTAGCTGTTTTACCACTTTTCTTTTTCCTTTCTGTGATCGCCACGGGCACGGCGGATCTGATATTCCAGTTGCATCTTATTACGAAGCAGTACCGAAGGGTCGTCGTTCACCGCTTTTAAGGCACGCTTCATCTCCGGTGGTAAGTCAGACTCCGCAATATTGGGGTCGACAACGGCCACCTCGGCCTGCTCTTCCTTGACATCGTGCTGTTTGTCACCCTGCGAAGCGCTTTGGGCATCTTGCTGGTTGTCGTTCGCCTTGGCCGAGTGTCTGGCTTCCTGTCCCTGATCGGGTGCCTGCCGGGGCTGATGTTGTATGTCCTGTTGCTCTGCAGCTTGAGCTGCATCAGCATTCATTGGCGCATCCTGCTCGGCTGGGGTGTCAGTGGCCTCATCTGCGCCGGAATTAGCCGATTCGGTTGATGGGTCTTCAGCGTCTGATTGCTGTTTGGCATCGTCACTGGCTTGTTGACCGTTCTGCTGCGCCTTGGAGGATTGGCTATCGCCGGGCTGATTATCCGCCTGAGATGAGTCTTGCTGGTCGGCACTGCTTTGCTGGCTCTGTTCACCCTGATTTTGCTCGCCAGACTGATTTTGTTCCTGATTTTGGTTCTGGGACTGTTGTTCGTTTTTTTCTTTGCCGCGCTGATTGTCACTGTTGCCATTCTGCTGCTGTTGCTTTTGCTGCTCGGCAAGGGCTTCAGCCAGTGCTTGATTATGTTTGGCAGCAGCAAGATCCGGGTCTTTTTTCTGGGCCTCGGCGTAGCGTTTTGCAGCGTCTTCAAATTTGCCAAGTTGCATCAGTGCATTAGCCTGGTTGTAGAGTCCGGTGGCAGATTGGTCTTTGTTAAAGCCCTCAAGGGCAGCCTCATAGTTACCGGCGCGGTAATCGGCTGCGGCCTTCCAGTCAGGTCGCTCAAAGCCATTTGCCGCATCTTTGAAGTTGCCTTCTTTGAAGGCTTCCATGGCGCTTTGGTCATGGGTTTGCCAAATGCTGGCCTCGGCTGTTGGTGGCAGTGCGGGCAGTAGTGTACACAGCAGCAGTGCGCCGATGATACCGTTACGGAAGCTAAGTAAAGCCGGTACCAGCAGTAACAGTGCGATATAGGGTCCCAAATCCTGCCAGCTGTCACCACTGAGTTCTGTTTCTGTGGCGTTGCCCTCCCGGTCGAGCCAATTCACCAAATGGTTGATATCACTGCCATCCAGGGTAGAAGGAACCCAAACGCCACGCTCGTCGGTGGCAAGTCTGGTCAGGATGGCGGCATCCAACCTTGGTATCACCAACTCATCATCATTACCTCTGACCAGCTTGCCATCGGGCAGTTTCATGGGGGCGCCCTGAGCGGTACCAAATCCATAAACGGTGAGACGCAGTTTACTGTCTTTAAGCGCTCGGCGGACATCAGCCGCATCGACCTCATCCAGGCCGTCGGTCATCAGTATTATGTCGCCAGCGGGATGGCCGCCGTTGATCAGTAAGTCTCTGGCAAGGCTTACGCCTTCTGCCGGAGATGAGCCCAGCAGCGGCATAATTTCGGGGCTTAATGACGGCAGCAGATTCAATAATGTAGCCTTGTCCCTTGTCAGGGGGCTGATGACAAAGGCGTCGCCCGCATAGGCAACCAAACCTGTATCCCCGTCGGGCAGCGCGTTGATAAGGTCAGTCGCCCGAAATTTGGCTTGGGTTAACCTGTTGGGAACCATATCTGTGGCGTACATGGATACTGACATATCCATGACTAACACACGGCCGCTGCCCGCACTGAACACCGGAATGGGCTCTTTGTTGATGGCAGGTCCCGCCAGCGCAACGGTGGCAATCAGCCAGCTGCCTCCTAAAAGGAACAGTCCTTTGCGCCCATTATGGTTGCTGCTCGATGTCATCAACAGGCTAACCAAATGGGGTGCTATATAGCCGTCCCAAGCTGAGGAGGCAGCTTGCTGGCGCCACAGGAAATAGAAAAACAACGCCAGGGGCAACAGGGCCAGCAGCCACTCGGGACGAATAAAGTGGATCATTTTTCCTCCCGATGGATTTGCCGTGTTGGTAACAGACCTGCTGCAGACGAAGACGCTAACAGACTCAACAATAACGCCAATGCCAGCGGATAGTAAAAAAGCTCTTTTTGGGGTCGGTAAGTTTGTACATCGCGGGCGATGGGTTGTAACTTGTCAATTTCCTGATAGATGCTTTCGAGCTCATTGCTGTTTCTGGCACGGAAATATTGGCCATGAGTTAATTGGGCAATGCGCTTGAGTTGAGCCTCATCCAAGTCAACGGAAGCGTTACTTCTGTCGCGGCTAAGCGCTCTGCGTGAAGCAACATCTGCTCCTACCCCAATGGTATAGATGGTCACTTTTCGCTCGGCCGCGATGGCGGCCGCTGCGTCAGGTTCTATGTTGCCAGCATTGTTTGTTCCATCGGTAAGCAGGATCAGAACCCTGTTACTTTCCTCAAGATTTTCAAAACGTTTTACAGCAAGCGCAATGGCTTCGCCGATGGCGGTTTGGCGGCCTACCAGGCCAACCCGCGCCTCCCTTAAGAAGGTTGCGACTGAACGTCTGTCCTGGGTCAGCGGTGACTGAAGATAGGCATGATCGGCAAACAGGATTAAGCCGAGTCGGTCGCCGGCACGTCGTTCGATAAAGTCACCCACGACTTTTTGTACCAGCGAAAATCGGTCAATATTACGTCCGGCCAGCTCCATATCGGGAAATTCCATCGAGCCGGAAAGGTCCACTGCCACCATTAAGTCCCTGCCTTCGCTGGGTAATTCAATAGGGTCGCCCAGCCATTGAGGCCGTGCGACTGCCATCAGTAGCGCAGCCCACATCAGATAAAGGGGCCAAGGTTTTGAACTCTTGATGCCTTGGCTGGTGGCCGGCGAGAGTTCACTGCTGCCCGGCAGGTGTAAATGGCCTGACAGATTGCGCTTTTTGGCCGTGCGAATAAGGAGCGGTAACGGCAACAACACTAAAATCCACGGCAGCATCAGGGAGAGCATGTCAGAGCGCCCCCGAATTCAAATTGCCGACAGATTTGCCGCTGTCATCCGGTGTACCTGTCGGCAGTTTGTGCTTCACGGCTCGGGGCAGGTGGGTGAGCCACTCGATTGCAAGCGCCTTCAATTCGATGGCGTCGTTAGGTGCCAAGGGTTTGGATGTATAGGCAAATGTGGACAAAATAGTGAAATTTCCTTGAGCTTTCTCAGGCAGCCGTTGATTTAAAAACTGAATCCAGGCCTCGCCTGTCAGTGACGCCACCTCTGAACGGGGAAAGTAGCTCAGAGAGGCGCGCTTGAGCAGGGCACTCAGTTCGATTGCAAACTTCCCGGAAGCAGGAGATAGGTTACACAGCAGCGTCATTGCTTCATCTCTTGGTGCCAGCCAGCTTTTTATCTTTGCTCTTCGCTTTCGCCATAGCCAAATAACAATGGCTAAAAAAACCAACGTTATTATTAGTGCTGCCCACACCCACGGGGCAGGTGGCCAGGCCGGCACTTCCGGTGGCAACATTATGTCTTTCATTTGAGCCAACATGGGATTGGCCTGATGTGCGGGGGACTTATCCATGGCATTTAACGCAGTTTTTCCAATTGTTGTGTCAGTGGCATGCCAGCACTTACAGTGTTGAGATTGATATCCAGTCGGGACATCAAGCGACTAAATTGGGCCGTTTGAGCCTGCTGCTTCGCAAGCCAGATATCATAGCTGCGCCTGTCCAGTACCCTTTCGATACCGGATTCCCGCACCGGAAGGTTAACATTGGCTGGCAGCGGGATCTCGCCCTGACGCAGCGGGTCGCTGATAAGAAAAGCCCCCAGTTCACAGTGGCGTTTCAGGTCGAGCAGTGGACCGAGACAGGCATCGTTAAAGCCCGCGCCGTCAGATAAAATCCAGATAAGGGAGCCGGGTTTGGCAATACGGGCAAGACGTTGACAGGCCCGCAGCAGGTGTTCCGGTTCTCTGGGGGCCTGACCAAAGTGGGTCAACTGGTGAGCATGTGCCTTGGTCAGGGCGCTGATAAGCGTCAGCATGCCGGCCTTACGGCTTTTGGGCTTAAGCTCAAGATGCTCATACTCACTGGCGATCAGTGCACCAATTCTGTCACCGTGATTTGCCGCTCGCCATCCAAGCGTTGCTGCAAGGTGACAAAGCTGAACCGCCTGCAGCATTAAGGTGGAGCCAAAATACAGGCTGTGACTCAAATCCAGCAGCAAAATGACCGGGCGTTCCCGCTCTTCGACAAACAGCTTTGTATGGGTCTTGCCGGTGCGGGCGGTTACCCGCCAATCAATAGTGCGGACATCATCACCTTTTTGATATTGGCGAACTTCGGCAAACTCCATGCCACGCCCCTTGATCTTGCTGCTACGCAGACCTGACATGTTGGCCTGAGCCTGACTGCGGACATCGGGCAGTGCCCGGGCCAGTTCCTGACAGGCCAGCAGTTCAGGCGTATCCAGGTGCACACCATCGGCAAACAGCGGCATATCGATCGTTTGGGCGCCAGCGTGGGACCAGGGTGAGGTTTGACGCTTCATCAAGGCACGGCAACCTGGGTGAGTATATGCTCAATCACATCATCGGCGCAGATCCCTTCCGCCTGTGCACGGAAGCTTAGCAGCAAGCGATGACGCAGCACATTGGGGGCAACAGCCTGAATGTCTTCCGGCGAAACAAAGTCGCGACCATCCAGCCAGGCACGGGCTCTGGCGCAGCGCTCCAGCGCCTGACTGGCTCGTGGACTGACGCCATAGTCGAGCCAATTGCCAAGTTCCTCACTGTATTTGTGACCCTGACGGGTTGCCATCACCAAATCCACTATATAGTGCTCCAGTGGCTCGGCCAGATACAGCTCCAGCGCCTCGGTGCGGGCTTCGAAAATATCCGCCTGGGCAATGGGGGTGATCTGTGGCAGTTCACCGCTGAGCGCTTCATTGCGCGACAGTTTGAGAATTTGCCGCTCGGTATCGGCATCCGGGTAATCCAGATTCAGGTGCATCAAAAAGCGGTCGAGCTGCGCTTCAGGCAGAGGGTAGGTCCCTTCGTTCTCGAGCGGGTTTTGAGTTGCCATCACCAAAAAGAATTTGGGCAGCTTGTAGCTTTTTTTGCCTACGGTGACCTGGCCTTCGGCCATGGCTTCAAGCAGCGCCGACTGCACCTTGGCAGGCGCACGGTTTATTTCGTCTGCCAGAATCAGGTTATGAAAAACCGGGCCAGACTCAAATTCAAAAGTGCCGGTTTGTGCTCTGTAGATATCAGTCCCGGTTAAGTCAGCCGGTAACAGGTCTGGAGTGAACTGAATGCGGTGGAAGTCGCCTTCAACCCCGTCGCAAAGTGCCTTAACCGCACGTGTTTTAGCAAGACCCGGGGGGCCTTCCACTAATAGGTGACCATTGGCCACAAGGGCTATCAGCAGATTTTCCGTGAGCACCGGCTGACCGATGATCAGGGTGTTGAGGTATTTCCTTAAGGCTTGGAATCGGCTCAAAGGCATAGTGCTACCCGATTTATTATATTGATTAGCTTGAGACATTCCCTATGGTAAAAAATTCCCGACTATTTTGGCTAGAGGTAAAAATGCAAACATGTGTTTAAAACCCGGTGACAAGAAGTTAGAATCAGGTCACACTTTAATGGTCAGACCTGTTATTTGCGGTTCAGGTCAGCAAGGAAATGAGTAGCACGGGATTCAGGCCCGTCGCGGATAATAAAGAGGGTGACAAATGAGTGACAGACAGCAGGTAACCAATGCCCGTGGCGAACGCATCGCCATTGTAGCGGGCCTTCGTACCCCTTTTGCCAAGCAGGCGACTGCTTTCCATGGTGTGTCAGCGCTGGATATGGGCAAGATGGTGGTTAACGAGCTATTAAGCCGTAGTGAGCTTGATCCCAAGCTGGTGGAACAACTGGTCTACGGTCAGGTAGTGCAAATGCCAGCCGCCCCCAACATCGCCCGTGAAATTGTATTGGGTACCGGTATGGACATCGCCACCGATGCCTATAGTGTGACCCGCGCCTGTGCCACCAGTTTTCAATCCACTGTGAATGTTGCCGAGAGCATTATGACCGGCAATATAGAAGTGGGTATCGCCGGTGGTTCTGATTCCTCTTCTGTGCTGCCAATTGGTGTTTCCAAAAAGCTGGCTCATGCGCTTGTTGATTTGACAAAGGCTAGAACCTTTGGTCAGAAACTGGCGATTTTCCGTCGATTGGGGCTTAAAGATCTGCTGCCAGTCCCCCCTGCAGTTGCTGAATACTCTACCGGGCTTTCCATGGGCCAAACCGCCGAGCAAATGGCCAAGACCCATGGCATCAGTCGTGCCGATCAGGATGCTCTTGCGCACCGCTCACACTCCCTTGCCGCACAAACCTGGGCTTCCGGTGTACTGCGAGACGAAGTCATGGTTGCCCATGTACCGCCATTCAATAGTTTTATTGAGCAGGACAATAATATCCGCGCCAATTCTGAGCTTGATTCTTATGCCAAGTTGCGTCCGGTATTTGACCGCAAGCACGGTACCGTAACCGCCGCCAACAGTACGCCACTGACGGATGGGGCCTCTGCGATTTTGCTGATGAGTGAAGGCAAGGCCAAAGCCCTGGGTTATAACCCTATTGGTTACATCAAGAGCTACGCCTTCTCAGCAATCGATGTGTGGGAAGACATGCTGATGGGGCCATCCTATGCTACGCCAATGGCGCTTAAGCGTGCCGGTATGCAGCTTGAAGACTTGACCTTGATTGAAATGCACGAAGCCTTTGCTGCCCAGGCGCTGGCCAATGTGAAAATGTTTGCTTCCAAAAAGTTTGCTGCAGAGAAACTCGGTCAAAGCCGCGCTATCGGTGACATTGATATGACCCGCTTTAACGTGCTGGGTGGCTCACTGGCTTACGGACACCCCTTTGCTGCCACCGGTGCGCGCCTGATCACTCAGATGTGTAACGAGCTCAAGCGTCGCGGTGGCGGGGTAGGACTCACCACGGCCTGTGCGGCCGGTGGTCTGGGCGCGGCAATGATTTTGGAAGTGGAGTAACGGACAATGGAAAAGACCTTTAACCTGACTCGCCGTGACGACGGCATTGCCCTGCTGACCATGGACGTGCCGGGCGAAACCATGAATACCTTAAAAGCGCAATTTGCCCCTGAAATCACCGCTATTTTGCAGGAGATCAAAGCAGATGGCAGCATAAAGGGGTTGGTCGTTATTTCGGGTAAAGCCGACTCTTTTGTGGCTGGTGCCGATATTTCCATGTTGGATGCCTGCGAAACAGCCGAAGATGCCAGGCTCCTGTCCCGTCAGGGCCACCATGTGTTTGCCGAGCTTGAAGGCCTGTCTATTCCCGTCGTTGCTGCTATCCACGGCGCCTGCCTTGGCGGCGGCCTTGAGCTGGCACTGGCCTGTCATCAGCGGGTGTGCAGCGACAGCAGTAAAACCATGCTGGGTGTGCCTGAGGTACAACTGGGTTTGCTGCCGGGTGGCGGTGGTACTCAGCGCTTGCCTCGTCTTGTGGGTATCGCCAAAGCGCTCGATTTGATGCTGACCGGTAAGCAGGTACGCCCCAAACAGGCGATCAAAATGGGCTTGGTAGATGATGTAGTGCCTGAGTCTATTTTGCTGGAAACTGCGATTAAGATGGCTGCAGCCGGTAAAAAGACCCGTAAACCGCAAAAGACCTCGCTGGTGACCAAGCTGCTGGAAGGCACCCCCGTTGGCCGCAACATCATGTTCGATCAGGCCAGCAAGCAGGTGATGAAGAAAACCCAGGGTAACTACCCGGCACCATTCAAAATTATCGACTGTGTTCGTGAAGGCATGGCCAGTGGCATGGATAAAGGCCTCGAAGTTGAGGCGGCGCACTTTGGTACGCTTGTCGCAACACCCGAGTCGGCGGCACTGCGGTCTATTTTCTTTGCCACTACCGAAATGAAAAAAGAAACCGGTGCAGGAGAAACAAAGCCCCGCAAGGTCGCCAAAGCCGTGGTGCTGGGTGGTGGTTTGATGGGCGGCGGTATTGCATCTGTTACCACTACCAAAGCCAAGGTGCCGGTGCGGGTTAAAGATATCAGCGAGAAAGGGCTGTCCAATGCACTGGGCTATGCCTATAAACTGCTGGACAAAGGCGTTAAGCGTCGTCACATGACCCCGGCCCAGCGCGACAAGTTAATGGCGCTGATGACCACGACTACGGAGTATCGTGGTGTTAAAGATGCCGATATCGTGGTTGAGGCGGTGTTCGAAGATTTGAACCTTAAGCATCAAATGGTGCGTGATATCGAAAAGGAGTGTGGCGAGCACACTATTTTTGCATCAAACACCTCATCCCTGCCGATCACTCAAATTGCTGAGGCGGCAAGTCGCCCGGAAAACGTGATAGGCCTGCATTACTTCTCGCCGGTGGAAAAAATGCCGCTGGTGGAGGTGATTGCCCACGGGAAGACCTCACCTGAGACCATTGCCACCACGGTTGCCTTTGCCCGCAAGCAAGGCAAAACACCGATTGTGGTGAAGGACTGCGCCGGTTTCTATGTAAACCGTATTCTGGCGCTTTACATGAACGAAGCGGCGCAGCTGTTGCTGGAAGGCCAGCCTGTTGAGCATCTGGATAAGGCGCTGGTGAAGTTTGGCTTCCCGGTGGGCCCAATGACACTGCTCGATGAAGTGGGCATTGACGTAGGCGCCAAGATTTCACCCATTCTCGAGAAGGAGCTTGGTAAGCGCTTTAAAGCACCTGCCGCCTTCGACAAGCTGATGGCAGACGATCGCAAGGGCCGCAAGAACGGCAAGGGCTTCTACCTCTACGGCAAAGCGGCCAAGAAAGGCAAGAAGGTGGATGAGAGTGTGTATGGCGTGCTTGGTTTGGTGCCCGGCAATGCCAAAGAGGCGGGCGAGATTGCCGAGCGCTGCGTGGTGCAGATGCTCAACGAGGCGGTTCGCTGCCTTGAAGAAGGCATTATTGCCTCTCCCCGTGACGGTGATATTGGCGCCATCTTCGGTATCGGCTTCCCACCGTTCCTGGGTGGACCTTTCCGCTATATGGATACCTTAGGTGCCGCAAAAATGGTGAGTTTACTCGAAGGCTACCAAGCCAAATACGGCGACCGTTTCGCACCCACGCAGCTGCTGAAGTCCATGGCTGCCGACGGGAAAAGGTTTTACTGATAAGCATGGTTAGCGTGAAAAAGCGGCAATAATATGCCGCTTTTTTTTGCCACGCGGAAAGGTGTTGCCTGAATAATGTTCGATTTCGTTGGCGGATTCGGATAGACTCAGCGGCTGATTTGAAACAGATGACGTGCAGGATGCGCCCGGATAGTGGTTGAGGTGATAGATGTTGGTGTTACTTATCCTGCTGATGAGTATTGGTTCTGCTTGGTATTTGGGGCTGATGGCATTTTCCCAGGGAATGCCGGTGAAGCGTTGGGCCTTTGTAGGCGCATTGATTGGACCTGCAGGGTATCCGTTGTTCTCCACACACAAGCGCTTCAATGATCGCAGGGCAGGGCGATTGTCTGGTAACGGCTATTGGTGCTGATAACTGCTTAAACGATAAAGGGAGCCGATTGGCTCCCTTTATCTTTGGTCATGGCAAACTCAGTTCCACCAGCCCTTGGCGTTCACAACCTGAAGCTCAGTGATGCCTTTTGGCAGTTTCACCTTCTTACGTTCTTGCTTGGCCAGACCCAGTGCTTTCATGATTGAATCAAACATAACCTGATCTCCCCTTTATATGCCTAAAATTAAGCGGTTTGGGTGTAGCGGATATTAGGCACGCCAGCGGTCTCGGTGTAACGGATGTTCGGTACACCCGCAGTTTGTATTTCGCTGTAGCGTATGTTGGGTACGCCAGCTGTCTCGGTGTAACGGATATTGGGTACGCCAGCTGTCTCGGTGTAACGGATATTGGGTACGCCAGCTGTCTCGGTGTAACGGATATTGGGTACACCAGCTGTCTCGGTGTAACGGATATTGGGTACACCAGCTGTCTCGGTGTAACGGATATTGGGTACACCAGCTGTCTCGGTATAACGAATGTTGGGCACACCAGCTGTCTCGGTATAACGGATATTGGGTACACCAGCTGTCTCGGTATAACGAATGTTGGGCACACCTGCAGTTGCAGTACTTACATTTTGTGGAGTGGCAGCGACAGTAATCAGGGCAACGGTTGTCAGAATTCCTTTGATCATTTTTATAGTCTCTCAGTTCAGTGATTGGATGTTGACACTGAGAGACTTGTAGCAGGTGTTGTGCCAATGTTGATTGTTTTGAGAAAAATTAACCCCGGCTGAGTTTTTGGCTCAGAAATTCGGCCATATCCATTTGCAGCAAATCACTAAAATCGGATTCGGGTAGCGGCTTGCTGTAGATATACCCCTGAATTTCTTCACACTTAAGTGCCCGTAAAATATTCAACTGAGATGGCACTTCTACGCCTTCTCCCACGACTGTCAGCCCCATGTTATGGGCTATGGTGATGATGGAATCGACCATCTTGAGATCCCTGTCTGATTTATCTATGTCATCCACAAAGGCCTTGTCGATTTTAAGGGTATGGATCGGGAAGCGCTTGAGATATGAAAGGGACGAATAGCCTGTACCAAAATCATCCAGCGCCAGGCTGACCCCCATCTTTGCCAGTTGCTGCATTACCTTGATGGCTTTTTCAGGTTGCTTGATTACAGTGCCTTCGGTGATTTCCAGCTCAAGGTTGGCGGCGGGTAATCGGGTGAGTCGTAAAATTGACTCTATTCGTTGCTGCAGGTCGGGAAGCGCAAACTGACGCGATGATAAATTGACCGCCACACGACCATCGAACACACCCTGTTCACGCCATTTTTGCGCCGCAAAACAGGCCTTGCGCATCACCATATCGCCGATTTCGACAATCAGCCCGGTTTCTTCGGCCAGCGGAATGAATTCAGATGGGGGGATCAGCCCTTTTAGCGGATGATTCAGACGCACCAGGGCTTCCATCCCAGCGAGTCGTGACTGTTTAAGATCCACTTTGGGTTGGTAATAGACTTCGAACAGATCGTCTCTAATCCCTTCGCGGATCAGGTTTTCCACTTCGAGCTGCCGCAGCGCGTTTCTGTTAAGTGACTCAGAATAAAACTGATAGCGGTTACCGCCTGCCGATTTGGCGTGATACATAGCGATATCGGCTTTTCGAAGCAGTGCCTGTTCGTTTTGCTCATCTTCCGGGTAGAGAACTATGCCTATGCTGACGCCAACCACCAGTTTTTCATCTGCGAGCTCAAAGGGGGAGACAAAGGCATCCACCACTGCTTTGGCGATGGCAGCGGAGCTTCCGATATCCGGTTCTTTATCGACAAGAATCGCGAACTCATCACCACCGAGCCGATACAAACTGGTATGAGGGGGCAGGGCACCTGACATTCGCTTTGCTACCAGCTGCAAAAGATCATCACCTACCTGGTGCCCGAGTGAGTCATTGATTTTTTTGAAGTTATCGAGGTCCAGTACCATCAGGGTATGATGAATGTCCTTTTTTACCAGGTTGCTAAGGGAAACTTGAAGGTTCGAACGGTTTGGCAAACCGGTCAGCAAATCATTGTTGGTCAGCTTTCGGAGTTCTTCCTCCTGTTGCTTTCTTCTGGAGATATCGGAGAAAACACCAACAAAATGGCTCAGAGCCCCCTGCTCGTCATAGATAGCATCGACCGTCAGCTCCATCAGGAAAGTGTTGCCATCACCGCGTTTGGATTCAACCTCAGAACTCCAGCTCCCCTGCTGGCGAAGAATAATGCGTACCTGCTCCGAATAGGCATCTGGATAGCAGGAAAATTGGAGCACAGTGCCAATAAAATTATCCTTATCAGCCATACAAATATCGCAGCAGGCTTCGTTCACTTCAACAAATTTGAATTCGTTGTCAAGAATAAACATGCCTTCGGAAATATTCTCGATGGCGCGTTCGAATAATCTGAGTTGTTCTTCCGCTTGCTTGAAGTTGTTAATGTTTTTTATCGTGCCCGTCATACGCAGAGCGTTATCGTTATCGTCGCGCTCCACAATTTTGGCTCGGTCCAAAATCCATACCCAGTGACCATCTTTGCCTTTTACTCGGTACGCCGCTTCAAAGTGATCGGTTTCATTGTAGAAGTGCCTGTTCAGTGCCTCTCGAACCCGTTCTTGATCCTGTGGATGAATGTTGCTTTCTTCGTCATCTTTACCTGAACGATGGCCATCTTTCGGAAACTCAAGAGAACCCCAGATATTGGAACGATAAATTTTTCCGGTTTCTATGTCCCAGTCCCACATTTCATCGCCACTGCCCCATAAAGATAGTTTCAGACGTTCTTCACTGATAGCGATTTGGCGTTGTACCTCTCGTCGCCTCAAAATTGCCTTCATGATTATTATAGAAGCAGCAATCACCATAATTGCATATGCGAGTTTGGCTTCTTTTGACATCCACCAGGGGGGGGTTACTATCAAATTCAGTGACTTTATTGACCCTGTAATTTGGGATAATTGATCTACAGCATAAACCTCAAACGTGTACTTTCCCGGAGAAAGGTTAGTATAAGTAGCGTGTCGGTTTGATTTAGATGGGATCCAGTCATCAGATAGTCCCTGCAATCTGTAAAAATATTCAACAGAACCATCATTCACTTTAGGGGTTGAAAACTCCAAGGTAAGGGGGTAATCAGAGTGTTTTACTTTAACCTCATTAGAATGATTGATTGATTTCTCTAAAAATTCGGATCCAATTTTTACAGTTGAGTTAAATATTAATAGATTATCCAGCGACGTATCCAGATTTTCACTTATAAAACTTAGATAATTATCAAGGTTATCTGGTTGAAGTACGGACACTCCATTTACTCCTCCAAATAATATGCCAGCGTTGAAATATCCAATGCCTTGGTTGTTATATTCTTCCTGGCTGCCGTTTTTTGATGATAATCGAAAGCTTCTATTGTTAACCTGTATCCAAACTTCCCCTATGGAAGATGCGTAGATGTTATTTTTAACAATGTTCAGACTGTAAATTGGTTTATCTGTCTTCACAATTTGAGTTATGGTATTGTCGGCTTTGTTTATTTGATAAACACCGTCTCCAGTACCAAAATAGATGAATTTATCATTTCCATGTACTGAGTAAACCATTTCTCCATGAAGTATTTCTCTTTGGATGTTGTCGCTAATTTCTGTGAGTCCATCCTGATGAGCAAGGTAGTAAACTCCATCAATACCTGCAACTTGGAAAATAGGACTTTTTAAAGTAAGTGGAATTACCTCAGTTTGATAGTTATCGTTCAACTCAATTTTAAGTAATTCAAAAGATTGGGTCCCAACGATTACCAAATTATTTTTCTCGTCAAGGTTCAGTGTGTACGAAGGCTTGTTGCTGATGGTGATTGCGTTTTTTTCTGGATTCGTCAAGTCGTAAAGGTGTACACCTTTTTCTGAGGCAACCACAAGTTCTTGGTTTTTAGTTAATAGCGCAGTTTTGAATCCACCGATTTTGGTGTCAAATCTTTGTATTTCATTGAGGCCTTCATCTAATATCTTTAAAATTGGAGAGTCATCACTTATCACGGTTCTTTCGGAATGGGTATTTATTGACCATATATTCTCATCTATACCTTTAAGTTTGTTTATGATATTGCTCTCGGAGTCTATTAAAATAAAACCACGATTTGTATCGGTGATGATGCTTTTATTTTTTGTGGAAAATAACTCAGGTTTTAGTAGATGGGTGTGTTCATCTATTACACCAAGTTGTTGCGTTCTAAAAATGTTATTGCTTATGCTGATAATATTATTTTGAAGGATGGTTCGCTTATCAGAATAACTGACGGCGTCCTTTATTTCTTCGTATTCATGTATGTTTTCAAACTCATCAATCTTTACAAGGGATGATTTTGTGTCTATTAGCAAGGAGTTTTCGAATCTTTCAAGACTTATCGTGTTATTTATAAAGTTGATGCATTCAGAAAAGTCTTGAGAGCATTTAATTACTGCTCCATTTTGGTTTCTTATGAAAAAGTGTTGGTTAAATTCAACAATTTTTTTTATGTATTGAAATTCTTTGTTGAAAAACTCAATTGGTTCATTGTTTTTAGTTTCTTTTTTAAATTCAACTATGCTGTTGTTTGTGCCAATGAGTATTCTTTTTCCTAAGCTATTTATGGACCATGCTGGCTTGTTTTTTATGCTAGTTTCGTAAAATTTTTCAAAAAGCTTATCATAGATAAATAAACCTTTGTCAGTTCCGATATACAGACCACTATCTTTAGCATGTAAACTTAATATAAATGAACTTGTGAGGCCAGACTCTTTGCTTGCGTAGAAGTTTTTGAATTCCTTGCCATTAAATCGATTCAAGCCGTTCAAGGTGCCTAACCATATATGCCCGTCATTATCTTCTGCAATTGTGGTTACCGTGTTCTGTGATAATCCATCAGAAACACCATAGGTTCTGGCGTTAAGTATCAACTTTGCTTTAGCGGTATGGCTGAATTCAGTTGGAGGGATTGAATGAGATGCTGCTTGAAGACAAAACAGACTCAACGAAATACAGATTATGGCTAGGACTTTATGCATATGTAGTTGTTAATTTTTATGCAGCAACGGTTGCACTTTAGTGTTACTCCACTTTTTCAGAATTGGAAGGGTTTGTCAAAACACTTGAGAATAATTTGTCTTTACAGCACAGTTACATGCACAAAAATCACGCTGAATTTCATGCTGCTGCAACAGATAAAGAAACCTCGCTTGGTTCTTGACCAGTGTAAGCTGCTATACAGGTGACTATGTAGAGTCAGTTGCGCTGAACATGATTGCTTACAGGCAAAATTTGTCTGAATGCAGTTTAAATGCAGGCAGATCTGTAATTACCTGCATTGACTTCAGGGGTTCCAGGTGCCTGTGCTGCTCACCAGTGCTGAATAGAATCAGTCTGTCACAATGTTTGGTGCGCATTTTTTGCATCATAAATTTTATCAAATCTGCGCGGGTCAGTTTTTCTATCTCGGCTACTACAGACTCTCGCTGGTCAAAACCATAGTCTTTGTTGCCAACACTGACCCAGTAGCGCTGGCCGCGGGTTTTAAGGTTGGCATCGTGCTCCATTACCTGATTAATCAGCCCAATCTTGGTAACTTCCCACTGCTCATTGGTGATTTGCATTACTGCATAGCTGAAGTCGGCGATAAATTCATCTATGGCCTCAAGCAATTGCTGTGGTCCTGCCGAAGGTGATTGAACATAGAAAATCATCCCAGGGTGGCGATTGAGCGGTAAATAACCCGTGCCCACCATGTAGCCCAGTTGTTGCTCGGTGCGTAGTTCATGGAAGAATGTGGACGACATGGTGTGGTTCATCAGGGCAAACAACGCCATTTTCTCGGGTGTGGCAGAAGGCGATTGATAGTAAACAATGATGGCGCTGTCCTGATGGTTAATCGACAGTTCGCGCAGAACAGTGCCTTTGCCGGTAAGGTTTACCAGCTCACGGGCTGACTCGTCACTGGGGGAGGACACCAGCGATAAAATATGGCTGAGACGTACAGCTAATGCCTTGGCTTCATCGGTCAGCCAGTCGCCATACACTAAACCTTCAAGATAAATTTTCTCATAAAAAGCACGTACATGATTGTGCAAGTCTTCCAATGTACAGCTTTCCAGCACCTGTGCCATCCGTTGTGGCTCATATGAGCGGCGCTGCAGCGTTACTGTGAGGCTGGTAAAAAGCTGTGAGATGGGCTTTGCTTTGGATGCATTATACCAACTGCGAAGCAGCATGCGTTTGGTAACATCAAAACGCTCTTGGGTAAAGTTACGCTCCCGTGCCTTGTCGATAAGCAGTGACAGCAATGTTTCCTGATTGCCGGTAAAGCCGCTTAAATGCAACGTCAAACCACCTTGGTGTGGGTAGATGTTGTAATTCAGTCCGGCCACTTCGGCGGGGTAGGTGTATTCGGTCAAGTAGTCGAGCAGCATCTCAACATACAGGCGGGTGAGGGCGGCAGTGCGTGGATCGGCGCTGGCATGCTCGGAATCCAGTGATAAAAACAGGTGCCCCTTGGGGACATTAAACTCATCATCTTTTTTGTGCCATAGCCTGTATCCTGTCGCTTCGGCGACTACAACCGGTACCTCATACTCACTTTTATCCGGCCGTGCCCGGGCATCGTCCACAATAAAGGGGTTGGGCTCTGGCAGGGCGAGGGCATCGATTTCACCGGTTGGTGCCCAGCGCTCGCGCTCGTCGTCGGTGAGCTTTCGCACCAGATACGGTGTGTGATACCAATCGGCCTGAGTGTTGGTGTCCAATTCCTGACACACAAGTTGCACCCGCAAGTTCTCAAGGCTCATCTGCTCAAGCAGCCCGGTGCATTCGCCAATATCGAGTCCATCCATGCGATAATCGCCAAACATCAGGTCATCCACACCATAGTGATGCATGTTGATAGACAGATGGCTGGCCAAGTCCATCGCCTTGATCTGCTCCTGATATCGGAATGCGAGCTTCAGCAGGCTGGCGCGCTCACGATAACGCCAGTCCTCTAGTCCCGTTTGCTTAATAACTTCAAGGTATTCAAAGGTCAGGCGAATAATTTCATCCAGTTTGCCAAGACCTCGGTCGGTGAGCTGGATGCTGATGTTGTAGTCTTTAAAGTTGTAGCCATTGACACCGCCACCGGCGGAAATCTGATTGACCCAACCCTTTTCTTTCAGTACCGCCTGCAAACTGCCCTGGCTCTCATTGCCAAGCAGATGGCTTAAAAAGGTCAGTGGTTTGCGGCGGTACAGGTTGTCGATGCCGGGAAGCGGGAAGGTCAGCGTCAGCCGTTTTTGCTCTTTAAGCGGAATGGCCTGCACCCAAACGCCAAGCTCATCGTTGGTATACAGGGGCTCACTCGGGTACTGTTTTACTATGCTGCTGTTGGCAATGGCGCTGAAGTACTGCCGAGTCTGTGCTTCAAGGGTATCCAGCGAGTCTGGCGATACCAGGCACAGGGTCATCAGATTGGCACTGTAATGGGCACGGTAAAACGCCAGCAGTTCTTCGCGCACCTTGTCCTGATTGCCGCCGAGCGTTTCAAGATTGCCGACAGAAAACTTGCTGAATGGATGTTTGGGGTTAACCGTTTCCTTGTGCACCTGATACACCCGGCGCACATCGTCTTTCAGCTTAAGGCTGTACTCGGATTCGATCGCCTGTCGTTCTCTATCGACCAGTTCGCGATTAAAAAGCGGAGCGATAAAAAACTGGCTGAAGCGGCTTAGGGATTCGTCAAAGGCATCGGCATTGATAGTAAAGAAGAAATTGGTGTGCTCAGTGCCAGTCCAGGCATTGTTGCTGCCGCCATGCTGGTTAATAAAGGCATGGTATTCGCCGGGATCCGGATAGGCTTCGGTGCCCAAAAACAGCATATGCTCAAGGAAGTGTGCCATGCCGGGTCTGTCAGCCGGGTCGTCAAAGTGGCCCACGTTGACCGCCATCGAGGCGGCGGCCTGGCTTGCCTGGTGGTCAGACACCAAAAGTACCCTGAGCGCGTTATCCAGCTCAAGGTAACGATATTGACGGTGATCGTTTGGACTGGTGACGGGTTTCTGGTTGACCGGCAAGGCGAGTCTCCAATGTCGAGGATTCGTTATATATTGATAGCCAGACAGGTTTTTGGCAAACAATCCGTAGGCTTGTCGACTAAAGATTAACGCTTTTTCAGTTTGTCACATCATGAATTCGGGCTACAATTGGCGCGAAATGACACAGAGGGCGGCGAAAGAAGTATGCAGCTATTTTTGATGAGGCACGGTGAGGCAGGCTATCAGGCACTGTCCGACAGAGACAGAACCCTTACCGACACCGGACGTTATCATACCAGCGTTATGAGTAACTTCCTTACCCGTCTTGTCAGCGAGTTCGATTTGGTTCTGGTCAGCCCCTATCTGCGTGCCCAGCAGACGTGGCAGGAGCTGGCGACCCATTTCCCTGAGCCACGTAAGTGGATGACTTTGGATGATTTAACCCCATCTGCCGATCCCGCAACCGCCGCCAGTCTGGTTGTGGCCTATGCCGAGCAATACAAGGCTGATAAGGTGTTGGTGATTGCCCACATGCCGCTGCTCGGTTACATGGTCAGCGAGCTGGTGCGTGGCACTGAGCCGCCGCTGTTTGCCACTTCCGGTGTGTGTTTGCTGGATAAACACGGTGAACAGTGTCATCAGGTGTGGATGCACAATCCCCATACCATCAATTGAACCTATTCAATAAAAAAGCAGCCAGATGGCTGCTTTTTTATGCTTTGAACACGGTTTCAGCGTCGATGGGGCAGGTCGCCTAAATCGACCAGTACCAGCAGCGCTGCATCACCGCCCCATTCTTTCGGTGCCTGATGGAAGGCCAGTACCTGCGGATGCTGCGCCAGCCACAGAGGTAACTGCTGCTTGAGCACTCCGGTGCCATAGCCATGCATCACACACACGCACTGGCACTGCTCGCGGATAGCCGCTTCAACCAGTGCCGCCAGCTCCAGCTTGGCCTCGGTTTGACGCATGCCGTGCAAGTCCAAAATCAGATCCGGCACATAATCGCCACGGCGCAGACGTTTAAGCACCAGATTATCGGCATGGTCGGCACGCCAGCGCATCGGGCCTTCGGTTGGCAATAGTGGCTGAAAGGTATCTGAAAAATAATGGGAAACCGCCAGTTTTGGCGCCTGCTCGTCGAGCTCGGCGCGGGTTTTTACCGGGGTGCCAAAGTGCTTTTTATCCTGAGTCAGCGGACGAATACCGTCGACCAGCGCCTGAAACTCCTCCAGGCCTTCTTGGGAGATAATCTTGGTCATGGCGCTATTTTATTGAATCCTGTGCCAACTGAACAGAGTTCAGTTACAATGCCCGCAAACCATATCGTTGGAGCCTGTTTTGGATAAGATATTTGTTGATGAAGCGGTCACCGAGCTTCGCACCATTGGAGATATGCTGCGCTGGGCCGTGAGCCGTTTTAACGATGCCAAGGTTTATTATGGCCACGGTACCGACAACGCCTGGGATGAGGCAGTTGCCTTGGTATTCCACGCGCTGCACCTGCCCGACGAACTGGGCCGTGAAGTCATCAACGCTAACCTCACCAGCAGCGAAAAGCACAAGATTGTTGAGCTGATTATTCGCCGGGTGCGTGAGCGCCTGCCAGTGCCTTATCTGACCAACCGCGCCTTCTTTGCCGATCTCGAATTCTACGTGGATGAGCGGGTGTTGGTACCCCGTTCGCCCATTGCTGAAATGATTGAAAACCGTTTTGGTCCATGGCTTTACAACAAGCCAGTTGGTCGTATTCTCGATTTGTGTACCGGTAGCGGCTGTATCGCCATCGCCTGTGCCCACACTTTTGATGAGGCCGAAGTGGATGCGCTGGATATCAGTGAAGATGCGCTGGATGTGGCGCAAATCAACGTGGAATCCCACGAGCTGATTGAGCGGGTGTTTCCAATGCAGTCTGATCTGTTCTCCGCCATTCCCAAGGGGCCGCAGTACGATTTGATTGTCTCCAACCCGCCTTATGTGGATGAAGAAGACATCGGCGATATGCCGGATGAGTACCACCATGAGCCAGCCATTGGTTTGGCGTCAGGTCGCGATGGCCTTGACATCACAAAGCGCATTCTGGCCAATGCCGCCGACTACCTGACGCCATCGGGCATCCTGGTGGTGGAAGTGGGCAACTCCATGGTGCATCTGATGGAACAGTTCCCTGAAGTGCCTTTCACCTGGGTGAGCTTCGAGCGGGGGGGCGATGGCGTGTTTGTGCTCACTTACGACCAGCTAGTTGAAAATGAATCACTGTTCGCCATCTATAAAGATAGGGAATAATGGGCCGGCCCCGGTAGCGCCGAGGCAAGCCACTGAGGTTACAGATTAAACAGACAAGAGGATACGCGCGCGGATGTCGGGGAACAGCATAGGTCAGAATTTCGTGGTTACTACCTTTGGTGAAAGCCACGGGGTGGCGCTCGGTTGCATTATCGATGGTTGCCCTCCGGGCCTCGAGCTTACCGAAGCTGACATGCAGCATGATCTCGACCGTCGCCGCCCGGGCACTTCCCGTTACACCACGGCGCGTCGCGAGCCGGACGAAGTGCGTATTCTGTCGGGTGTTTTCGAAGGGAAAACCACAGGTACTTCCATTGGCCTGATTATCGAAAATACTGATCAGCGCAGCCAGGACTACAGCAATATCAAAGACCTGTTCCGCCCTGGTCACGCCGATTATACCTATCAGCAAAAGTACGGCCTGCGGGATTACCGCGGCGGTGGCCGCTCGTCTGCCCGTGAAACCGCCATGCGGGTTGCCGCCGGTGCCGTGGCGAAAAAGTACCTCAAAGCCGTGCACGGTATCGAGATCTACGGTTTCCTGTCGCAACTTGGGCCCATTGAGGCTGAGCACATCGACCGCGGGCAGATTGAGCAAAATGCCTTTTTCTTCCCCGATGCCAGCAAACTTGAGGCGTTGGATGAATACATGCGCGAGCTGAAAAAATCCGGCGACTCCATCGGTGCCAAGGTCAGCGTGATTGCCACCAATGTGCCAGTGGGTCTGGGCGAGCCTGTGTTCGACCGTCTCGACGCCGACATCGCCCATGCGCTGATGGGCATTAATGCCGTGAAGGGCGTGGAAATTGGCGATGGTTTTTCTGTAGTGACCCAAAAGGGCTCGGAGCATCGCGACCTGATGTCCCCCGAGGGCTTTGCCAGCAATCATGCCGGTGGCGTGCTAGGCGGTATTTCATCCGGCCAGCCGATTGTGGCCCACATGGCGCTTAAGCCAACGTCTAGTATCAGTATTCCCGGCGAGAGCATGACAGTGCAGGGCAATACTGCGGAAGTGGTTACCAAGGGCCGTCACGACCCTTGTGTGGGCATTCGCGCCGTGCCTATTGCCGAGGCTATGCTGGCGATTGTATTGATGGATCATCTGCTCAGACACAGAGCACAAAACCAGAATGTGCACAGCCAGACACCTGTGCTGGGGATGCGCTCTTAAGGAAAACCGTGTTCAGGACGTCACCCATGAGCGCCGAGGTTCAGTTACGCTGGCTCGGCGCCTGTTATTTCTTCTTCTTTGCCATACTCGGCGTTATGGTGCCTTACCTTGGCGTCTTCTTCGAATCCCGTGGCTTTAACGCCACCGAAATTGGCGCTTTACTCGCCATCTTAATGGCCACCCGCATCATAGCGCCTAATCTGTGGGCCATAGTCGCCGACAAAACCGGCATGCGCAGTGAGCTGATTAAAATCGGTGCTGGTGCCGGTGCGCTTACCTATTTGAGCTTTTTCCATCCGGGCGCCTTCTGGTACATGGTGGTCAGCCTCACTGTGTATACCTTTTTCTGGAATGCGATTCTGGCGCAGCTTGAGGTGATAACCCTTGAGACCCTCGGTGATAAGCCGCAGCGCTACGGCATCATCAGAAGCTTTGGCAGCCTGGGTTATATAGTGCTGGTGGTGGCCACCGGCTTCGCCATCGGTCATTGGGGGCCCGAAGTGTTGCCTTACATCGGCATGGGCCTCTTTGCCGGTATGCTGGCGGCCTGTTTGCCGCTGCCTGCCAATAGGGTGATGTTAAGCCGCGACACGCCCAAGGTGAAAATCAAACTGGCCGGCCCTATAGGCTGGTTTTTGCTGTCGGCCATTTTGCTGCAAATGAGCGCCGGACCTTTTTACGGCTTTTTCGTGCTGTATTTGAAAGACGCCGGTTACAGTGAGGCGACAGCAGGTCTCTTTGTGGCTCTTGGGGTGGTTGCCGAAATTGTCATGTTTATGCTCGCGCCGAGGCTGCTTGGTAAATACGGTATCAAGCCACTGCTGTTTATCAGCATTTTATTTACCGCATTTCGCTGGTTGATGATGGCCTGGGGCGTTGAGAGTCTCTTCTGGCTGTCGCTGAGTCAGCTGTTGCATGCCTTTACTTTCGGCTTAGTGCATGCCGCCTCAATCCAGTTTATTCACCAGCAGTTTGATGTGAGTCGGCGCAGCACAGGGCAGGCGCTCTATGCCAGTCTCAGTTTCGGTGTTGGCGGCGCGCTGGGGACCTGGGCCTGCGGCCTGGTCTACAGCTATAACCCCAGTCTGTGCTGGGTGCTGGCGGCAGGCTTTGCCTTTGTGGCGGCGCTGCTTGTGTTGCCGCTACCCGGGCGCAGAGTCGAAGCCGCAACCATTTAAAAACAGGTTTGAACAGAATAAAAAGTACCCACGAAAAGAGGAACACCATGGCCAGTAAGTTCAGATTGGGCCTCATTATCAACCCGCTGGCGGGGCTTGGCGGCAGCGTAGCCCTTAAAGGCAGTGACGGCGTGGCCGAAGAAGCGCTTGCCCGAGGCGCCGAGCCGAAGGCACATTTGCGGATGCGCACGGCGCTTGAGCAGGTGCTGCCCTATAAAGCGCGGTTTATTGTTCATACCGCCGCAGGCAGCATGGGTGAAGACCTGTGCCGTGAACTTGGCTTCGAGGTGCAGGTGCACTATCAACCAAAAGGCGAGCAAACCACGGCAAAGGATACCTGTGAGGCAGTAAAGGCCTTGGCCAGTGAGACCCTGGATTTGCTGCTTTTTGCCGGTGGCGATGGTACCGCCCGTGACGTCTTTGCCGAGGTGGACGAGCAGCAGGTGGTGCTGGGGGTGCCGGCTGGAGTGAAAATCCATTCGGGTGTCTATGGTATTACTCCCAAGGCCTCGGGGCTGGTGCTGAAGATGCTGATGCAGGGCGAACTGGTGTCGCTGATGAGCGCCGATGTGATGGATATCGACGAAGAGGCCTTTCGTCAGGGCACTGTGCGGGCCCGCCGTTTTGGCGAGATGCTTGTTCCGGCCGAGCCACGCTATGTGCAGGCAGTGAAGATGGGCGGCAAGGAAGTCGATGAGCTGGTGCTTGCCGACATTGCCGCAGAAATCGTCTCTGAAATGGACGACAGCCTCTATATCATGGGCTCCGGCAGTACTGTCGCAGCCGTGATGGAAGAGCTTGGGCTCGACAATACCCTGCTTGGGGTGGATCTGGTTCAGGACCGTACGCTTATTGCCTCGGATCTGACCGCTCAGCAGTTGCTTGAGCAAACCGAAAATCAGTCACTTAAGCTGGTTATCACCCTGATAGGTGGCCAGGGGCATATCCTTGGCCGCGGTAATCAGCAGTTGTCACCGGCGCTTATTCGGCGGCTAGGCAAAGAAAATATTTTGATTGTTGCCACCAAAACCAAGCTCAAAGCCCTTGAAGGGAGACCGCTTATCGTGGATAGTGGCGACCCAGAACTGGACCAGGCCTTGACTGGTTATTATCGGGTAGTGACAGGCTACCGCGACTATGTGATGTATCAGGTCGCAAATCCGACGGAGTAACAGATGTTTGAGAAATACGACACCGCCCTGGATAACTGGATTGAGGGCATAGTAGCGAGCGGCGATGATGACGCCCTGTTCGCCAGCGGCTATTTGCAGGGCCATTTTGCGGTGGCATTGGCCGAACTTGAAACCGAAGGCGGGATAGATAATCAGCGTTTGGACATTAAAATGGACAAGTGCCTGGAGATGGCCCGTGATGAATTGTCCGATGCTGACTATGCGCTGGTTGAAGCGGCCTGGGCCCAGCTGCGCGGCCAGTTTTAAAGGTAAAGTCGCCAGACATCAAATACGAAAAAGGCAGGTTAAACCTGCCTTTTTGCTTTTCTCAAGTAAGCAGTTATCAGTCCAGCGCCTTGCCCTTTTTAAGCTTCCTGAGCCACATACGGTTGGGGTTTAAGGCTTCCATCACGCCGTCGTCCAGCACAGGCAAGGTGCCAGTGAGGCTGTCAGCCAGGCATTCAGCAATCAACGGGCCGCTGGATAATCCCCGTGAGCCGAGGCCAGAGAAGATATAGAGCCCCGGATGCGCAGGCGCAGCGTGGCTTTGCCAGTAGTGGGCGCCCTTAGGGCCGTGGCCAATGGCTTGATATTGCGCCAGAATGGCTGCTACATCCGGCGCGGCGCCTGCCATCGGCAGATGATCGCGGCTTACCATACGAATACCAGCGCGGGCGTTTTGGTCGCTGATATCCAGATCCTCCACCCAGTCTTTGCCGGGATAACTTTCCTGCATCTTGTGCAGGTTTTCCTGCTGTTCCTGCTCGCGATACTCGACCGAGGTATCGCCGCGCACATAACTTGCGCCCATGCAGTGGTTGCCGCCGTCTTCGGGCGTAAAGTAGCCGTGGGCGCACAGCACCGTTTTAAGCTGCCCAAGCTTACCCTTGGTCGGTACATGGCTCACCTGACCACGAAAGGGCGCCAGTTGCAGCGCCTGGGTTTGGGCAAGGTCCGTTATCCTGTGGCCGGTGGCCAGTACCAATTCATTGGCGTCAATATCCCCAAGATGACTGTAAAGGCGCCAGCCCTTGTCTGTGCGCTCGATTGTGGTGACATCAACATTGAAGTGGCACTCGAGCCCCATGGTGATGGCTTCGTTAATGGCGGCCTCACACAGTTTGGCCGGTGATACCCAGCCGCCTTGGGGGTAATAGATGCCGCCTTTATCAATGGCGACACCTGCTATGTGATTTGCCTCAGCTGCATCGACTCTCACGGCCACTTCCTTTGGCCAGGCTCTTCTCAAAAGCTTTTCGATGCGCTCGGCGGCGCGCTCATCATGGCCAGTCTGCAGTACACCACAAAAATCAAAGGGCAGGGGATGATGAGCGAGGGACTCGACAAAGCGTTTGGCATACAAAAAAGCCGGCACAAACAGCCGGGTCAGATGATCGTCTTCCGGAGTCAACAGTGGATAAATTGCGCCTTGTCGATTACCGGAAGCGGCCATGCCGGGGGCGCTGTCGGCGCAGTAGAGTGTCACCTTATGGCTACGGCGAAGCAGAGACAGCGCAAGGCTTGCCCCGGCCACGCCCGCGCCGATAATGCTGATGTTCCTTTGTAAGGGCTCTGCTTTGGATTGTATAGTGGCCAGCGCAGGGCAGGTTTCGGCTATCACAAGGCTGTTTTTATGCAGCAAGGCATGCATCTCTTCATGGACCGGCTCGCTTGCCACCATAAGTACATCTATGCTGGCCTTTGGAAAGCCGCCGATGACAGCGGCAGGCTCATCACCGCACAGATACAAGTCCAGCCAGCTTTTGTCATCAAGATGAAATCGTTGTCCGCTTTTAATATGGCTTGCAGCTTTGGCAAAGGTGGCAAGTGGATGCGCTGTATTTGCTGCAAGTTGATTAAGCTCGGCTTCATTTTTTAGCAGCATGATGATCTGCAACGGCTTTTTGGCCGTATGCTGTATGCTGTTTACCTGATCACTCTCTGAAGCTGTGCGCCCCAGTGCCGCCCACAGCCAACGCCAGAGCGATGGTTCGGGCAACTGCTGACAGAGCACAACACAGGGGCCTTCCGGCAGGGGCAGTGATGATGGCAAGGCCTTATCGATGGCAAAAAACGTGGGCATGGGATTAAAAAAATTTACTCAATGTCGCGAAATTGGCATTATTTTACCGCCCTTTATGGAAAGCTGACCACTTAAAAGCGCCAAAGGGGATACTATTGGCGCACTAAAATTGGTACTCCCAGTACGGAATGGATAGTAAAACATGAAAAGAGTCGTTATCACCGGCATTGGCATCGTTTCCAGTATCGGTAACAACAAGCAAGAAGTGACCGAATCACTCAAGGCCGGACGCAGCGGTATTACCCATTCCGCTCAGTTTGAAGAGATGCAGCTTCGCAGCCACGTATGGGGCAACATCAAGCTGGATCCTGCTGAGCACATCGACAGAAAGGCCCTGCGCTTTATGGGTGATGCGGCGGCTTACGCCTATCTGGCCATGCAAGAGGCCATCAGTGATGCCAACCTGGCTGAAGAGCAATATTCCAATCCCCGCGTTGGCCTGGTAGTGGGTACAGGCGGTGCCTCTTCTTCCAACCAGGTACAGGCTGCCGATACCCTGCGTGAAAAGGGTGTAAAACGCGTAGGCCCCTACATTGTGCCGCGCATCATGTCTTCCACCGCATCGGCTTGTTTGGCTACCCCTTTTAAAATTAAAGGTTTTAACTACTCAATCAGCTCTGCCTGTGCCACTTCAGCACACTGTATCGGCCATGCTGCCGAGCTTATTCAGATGGGCAAGCAGGACATGGTATTTGCAGGTGGTTCTGAAGAAGTGGATTGGACCCTGACCATGGGCTTCGACGCCATGGGCGCGCTGTCTACCAAGTACAACGAAACACCTGAAAAAGCCTCTCGTACTTATGATGCAGACCGCGACGGTTTTGTTATCTCCGGTGGCGGCGGTATCGTGATTGTGGAAGAGCTGGAGCACGCGCTGGCCCGCGGCGCCAAGATCTACGCCGAAGTTATCGGTTATGGTGCCTCTTCAGACGGTTACGACATGGTAGCCCCAAGCGGTGAAGGCGCCATGCGCTGTATGCAGATGGCGCTGGCCGATGTAGATACCCCAATCGACTACATCAACACCCACGGTACTTCTACTCCTGTGGGCGATGTGCGCGAGCTCGAAGCCATCCGCGAAGTGTTTAGAGACAAGGTTCCGCCTATCGCTTCTACCAAGTCGTTGACCGGTCACGCTCTGGGTGCTGCCGGTGTGCACGAAGCCATCTATAGTCTGCTGATGATGGAAAATGGCTTTATCGCGGCCTCTGCCAACGTGGATAACGTTGATCCTCAGGCTGCTGACATGCCAATCGTAACCCAGTGCCGCGATGCTGAACTCACCACAGTGATGAGCAACAGTTTCGGTTTCGGTGGTACCAACGCAACACTGGTGATGCGCAAATACCGCTAAGCGGATAAGCAAACTGCATTTGCGAGCACAGTTTTCGCAAAATCAAAAGGGAAGCCAGGCTTCCCTTTTTTATTGTCTGTTACAATGCGCGCCATGCAGCAACAGGAGCTTTGCAGATGAAAATCCTTGCCGATGAAAATATGCCCTATGTGGACGCACTCTTTGGGGAGCTTGGCGATATCCACTATGTTAATGGCCGCAGTTTAACAGCGGAGCAGGTTGCCGATGCGGATGTGCTGCTGGTGCGCTCGGTCACCAAGGTGAATGCTTCGCTGCTGGCACAAAATCAGCGGCTTAAATTTGTCGGCAGCGCCACCATAGGCACGGATCATGTTGATAAGGTCTTGCTTGAGAGCCGTGGCATACCCTTCTCCAATGCGCCGGGCTGCAACGCCACTGCCGTGGGTGAATATGCGTTTATTGGCATGCTTGAGCTTGCCAGCCGCTACAACGAGCAACTTAAAGACAAGAAAGTGGGGATTGTGGGGGCCGGTAACACAGGCTCGGCCTTAAGCCGTTGTCTGGATGCCTACGGCGTTGAATATCGACTCTGCGACCCACTGCTGGCCAAGTCCGGCGACACCAGAGTGTTTCACAAACTCGATGAGCTGATAGCCTGGGCCGATGTGGTCAGTCTCCATGTGCCGCTTACCAAAGAGGGTGAGCATGCCACCTGGTATCTCTTTGATGAAAAACGCTTAAATGCGCTTAAGCCGGATGCCTGGCTGCTTAACTGTTGCCGCGGCGAAGTGATAGACAACCGGGCTCTGATAAAGGTGAAAACCAGCCGTCCCGATCTCAAGCTGGTGCTGGATGTCTGGGAAGGGGAGCCAAGCCCTATGCCTGAGCTGGTGCCTTTGGCAGACATAGCCACGCCGCACATTGCCGGTTACAGCCTGGAAGGCAAGGCCCGCGGTACCTTTATGCTGTATCAGGCGCTGTGTCATGAACTTGGCTTGACTGCTGCCAAGACGTTGGACACCTTACTGCCGCCGTTTCGTCTGGCCTCAGTTTGCCTGCAGTCAGTACCCGATGAAAAGGCGCTGCTGAGTCTGTGTCGCAGCGTATATGACCTGCGGGATGACGACTGGCAATTCCGTCAAACTGGCACCGATAGCCTGGGTTTTGACAATATGAGAAAAAATCACCAACACAGGCGAGAATTCAGTGCCCTTAAGCTGGAAAATGTCATGGGATCTGAGGTAAATTGGTTATCCTTTTTAGGTTTTTCTAACGTCGGTTGAGTACTATGTCGCAGGAATTTAATGTCGTTGTATTGGGTGCATCGGGCGCCGTGGGTCAGACTATGATCGAGATCCTCGAAGAGCGTAATTTCCCCGTTGCCAATCTTTTCCCTCTGGCCAGTGCTCGCAGCGCCGGTGATACCGTGACCTTCCATGGTAAACAGGTGGAAATTCTTGACGTTGAAACCTTCGACTGGTCCCAGGCGCAAATTGGTTTCTTCTCAGCCGGTGGTGATGTATCTGCCAAGTGGGCGCCAATTGCCGCCGACAATGGCTGCGTGGTTATCGACAACACCTCCCACTTCCGTTACGACCTGGATATTCCGCTGGTGGTGCCGGAAGTGAACCCGGAGGCGATTGCCGACTTCCGTACCCGCAATATCATTGCCAACCCTAACTGCTCGACTATTCAGATGCTGGTTGCGCTGAAGCCGATTTACGATGCCTACGGTATCGATAGAATCAACGTGTGCACCTATCAGTCGGTATCCGGTACCGGCAAGAAGGCCATTGAGGAGCTGGCTGGTCAGTGCGCCAAGTTGCTGCAGGGGCTGCCGGTAGAGCCAAGCGTGTATCCAAAGCAGATTGCCTTTAACGTGCTGCCACACATAGATAAATTCCAGGATAACGGCTACACCAAGGAAGAAATGAAGATGGTGTGGGAAACCCGTAAAATTTTCGGTGATGATTCGATTCTGGTGAATCCAACAGCAGTGCGTGTACCTGTATTTTATGGTCACTCAGAAGCGGTACATATCGAAACCCGCGACCCTGTGGATGCCCAGACTGTCAAAGCACTGCTGCGTGATGCACCGGGTGTGGTGCTGTTTGAAGACGATGACGATTACCCAACGGCTGTGACCGATGGGGCTGGCCAGGATGCTGTGTACGTTGGCCGTGTGCGTAACGATATCTCCCATCCCAACGGAATTAACCTGTGGGTGGTGTCAGACAACATCCGTAAAGGTGCTGCACTTAACAGCGTTCAGATTGGTGAAATTCTCATCCGCGACTACCTGTAAAACTGACAGAAGTCGCTGAGATTGTTGAAAAAGTCCGCAGTATGCGGGCTTTTTTTGTTTTGCAAATGTGAACAGTAGCAGGGCATGGATTTCTGGTTTATAGTAATCTCAATAAATACAATTGCCTAAAGCAAGTCGTCACTGGGCAACCTTGAGCGCTTGAAAGGGAATAATAGATGAACTTTCGTACCTCCTATCTCGCAGGCATTTTGGCCTCTCTAATGGCCGTTGCAACCGTTCCCCTATTCAGTGAAGTTAAAGCTGCCGAGCCGCTTAAGATAACAGGTCCGGACGGACAAAGCCGCGAAGCCAACCAGCGTCAATATGGACCAACCACTCCCCAGGATACTTTCTGGAGTATTGCGCAAAAAGTCCGGCCCGACAGCAGTGTCAGTGTTTATCAGGTGATGGCCGCCTTATATGATGCCAACCCCCACGCATTCAGCGGCGCCAACTACAATACCCTTGAAAAGGGCATGATACTGCTTATCCCGTCGAAGGAGGTAATGCAGGCGATTCCTGCAACATTGGCTCAGCAGCGTGCTCAGGCGCAGGATAAGGCCTGGAGAACTGGAAAAGTTGAGGCCAGGCCGGTTACTGCGCCTGTTGAGAAGCCCACGGAAGTTAAACCCGCTCCGGCTACAATTGAACCCCCAAAGGTAGAACCAGCTCCGGTGGTTGTGCCTCAGGTTACACCGCAATTGGTTGAAGAAAACCAAGCGCTGTCCGCTGAGATTACCCGTCTCACTGAAGCCCTGGGTGTACGTAACAATGATGTCGAAGCTCTTACTGCTCAGGTAAGCCAACTCACGGAAGAAATTCAGGCGCTGAAAGAAACTGCTTTGCAACTGGAAGTGCAGAACGAGCAGCTCCGTATCGAAAATAAAGGCCTCAATCAGGCTAAAGCCCTGGCGGAAGTTGAAGCCAATAAGCCCGACGATATCTGGCGCAGCCTGATGGACAACCCCATTCTGCTGATTATCGGTGGTGTGATCCCCGCACTTTTTGTGCTGTTGCTGGTGTGGATGTTCCTGCGCAGGCGCAATAAGGGTGATTCAGATACAGCGCCCACTGCGGCGCTTGCCACTGCCGCAGCGGCAACTGCAGCGACTGCAGCTGTGGTGGCCGCTGAACCTGATGAAGATGAAATGGCGGTACATTTGGATTCAGGTGACGAAGAAGAGTCTCTGGATGCCTTGTTGGACATGGATAACGTTGATTTGAAGCCCGAAACTATGCCAGAAGGTGAAGATCTGGTCGTAGAAATGGCTGAAAAGGACGATTTTGCGGATGACGGGCAATCTCTGGACGATCTGTGGGCCGAGGCAATGGGAGAGCAGACGGACCTCGAAGATGTTTCCATGGCTGGGCCTGACGAGCTACTGGCGGAGTTTGATATCGCCGCAGAGCCTGATGCAGAAGATCTCGATGCATTGATGAGCGAGCTGGATGCTGATATCGCTGCCCCAATGTCAACTGCATCGAAGCAGGACGATGCTGGTGAGTCGGTGTCCGCAGATGTATCCGATGACGAGCTGGATTCACTGATGGCGGGTCTGAATGATGCTGATGAGGATGGCAAGCAACTTGGTTTAGCTGCCGATCCCGATGCGATAGCTGAAGAGCTTGAGGCTCAGCTCAGTGCCGAAATGGCGAGTACCGGCGACACCATTGAAGACGATTTGGATTCACTGCTGGCTGATTTTGGCTCGCCGGTTGAAAGTGGTTCCGATGATGAAGATTTAAGTGGCGCTATAGCGGCAGAACTTGACACCGAGCTCGGCATGAACGAGCCCAGTACCAGTGATGAAGATATAGATTCGCTGCTTGCAGATTTTGATTCGCCGGTTGAACGCAGTTCCGATGATCAAGATTTAAGTGGGGCTATAGCTGCAGAACTTGATGCCGAACTCGGCATCGACGAGCCCAGTTCCAGTGATGAAGATATAGATGCACTGCTTGCTGAATTTGATGAGCCGGCCGCAGTGACAAAGGTGACTGTTGAGGATGATCTTTCTGCTGAGATTGCAGCTGAATTGGAGACAGCAATTTCGCCAGACGCGACGAATGGGCAAACCGATGATACTGATCTCGATGGATTGCTTGCATCATTTGATGCAGGTGACAGCGAGACCTTATCCGAGGCAGATAACATTGCAGCAGGCTTGGGAAATGAGCTGCCAATCAGTGATAGCGATGATGATTTGGATTCCCTGCTTGCTGGATTCGATGAAGATTTGGGCGCTGGCTCCGACGGCGCTGAGGTTGTCCAGGAGTCAGTTGACGGAGCTGTAGTTGCCGATGTCACTGAAGTAACTGCGCAGTCAGCGCCCGATAAGCCATTGGAATTTACCAAAGCATCCGATGCAGATCCCGTGGCGGTATCCGCCAGGGATTCCGGGTTCTTTGATGATCTTAAGGCAAATAAAGGCGCTAACGTACTTGAGTGGGAGCCATCGCCATCAAAGAGCACCGAAGACACGGTGGATATTAGTGACGATGACTTGCTTGCTGCCTTTGCCGAACAGGATGATGACGATTTCATACTGAATGTCGATGAAGAGCACAGCATGACTGTGGATGAAGCCTTGGCAGCACTCGATGCCAGTGAGAAATCCAAACGTCAGACCAAAATTGACATGGACGAAGACTTAACCAGTTTTCAGAAAGAAAACGGCTTTATCGACATTGATAAACTGCTTAATGATGCTGATGATGGTGGTGAAGCTGAACCTTACCGTGAATTGGATATGGATATAGGTGAAGTTGACAATCTGATTGGCGACGCAGCCATGGTTGACGTCGACGATGAAGAAAACTCTGTTAACGCCAAGTTGGATCTGGCCCGAGCCTATATAGAAATCGACGATAGAGACAGTGCCCGTGCGCTGCTTAAAGAAGTTGAGCTGGACGGAAACGATCGCCAGAAATCCGAAGCGTTGACGCTGCTGAGCGAAATAGGCTGACTTGATTAATCTCTGACAGGCGGCGCTTTATGCGCCGCTTTTTTATGCCCGTTTTATACCGGATTTGTGGTAATATCGCCGCGTTTTAATTGTTTTTGACAGGCAGGATATTTAAAAAGATGCGCATTGCTTTGGGGATTGAATACGACGGCAGCAAGTTTTATGGATGGCAACGCCAGGCCGAGGTGAACTCGGTGCAGGCCGAGCTTGAGAAGGCGCTGTCCATAGTTGCCAACGAATCCATCGAGGTGCAATGTGCCGGACGTACTGATGCCGGCGTGCATGCAACAGGGCAGGTCGTGCATTTCGATACCAATGCGGTGCGAAAAGAAGGTGCCTGGACGCTTGGGGTAAATGTTCACCTCCCCGATGATATTGCCGTGCGTTGGGCCATGCCGGTGAGTGATGATTTTCACGCTCGCTTTTCGGCCACTGCCCGCCGTTATCGCTACGTGATTTTCAATCACAATTTCCGCCCCGGTATTTTGCGTAAAGGTGTGAGCCACTACCACGGCGATATCGACGTCGAGCGCATGCACCAGGCCGCCCAGGCTCTGCCGGGTGAGCGTGACTTCACCAGTTTTCGTGCCATTGGTTGCCAGTCAAATACCCCGTTTCGCAATGTACACAAGGTAAGCGTTAGCCGTCACGGCATGTATATTGTGGTGGATATTCAGGCTAATGCGTTCCTGCATCATATGGTGCGCAACATTGTTGGTTCCTTGTTGGAGATTGGCCTGGGTAACCAGCCCCTGGATTGGATGGCGACGCTGCTTGACGCTAAAGATCGCACCAAGGCGGCTGCTACCGCCAAGGCCCACGGCCTTTATCTGGTGGACGTGACCTACCCGGAAAGCTTTGGCTTGCCCAAGCTGGCGCTGGGACCACTGTTTATGCCTGACTAGCCCTGATTACCCTGAATACCGCAACAGATACAGGAAAGGAGTCTTGATGACGCAGCACACCGTTTTGGCACCGCCTGATGGCGCCTCTCTCAATGATTGGCTCGACTATTTGCTGGCCATTCACCCCAAAGAAATTGATATGGGCCTGACGCGGGTGAGTGAGGTCGCAAGCCGACTTGGGGTTAAATCGCTGCCCGGCACCCTGGTCATCACAGTTGCTGGCACCAATGGCAAAGGCAGCACCTGTGCCATGCTTGAGAATATTCTGCGTGGCACCGGGCTGAAGGTTGGTGTGTACAGCTCGCCTCATATTCTGAAGTACAACGAGCGTATTCGTATTGATGGTCAGGATGTGGACGATAGCGCTATTCTCCCCGCGTTTGCTGCCATCGAGGCGGCCAGAGGAGAGATTTCTCTGACCTTCTTTGAATTTGCCACCCTCACCGGGCTCCTGCTGTTTAAACAGGCCGGGCTTGATGTGGCTATCCTCGAAGTCGGCTTGGGAGGCAGGCTTGATGCCACCAATTTGATTGATGCTGATATTGCGGTGCTGACATCCATCGACTTGGATCATAAAGAATATCTGGGCGATACCCGTGAGCTGGTTGGTCGTGAAAAGGCAGGCATTTTCCGTGCGGCCAAACCGGCGGTGGTGGGCGAGCCAGATTTACCGCTGACCGTCAACGAAGTGGCAGACAATCTTGGTGCGCATCTGTATCGGGTGGGACAGGAGTTTTCGTATCAGCGTTTTTCCGATAGCTGGAGTTACCATGGCAAGTCACGAAAATTTCCTCAGATGCCGCTGCCGCAATTGCCGCTGCCCAATGCTGCCACTGTGATAGCCACAATAGAGGCTGTGGGCGAGCGTTTTGCAATCAGCGACCAGCAACTCATTGATGGTATCGTGACAGCACGTCTTGCCGGTCGGCTCGAGCAAATCAGCGATTCGCCGTTGGTTATTGCTGATGTAGCCCATAACCCCCATGCTGCACGTTTTTTGAAGCGGGAGCTGTCACGTTGGCCGGGTAAACGTGTGCTGGCAGTGTGCGGTATGTTGAAGGACAAAGATTATGCCGCCGTGCTTAACGAACTGAACCCCGTGGTGGCACATTGGTATTTGGTGAGCTTGGGCGGTGAACGTGGCGCTTGTGCACAATTGCTGGCGAATAGCTTGCCATCGGATGCCAATTTTGACACGTTCGAAAATATGGAAGATGCAAAAGCTGCCGTTCTGGCGGCCGCAACAGAGACGGATGTGGTAATTGTGTTTGGTTCTTTTTACACTGTCTCCGGATTTAAATCACTCGCTTAAGGGAAGCCATTTTGTCCAGTCAGTTTCAGAATCGCTTGGTTGGTACCGTCGTTTTAGTGGCGCTCGGGGTTATTTTTCTGCCCGATTTGCTCGATGGGAAAAAAGACAGGGTGCAGGAAGAGTTTGCTGAAATTCCTTTGCGTCCCGATATTAAAGTGATGCAAACCCCCGAGGAAGCTTTCGCTGTTGAGACCCTTGCACCATTGGATTTGAGCAAAGATATTGGTGCTGACGAGACGAAAGAGGGCGAGACTGAGCCTGAGAAGTCTGCAAGTGAAAAAGTCAGGGAGATATCTCAGGACAGCAAGTCAGCTGTCACTAAAACCGCTGTCACCAAAACGGCTGATGTGCCAACTGCAGAAGCCCAGGCGGTTGCCACGGCCAACAAGCAGCCTGAGCCCAAGGCAGCCCTTAAGGCTGCGTGGACTCTGCAATTGGGAGCCTTCAGTAACGCTGATAATGTAGATGCACTGGTAGGCAAACTCCGTCAGGCTGGTTTTAAGGCTTATACCCTTCCCAGCAAGCCGGTGGACGGAACCCTGACCAGGGTGTTTGTTGGTCCTGATGTGTCACAGGCACAAATGGAAAGAATCAAAAGGGAAGTGGCTGCCCTGACATCCCTTGACGGCAAGGTTATTGCCTTCAATCCACTTGAGCGTTGAGGAGTGTCATTCCGGGGATTTATTTTGGCCTTGGGGGTGAGAATCTCCTCACGCTCTGGTAGAATCGCGCCGATTCAGAAACCCAACCGGAAAACAAGCTTCCATGGTTTGGATTGATTACGTCATTATCTTTATCATCGGGCTGTCGACCGTTATCAGCCTGATCCGTGGCTTTGCAAAAGAAGCCATGTCTCTGCTGGTATGGTTTGCTGCCTTTTTTATTGCCAGCCAATTCTATGTTGATCTCGCTGTGCACCTCACGCAGATGCAGGATGAGATGCTTCGTAATGGTGTTGCCATTGCTATTCTTTTTGTGACCACCCTCATTTTGGGTGCCCTGGTGAATTATATTCTTGGGCAGCTGGTGGCAAAGACAGGATTATCGGGAACCGACAGATTGCTTGGTCTGTGTTTCGGTGCTCTCAGAGGCGCTTTGATAGTCAGCGCCATTTTGTTTTTTATGGATGCCTTTACCGGTGCTCCAAACGCCTTATGGTGGAAGGAGTCGAGGTTAGTGCCTGAATTCGGAGTTGTTATTCAGTGGTTTTTTAACTATCTGGAAAATACTTCAAGCTTTGTACCCAAATTATAAAAAATATACACAACAGAACATCTTAAAAGAGGACACCCTACCATGTGTGGTATCGTCGGAATCGTTGGCCATTCCTCGGTTAATCAAACCATCTATGACGCACTCACAGTGCTGCAACATCGTGGTCAGGATGCGGCCGGAATTGTCACAGTAGACAATGATGCATTCAGGCTCAGAAAAGCCAATGGCCTGGTGCGTGACGTGTTTGAGCCCAAGCATATGCAGCGCTTGCAGGGCAACGCCGGTATCGGCCATGTGCGTTACCCTACCGCGGGCAGTTCCAGTTCCTCTGAAGCTCAACCTTTCTATGTAAACTCTCCTTTCGGTATCTCTCTGGCTCATAATGGTAACCTGACCAACACTCAGGAACTGGCAGCGCGTTTGAAGCAGCAGCGTCGTCACGTCAATACCACGTCAGATTCAGAAATACTGTTAAACCTGCTGGCGGACGAGTTACAGCAAGTTCATACCGATCATCTGAGTGCTGAGCAGGTATTCAATGCGGTAGCCAAGGTTCATGCGCAAACCCGCGGAGCCTATGCTGTAGCGGCCATGATTGTAAACCAAGGCCTGGTTGCCTTTCGTGATCCTCATGGTATTCGTCCTTTGGTGCTGGGTAAGCATGAAACCGCCAAAGGCACCGAATACATGGTGGCTTCCGAGAGTGTGGCGCTGGATGCCGTTGGCTTTGAAGTGATGCGCGACGTAGCTCCAGGCGAAGCTGTGTATATCACCCTCGATGGTCAGCTCTTTACCCGCCAGTGCGCCGAAGCGCCGGTCTATTCCCCCTGTATTTTTGAATTCGTTTATTTTGCTCGCCCGGACTCCACCATTGACAAGGTTTCCGTGTATGGCAGCCGCGTTAACATGGGTGCCAAGCTGGGTGCCAAGATAAAGAAAGAGTGGTTTGATAACGACATTGATGTGGTTATCCCTATTCCTGAAACTTCCTGTGATATTGCCCTTGAAATTGCCAGGGTGATGGATCTGCCATACCGTCAGGGTTTTGTGAAAAATCGTTATATCGGTCGCACCTTTATCATGCCCGGTCAGCAGGAGCGTAAGAAGTCCGTTCGCCGTAAACTGAATGCCATCAATGCGGAGTTTAAAGGTAAGAATGTGCTGTTGGTGGATGATTCCATTGTCCGGGGTACCACCTCTGAACAGATAATCGAGATGGCCCGAGAAGCCGGTGCCAAGAAAGTGTACTTTGCCTCAGCAGCTCCTGAAATTCGCTTCCCCAATGTGTATGGTATCGACATGCCTACCTCCAATGAGCTTATTGCCCATGGTCGTGACGTTGATGAAATTGCTAAGCTGATTGGTGCCGATGGCATTATTTTCCAGGATTTGACCGATTTGGTTGAAGCTGTGCGTATGGAAAATCCAGAGATAAAGCGCTTCGAGACATCGGTATTCGACGGCAACTACATCACCGGTGACGTGACTCAGGGGTATCTCGATCACCTGACTCAGATGCGCAATGATGATGCGAAAGCCAACCGTAATCGTGATATCGGAACCAACCTTGAGCTGCATAATGAAGGTCATCCGTAAGTTGTAATTTTTTCAAAAAAACCAGCGCCTGCGCTGGTTTTTTTGTTTGGATCATCAGGCTCAAATGGCGCGGGCAAAACAGCCAAGCCAGGCCCCAAACAGTCCAGTCAGCGTGAGGCACCCCGGCGGACGTACATGCCAGCACTCTTTGCCGATACGAATAAGTGGAAAGAGCACCAGCGGCCAATATTGGGCTGACAGGCAGATGATAACAGCGAGTATCAGCAGTTCTGAGCACAGCAACCATTGGCGAGTAATCACAAGCAACTTGGAGTAAATCTTGAGTCCAGGCGGTGAGCAGGAGCGGCTATTCTGCAACTTTTTGATAATCATTCTTAATAAGCTTCATATGCAATCGTCACCGTCGATGTAAATCTACGCATTTGGGCAGAGGCATGTTTGCGCCGCAGCGGGATTTTCGCTACATTTACTGTAAATCCATCCAGTGTTTCGAGCCGTCGCATTCGCCATGATCCTGTATATCGCCGAAAAACCCAGTTTGGGCCGCGCCATCGCCGATGTATTACCCAAGCCCCATAAAAAGGGCGATGGCTACATTGAGCTTGGCAATGGCGACTGCGTGACCTGGTGTATTGGTCATCTGCTGGAGCAGGCCGAGCCCGATGCCTATTCACCCGAGTTTAAACAATGGCAGCTGGCGCATTTGCCCATCATTCCTGAAGAGTGGCAGCTTAAGCCAAGGAGCTCCGCCAAATCCCAGCTGGCGGTGGTAAAACGCCTGATTAAGCAGGCAAGCGAACTGGTTCATGCCGGCGATCCGGATCGTGAAGGGCAGTTGCTGGTGGATGAGGTTATATCTCATGCCAGGGTGTCCGTCGCTAAGCTCGCTGCCACCAAGCGGCTGCTCATCTCTGACCTTAACCCCGACGCGGTGCGCCGGGCGCTGGCGCAGATGCGCAGCAATAAAGAGTTTGTGCCGTTAGCCACTTCGGCGCTGGCCCGTAGCCGGGCTGACTGGCTGTATGGCCTGAATATGACCCGTGCTTACACCTTACAAGGGCGCAAAGTGGGCTACAGCGGTGTGTTATCGGTCGGTCGGGTGCAGACGCCGCTATTGGGATTGGTGGTGCGCCGCGACCAAGAGATTGACCATTTCACCCCAAAGGATCATTTCGAGGTGCTTGCCCATGTGGTGACGGATAAAGGCGAGCCATTCAGTGCCAAATGGCAGCCAAGCGAGGCCTGTCAGCCTTATATGGATGAAGAGGGGCGGGTGCTTTCCCGACGCCTTGCCGAAACTGTGGTGAGCCGTATTGGCGGCAAGCCAGCGCTCGTTACCGACGTCAGTAATAAAGATAAGAAGCTCGCGCCGCCTTTGCTTTATAGCCTGTCAGCTTTGCAGATTGATTGCGCCAAACGCTTCGGTATGAGTGCAAAAGAGGTGCTGGATACGGCTCAAAGCCTGTATGAGCGCCATAAGCTTATCACCTACCCACGCTCCGATAGCCGCCATTTGCCCAAAGAACAGTTGCAACTGGTGCCAGAGGTTACGGCAGCGGTAATGGCCAATGCGCCGGAACTGACCGCCGGCCTGCCCGGGCCGGACTTACGGTTGGTATCCAAGGCATGGGATGACAGCAAAGTGGATGCGCACCATGCGATTGTACCTACCGGCAAGCGCATGGCATTGTCGAGCCTGAGTCTGCGTGAGCGCCAGCTTTATCAGCATATCGCCAGACAGTATCTGGCGCAGTTCTACTCACACCGCTTGATGTCAGACAGCCAAATCAAGCTCACTATCGATGGTGGCAGCTTTATTGCCAAGGCCTCAGTGGAGCGAGACCCAGGTTGGCGGGTGTTGTTTCAGAGCAATGCCAAAGAAGGCCTGAGTGATGATAAAGATGCCAACAAAGATACCGAACTGGACGATATCAGCCAGAAAACGCCGCTGCCGGTGCTGCAAAAGGGCGATACCGCCCAATGCCAACATGGGGAGTTACTGGCAAAGCAAACCCAGCCGCCGAAACACTTTACCGATGCCACTTTGCTCAGTGCGATGACCGGGATTGCACGTTATGTAAGCTCAGAGGAGATTAAGAAAATCCTAAAAGACACTGATGGCCTTGGCACTGAAGCTACCCGCGCTGGCATCATTGAACTGCTGTTTAAGCGGGGGTTTTTGTCAAGGCAGGGGAAGAGTATTGTGTCAACGCCCGCCGGGCGTGGCTTGATAGCCAGCTTGCCTGAGGTGGCCACTACCGCAGACATGACAGCGCTGTGGGAGCGTCAGCTCAATGATATTTGCCATAAGCAGCTTTCCTACCGTGGCTTTATGCAGCCACTTATCACTGAGTTGCTTGGACTCATTCAGGCGGCATCCTCGACCTTACCGGTGGCACTAAGTGGAGTGAAGTCAGTTAGCAAGCCATTCAAACGGACGGCTAAAAAAGGCGGTTATCGCAAAGGCGCGCCGCGGCGCACGGCGGCAAAGGGCACATCATCGAAGGGCGTATCGGCAAACCCTCGTTCCAGTGTGGGTGCCAAGTCATCATCCAAGCGCAGCGCTTAGGTATTACACCATCGCAGCGAAGAGTGCGGTCATAAAGTCATTCCGGCGCTTAGGTATATAGTTGACGTCGATAGAGTCCAAAGTCGCGGTACCCATCCTTTGCGATGTCTTGTTCAGCCGACTGAGCAGCGAGTTGAATCGGTGCAGGGACACCCGGCCTTAGTGAAGTTTGGCTAACGTTCAGGCTTAGCTTCTTTAGGATCAGCGACTGCGATACTGATTGCTGAGCATGTCGTACTCATAATCTTGCAGTTTGTTGTCGAGAGCCTGTTCATCCAGACCAAGGTCATAAAGCAGCGCCTGTTTGTCAGGACAGTTAAGGCGCAGTTTCTCGTTCACTATGCCCAGCAGAATTTCCGGGCTCAGTTGTTCTGGATTACGAATTTCCATGGCATGTCTCCTCGGTGATACTGACGTCAGTATCAGGCAAAAAAAAGAGTAAGCCAAGTTCTGGCTTACTCAACAGGAAAAGCGATAACCAGAATGGTTAACACAAACGCTCAATAGAGGAGGAACTCTGTTGAGTGTGCCTATCAGCCCTTAAGCGAGGCTGAAATTGGCCCGGATTTCTTTAGCGCAATATCTCGGTACGATTCAGGGCAATAAGTCGACCTAAGATCCGCTCTCCATCCATACGGATCCCATTATGTTCATATTCTGAGGTGAGCCAGTATTTGAGATTGGCAACCTTACGTGCCGTTTCCAGGCTGTAGTCCATCTCCACAAACATGTCTTCACTGTAAATGGCAGCGGCAACCGGCACCTTGTTCTGAGCAAGTTGGTCGACATCGTACAGCATGGGCCAGTCTTCTTTGACCGCCAGCAGTTCGGCACAGTCCTTTAGCGGTTTGAGGTTGTCGAAACAGTCAAACATCCAGGGATAAATCATCTCACCGGTGAGCAACATGGGCGCGCTTGCCGGCGCGTCAAATTCAGAGTATTCGGTGCGGATGCGATGGGCGGCCCAGCGCGATGCCTGCTTTTGGCAGTAAATGGCTTCGTGCAGCAGCGAAAACAGTGGATTGGTGTTGTAGTCCAGCATCTGCATAAAGCGTTCGGTGAACAGCGGATTTATCTTCACCCCCGAGGCTGTGTGCATCAGGGCCTGCTCCAGCAGGTAATACACGCCTTCTGGCCCGTCTTCCATCCCCAGATGGATCCCAAGCAGCTGCAACATTTTCGGCTCAAGGCGCTGTCCGCCCGGCAGCAGCACTTGTTCTGTGAGCAAATGCTGGTGCAACTTTTTAAGCAGTGAAGCAGCGTCAGGGTAACGGCGATGGAATTCAAGGTTTTTCTGTTTTACCCGCTTATAGGTCGCTCTGTATACCTCATCGGCGCTGCGGCCAAGTGGGGGGATGCCACCGGTGATATAGGCTTCTTTCAATCCCTCCGGCGCGGCAGAGAGATACCGCAGTACACAAAAGCCCCCAAAACTTTGACCAAGAATTGTCCAGGGCGTGTCCGGGCTCAGTTGTTTGCGGATAGCCTCGGCGTCCCGCACTATGTTGTCGGCACGGAAGTGGCTCAAGTAGTTAGCCTGGTCCCTGGCTGAGAGGTGTGCAAGGCTTTGAAAATTGACCGGCGTTGATAGCCCTGTGCCCCGTTGGTCGAGCAGCAGCACCCGATACTCTTCAAGTGCCCGCTTAATCCAGCCGCTGTGGTTTACAGGTCGCTGGGCAGCAAAGCCCGGGCCGCCCTGAAAATACACCAACCAGGGCAGGTTAGCGTCTTGCTTGTCTTTACGAACCACACTGCGGGCGAACACTTTAATATGCCCTTGCTCCGGCACCTTGTAATTGAGTGGCAGCTCAAACTCCAGTTTGGTGGTGAGCATCTGGGGCAGGGCGTGGTGTGACGGCATGAAAGAGGTCCCTATGTTGGTGGTGTTTGCGGATTGTATACAAAAGTTATGGGGTCGCAAGGGATGAATGTGCGCAAAAGCCCCATCGAGATCAATTTGCGACGCTTAAAACTGGCACACAATGGCAAGGATCCCTTATTCTAGCGCCAAAGCAAATCAGAGAATGCGACGATGAAATACCAGATCATTCCAGTGACGCCCTTCCAGCAAAATTGTACCCTCATTTGGTGTGAAAGCACCCGAAAAGCCGCTGTGGTTGACCCGGGCGGAAATCTCGAGCGTATTTATGAGGCGATGGAAAAACAAGGGGTTCAATTGGAGAAGATCCTGTTAACCCATGGGCACATTGACCATGTGGGCGCCGCAGCCAAATTGGCAAAAGAAACCGGTGTGGCAATCGAAGGCCCCCATATTGATGATGCGTTTTGGCTTGAAAATCTGCCGCGTCAGAGCCAGAACTTCGGTTTTGCCCATTGCGATGCTTTTGAACCTACCCGCTATCTTAACGAAGGTGAGAAAGTGGCTGTTGGGGATGCTGAATTGATGGTACTCCATTGCCCCGGTCATACGCCCGGACACATTGTTTTTTTTGACGTTACAGCCAAGCTGGCGTTGGTGGGGGATGTACTGTTTCGCGGCTCTATCGGCCGTACCGATTTCCCGGGTTCAGACCATCAGGTGCTCCTCCAATCCATAACCAGCAAGCTTTGGCCCCTGGGGAAGGATGTCGCATTCATACCGGGCCATGGTCCCATGTCCACTTTTGCTGAAGAGCGTACTCACAACCCCTTTGTCGCCGATCAGTTGCTCGGATAGTCGTGTTGAGCGAGGGCTTCCCTCGCTGTTTTGTCAATAGTTCCTCGTCAGTGCTTTTGTAATAAAAGTACCGTAAGCCCGTTGGATATAATCGGTTTTCGTTTCATGCCTCGACATTACCAGCATTGATTGGGCACCCATTTTCCTGCCTGCATGCAAACCTGCCACAAAGCAATGAGTCATTTTGTCAAAAAATTGCACTTTTTTGGGCTAGGTCAGCTTTTTGTAATTCACTTTCACTTATTGTTACTGTCATAACATTAGAGTGACGGGGTTAACATATGTACGAACGATTGCCTGTGGCAGTTGCAGCCGGACTATTGGCGGCAGTCTGGGTGGCATTTTCAAGCCACTTTTCTTTGGTTACCTGGGTCGGATTTATCGGTTGCAGCGCTTATTTTGCTCAGGGAAATCTTCATTTCTCAGGGTTGATTTCCACTTGGGCAACAACACTTTCTGGCGTATTTTGGGCTTGGCTGATTATATTCGGTGCGAATATGATGGATATAGGTTTTGGCGCAGCCATTCTTACCGGGGTGGTAACCGGCGTTATGTGCCTGCAGGCTCAAAAGCGCTTGTTGGCGTTCATTCCCGGTACTTTTCTTGGGTGTTGCTCGCTGTTTGCTCTCAATGGTGACTGGCAGGCCGCTGTTCCGGCGTTGGTATTGGGGGCTTTAATGGGACTGGCAATGAGTCAGCTTTCAGCTCTCTTTGCCCGTCTGTTGCCAATGACAGAGGTAACGGGAATCAAATAGCCTAAACCATATGGATAAGTGATTGCCTTCTATACTTAGCTGGCGTGCCACTTTGGGCAATGGCACAGGAGATACTTTAGATGAAGCAGATAACGTTTAGAAAAATAGATGCTTTCTTGATTAAGTTCAGTCTGAACGGGAAGTTTTGGCTCGTTTGTTCCATGGTGGCTGCCATCACTGCAGCGGTAGCATTGGGTAATTATCATTACCAGAAGTTGGCTGTAGAGGCGGTTAGTGAGGCGCAACTACAGGGTAAACTTGATGCCTATGCTGATGTAGCAAGAGCAGAAGGGTATACAGGTGAGGCACTCTCTGGCTTTGCATCACGACATGGCCTGGTCCTTGCTGCCAATGCGGGCCGCAGTGGTGACCGGTTAACGGTAGTGGCAGATGTCAATGGGCAGAGCCTGGCTCTGACATCCAATGTTGCAGGTCTGGAAAAGGAAGGTCTTAGTCAGGCTCGTATGATGCTGATTTGGGCTGCTGTGGGGTTGTTACCGCTTATCCAGCTCAGTTATTGGATCTCAACGTCCTTAGGTGGGGGGCTTTGGGACATGTATATGGCGATTAAGCGATTGGCTGATGGTGATTTGACTCAGCGGCTTAATTTTTTTGGTACTGATGACTTCAGCCTTATCGCACGGGAAATTGATCGCTGTGCCGATAACATGAGTGACATGGTCAGCGCTATTCGGGGTAATGCTGAGACGTTAAAACATGCTTCGGGTGTTTTTTCTTCTCAAGCACGCAGCTCCGATGATTTGGCCCGAAGACAACACGAGTTTTTGGATTCGGTATCGGTAGCTATGTCGCAGATGACGTCAGCTATCGAAGAAGTGTCAGCTAACGCTGCCTCAACATCGAGTCAGACTCGTCAAACTGCCGGTGCTGTGGCAGACAGCCAAAAACGTATTACGGCAACAGTAAAAGGTATAGCTGAGCTGTCGGGGAAAATCGGTGATGCTTCCAGCTCGGTTGAATCCCTGTCCAAAGAAGCAACCGAGATCAGTGCGGTGGTCACTGTGATTAACAGCATTTCGGAACAAACAAATTTGTTGGCACTTAATGCGGCCATTGAAGCTGCCCGCGCTGGCGAGCAGGGGCGGGGTTTTGCAGTTGTAGCCGATGAAGTGCGAACACTTGCCGGGCGCACGCAACAGGCGACGGTGGAGATCCAAACCATGATTGAAAGCTTGCAAGGTGGAACCCGTTCGTTGTCCGGGATCACCGGCGAAATCGTCAGTCGTGCAGAGGATGGCAAAACAGCGGTTTCAACCGTGGGGGATGATGTTGGTCATATGGCAGACTCAGTGAACCAGGTTTTTGATATGGCAAGCCATATAGCAGCCTCTGCTGAAGAGCAAAGCGTGGCCTGTCGGGAGATAGCTTCACAACTTGCCGAAATCCGCAGTCAATCCGGGGTTATAAGTGAAAACGCCCATATGGCGCTGGAATTGTCAGAAGAGCTGGCCGGTGCGTCTGTGGCTTTGGGCGATATTCTCGGACAATACCGCACTCAGGCGTAGGTAGAATGTAGGTTTTGTTCCGGTGCATTATGGGATGCACCTTGGTATACCCAGTCACAAAAAAAGCGCCTTAAAGGCGCTTTTTTTACTGAGGTTTACACAAACTCGCTCCATACAGGCGCGTGATCCGATGGTTTTTCCATGGCACGGATGTCGTAATCCACGCCGGAGGATTTAAGCCTTTCGGTAAGCGACTTGGTGGTGAGGATCACATCGATACGCAGGCCGCGATTATCGTCAAAGCCTTTACTGCGGTAATCAAACCAGGAATAGGTGCCTTCTTTTTCAGGGTGCAGCACCCGAAAACTGTCATCAAAGCCCCAATCTTTAAGGGTTTTTAGCCATTCGCGTTCTTCCGGCAGGAAGCTGCATTTACCGGTTCTAAGCCAGCGTTTGGCGTTGTCCGGACCTATGCCGATATCCGAATCCAGCGGCGAAATGTTGATATCGCCCATGACGATGATGTCATCATCTTTGCTGTAAGACTCGCTCAGCAGACGCTGCAGATCGGCATAAAACTTACGTTTGGCAGGGAATTTGATTTCGTGGTCGCGGCTTTCGCCCTGGGGGAAATAGCCGTTCATTACAGTGAGCAGGCTGCCGTTTGGCTGGCGGAATTTACCGATAATCATCCGGCGCTGGGCATCTTCGTCGTCCCATGGGTAACCCTTTTCTACTGACTCGGGTTCAACCTTGGACAGCAGCGCCACACCATAGTGAGCCTTGCCGCCATGGTAGTACACCTTGTAGCCCATGGCTTCGACGGCGGCCAGCGGAAAGGCTTCATCGTGCACCTTGGTTTCCTGCAGGCCGATGATATCCGGATCCTGGGTATCAATCAGCGCCTGCAATTGATGCAAGCGTGAGCGCAGACCATTGATATTAAATGAAATCACCTTCATCAGGGCAGTACTCGCTTAAAGGGCTTCACGACCACCTTTTCATATACGCCGGCCTGAATATATGGGTCGTCATCTGCCCATGATTGGGCTGCTTGCAGGGATTCAAACTCGGCAACTACCAGCGAACCGGTAAAGCCGGCTTCACCGGGATTGTCGCTGTCAATGGCAGGATGGGGACCGGCCAGCATCAGGCGACCTTCATCAGAGAGAGCCTGCAGACGCGCCAGATGATCAGGACGGGCTGCGAGACGTTTTTCCAGGCTGTTTGGCACGTCTTGTGATGAGATCATGTACCACATTATTCGAGTTCCTTCTTTTTCTCTTCGGGAAGATGTTTGTAAAGGTAAGCTACCGTAATAACTGTGTTAATTAAGGTGGCCGCAGTCAGGCCAAATACTTTGAAATTCACCCAGGTTTCCTGGGAGAGGCTAAAGGCCACATAGACGTTAACCAGACCGCAGGCAACGAAAAATGCTACCCAGTACCAGGTGAGCCGGGCCCAGATAGTGTCTTCTACCGGCATTTCCTGCCCCAGCATGGATTTCAGAATGGGTTTGTCAATGAGTTGACCAATGATAAGTGCGGCTGCGAACAGTGCATACACAATGGTGACCTTCCACTTAATGAAAGTATCATCATGAAAATAGAGGGTGGCACCGCCAAATACAGCAACCAGTGCAAACGTCACCAGATGCATTTTTTCCACTTTTTTGAAAAGCGCATAGGTTGCAATAAGCTGGATCAGGGTCGCGACCACCAGGGCGCCGGTGGCGGCATAGATATCGAAAAATTTATAGACGCCAAAAAAAACCAGCAAAGGCAAAAAATCGAGCAATTGTTTCATCGTAATAATGTCTCTTACAAAACAGTACGCAAGGTTATAAATCCCTTGATAGCCGCTGAGTGTACCATGTGGTTTGGTCGCTGTGTATGAGCAATGGTGGCTGGTGAAGGCTCATACTTGCGCATATAATAGCCGCCCGCCCGATTTGGGTTACAGTTTTGCCGGAAGGTAGTTTTGGCCAGGTGGTTGAAAGGCGTAGCGCTCCTTAACTTAGCGCTGTTAATGGTATTGGCATTATCTATTTGGTCTACTCATATTCCGGACAAGCCATTTCATATGGTGTCATATGAGCAGGGGCAATCTGACTTCCATGTAATCGAATTCAATGACGATGGAGAAATGCATTTGCCTGAACAGTATCAGGCATTGAAACAGCGGCTGGAAGCTACTCCGGGCGTTCAGTTACTGATTTTCATCCATGGCTGGCATCATAATGCTGCACCAAACGATGACAATTTTATTGCGTTCAAGCGTTTCCATCAGCAACTGGCACTTAGCCAGGCTGGTGTTGTTGGATTGTATATAGGTTGGCGTGGTGATGAGTATGACCCGTTTTGGCTGGACGGTTCAGACGACCCGGAAAGTCAGGTCGAGGCGCTGGATTTTCCGACCATAGTTACCCGAAAGCAGGTTGCGCGGCGAGTGGGGGAGAATGGCGTCAGGCAGCTGTTGGCTTCTTTGGATAGCTTGCATCAGCAAGGCTTACTCAGTCGCTACGTATTAATTGGGCACAGCCTTGGTGGGGTTGTTGCACTGCATGGCCGTAAGCAGGCGATACTGGACAATCTGGCACAAGGTAAAGGGGAAACCCATCTGACTGTGCTGCTTAATCCTGCCGCTACGGCCTCAGAATATCAGCCGTTGGATAAATGGTTGAGCCCGCCAGGTTTTGGTCCTTCCATGTTGGTTATGCAGTCCAAAACAGATTTCGCGGTACGAGAGGCATTTAGCTGGATTAAGGATGGCGAGCGTGCGGTGGGGCATTCCTGGGCCGTGACACATGATGTCGACCCTTGCCCCATGCGGGATTGCAGTAAAGCCATTAAATTACCGCAGGCATTGGCTGAGCATGATGCCAAACCCGGATGCATGCGTGTTCTGGAGGGTGTCGGTTGGAAAGTTCGGGCGAGGCTCCATGCCCGCAAATCTGTGCAGAGCTGTTTCGATGCCAACAATCAGGCTGTTTGGGTACTTGCTGTGGCCGATGGTGTGATAGCCGGGCACAACGGGATTTTGACTGACCATCAGATGTTGGCACTTGCAGCATTGATGAAGGCTAGCCGGGCTGAGCGGAATTATTCTCCTACAGTAACACAAGAGCAAATTGCTGCAGACTAGCGGCACTGAACGCCTTAAACCTGTTCAGTGCCAACACCGTCAGGCTGCTGCCTGACGGTGTTGGCACGCTAAAGTTTTCACTAATGCAGGGATTCAGGCTTGCCATTGGGTGGAGATTATGCAGTTTGCAACAGCCCCAAAACTTCTAATGTTGCAAAGCGTCGCGTTTTCATGGGCAATGATACTGGCGGCATTAAGATGCGCTTTGTCATGTGTCGTATGGCAATCTCCAATCAATTCAACCGGATATCCTAGGCTCAATGCGCGTCGAACCGTGGTGTCAATGCAAAATTCACTGGCATAGCCACAGATAGCGAGTGTCTCCACATCCAGCTCATCCAGCAGAGCTTTAAGGCCAGTGCCAAGAAAACTGTCGGGGGTGGATTTACCCACCAGATAGTCGTCCTCGTTCACTTCCAGTTTGTTGACCAGCTGCCAGCCCGGGGTTTCACGGGCAATCGCTGTGTCTGGCTGCTCATGCTGGATAAAGATGACCGAAGTGCCGTTTTCTCGGGCGGTTTGGGTCAGGGTGTTGATGCGCGCGATAACCGCATCGGCGTCGAACGGGGGCGTGTCGCCTTCAAAAAGCAGGGTTTGAACGTCAATAACCAGCAATGCCTTGGCCATGGGCCACTCCTTAGCTGCTGTGTCGGCACTGTGGTTTGAGTCACTGTGCCGAAAGTATCTGGTACCGTTAAGTTTTATTTCAGCAACTGCCGCGAGTCAACCCGTAGCGGGTGGGAATTGTGGTTTCTTTTTGGCAGGAAATAAAAAAGCGGGCTGGGCCCGCTTTTTGCTCTTTTGCTATCGGATGTTTGCTCAGGTGGCTGCTTTCATGGCCTCAGCAAAGGCCTTCAGCTCGGCGCAAAGCGCTGGAATATCATCCTTCATGGCTTCGATGCGCTTAACCACGGCCGAGCCTGAGATGGCGCCGGCGGCGCCGGCGGCGATGGCTTCACGTACCTGCGCAGGTTCCGCAATACCAAAGCCCAAGAGTGGCGGCGGCGCGTCAAACTCCTTAAGTGCACTGAGGATGGAGTCCAGCGGCAGGCCAGCGCGGTTGTCGGTGCCGGTTACACCAGCGCGGGACAAAAGATAGGTATAGCCTTCACCCAGGCTTGCCACTTGCTTTAGGCTGTCACGGCCTGCGTTGGGCGGGGCGATAAAAATCGGCGCTATGCCTTCGGCCTTGGCGGCGGCTACAAAGGGCGCAGACTCTTCCACAGGCACATCGGCAATCAGCACTGAGTCGACGCCAGCCGCCTTGGCGCGGCGGTAAAAGGCCTCGATACCGTTGGCATACACCAGATTGGCATACAGCAAAAGGCCAATGGGCAGCTCTGGGTACCTGGCGCGGATATGGGTAATCATCTGAAAGCAATCGTCCGGGGTGGTACCAGCTTCCAGCGCGCGAATGTTGGCGCCCTGGATCACCGGGCCATCGGCGAGCGGGTCGGAGAAGGGAAAGCCCAGCTCCAGACAGTCGGCGCCGCCCTCGACCAGGGCATCGATAATGGCAAGGCTTGCCTCAATGCCTGGGTCTCCCAGGGTTACGAAGGGTACAAAGGCGCCGCGCTTCTCGGCAGCCAGGCGGGCAAAGGCGTTTGAATATCGGTTCATGGCAGTACTCCTTATGCGCTGGCCTTGCCGTCTAAAATGTCGGAAACGGTGAAGATATCTTTATCGCCGCGGCCAGAGAGGTTCACCACTATGATTTGCTCATCGGTGGCCTCTTTGGCGAGCCGCAGGGCGTAGGCAAGCGCATGGGCGGACTCCAGCGCCGGAATAATGCCTTCACTGCGGGCAAGCAGCTGGAAGGCGTCCAGCGCTTCATCGTCGGTGGCGGACTCATAAGTGGCGCGGCCAATCGCATTGAGGTACGCGTGCTGCGGGCCAACCGATGGGAAATCCAGACCTGCTGAAATCGAGTAGGACTCTTCAATCTGGCCGTGTTTGTCCTGCATCAAAGGCGCCTTCATGCCAAAGAAGATGCCGGTCTTGCCATGCTTGAGCGGCGCGCCGTGCATCGGGGTATCAATGCCCTTACCGGCGGGCTCGACCCCAATCAGCTTCACCGATGGCTCGTCGATAAAGTCAGCAAACATGCCGATGGCGTTGGAGCCGCCGCCGACACAGGCGATAACCGCATCCGGCAGACGGCCTTCTTTTTCCAGCATTTGTGCCTTGGTCTCAGCGCCAATCATCCGCTGAAACTCACGCACAATCGTCGGGAAGGGGTGCGGCCCTGCGGCGGTTCCCAGCAGATAGTGGGCTTTTTCGTAGCTGCCGGACCAGTCGCGCATGGCTTCGTTACAGGCATCCTTGAGGGTGGCAGAGCCGGAGGTAACCGGAATGACTTCGGCGCCCATCAAACGCATGCGGAACACGTTGGGGCTCTGACGGGCCACGTCTTTGGCGCCCATGTAGACTTTGCACTTAAGCCCCAGCAGGGCACAGGCGAGTGCTGTCGCTACGCCGTGCTGACCGGCACCGGTCTCGGCAATGATTTCTTTCTTGCCCATACGTTTTGCCAGCAGCGCCTGACCCAGCACCTGATTGGTCTTGTGGGCGCCGCCATGGAGCAAGTCTTCCCGCTTAAGGTAAATCTTTACCTTGGGGTTGGGAGAGAGGTTACGGGTCAGGGTGAGCGCAGTGGGGCGACCGGCGTAGTTTTTCAAAAGATCGTGAAATTCTTTTAAAAACTCAGGGTCTTGCTGGGCCTCAACGAAGGCGGTTTCCAGCTGTTTCAGTGCCGGCATCAGAATTTGCGGCACGTACATGCCGCCGTATTCACCGAAGTAGGGGTCGAGTTTCAGCTCGCTCATGGCTATCTCCAATCTGGTCAATCTGTTAATTCTTCATCGGCCCGGCCGGTGCCGGGCGCTAAAACGCAATCTGTCAGTAGTTTCTGAGCGCGGCAAAGGCTCTGGCTATCAGTTCGGCACACTTAACGCCGGGGGCAGTTTCGAGCCCGGAGTTAAAGTCGAGCCCCAAAAAGCCCTGGGTGGCGGCGGTAGCGGCATTGTCGGCATCCAGGCCCCCTGCCAGCATGGCACTCTCTTTGCCTTTCAGCTCCAATCGCCAGTTAAAGCGGCTGCCTGTGCCGCCAAAGCCCTGGGCATTTTTGCTGTCAAACACAATACGGTCGGCGTTGGCGGGGATGGCACCCACGGCGTTTTCTTCCACAGCGACAGCCTTCCACAGGGCGCATCCTTCCGGCAGTTTGGCTTTAAGGGCATCGATAAAGGCTTCATCTTCGCTGCCGTGCAGCTGCACAGCCGCAAGCTTAAACTCGCTCGCGCGGGCGGCGATGTGCTCTATGCTGTCATCCACAAACACGCCAACCAGTGCCAGTGGCTGGGCTGCAGCTTGATTGATAAGACTCAGGGCGCGGGCAGCATCGTCACTCACACACCGTGGCGACTTGGGTGCAAAAATCAGCCCGCCATAGACGGCACCGGCTTTGGCGGCGGCTTCGATGTCTTCATTGCGGGTCAGGCCGCAGACCTTGTTTTCACCGAAGATGAGCCTGCGACAGGCCAAATCCAAATCTTTTTCGGCCATTAAGGAACTGCCCACCAAAAAGCCCTGCACCATGGGAGCCAGGCGCTTAACCTGGGCGTGGGTGTAGATACCGGATTCGCTCACCACTAACGTATCCGCCGGAATGTGCGGCGCCAGCTCTTCGGTGGTGGCAAGATCGGTGCTCAAATCCCGCAGATTGCGGTTATTGATGCCGATGATCGGCGCTTTAAGGGCGATGGCGCGCTTAAGCTCTTCTTCGTTGCTCACTTCGGTGAGGGTATCGAGCTGGTATTTGGCGGCCTCGGCGGCAAGAGCGCGGTAGTCGTCATCGTCGAGCACACTCAGCATCAGCAAAATCGCATCGGCGCCCTGATGGGCGGCAAGCTTCACCTGATAGGGCGCAATAAAGAAGTCTTTGCACAGCACCGGCTGGCTGATAGCGGCGCGCACTTTGGGGATATAGTCCATATCGCCCTGAAAGAATTGCTCGTCGGTGAGTACAGACACAGCGGCGGCGTAACGGCAGTACACAGAGGCGATGGCCACAGGGTCGAAATCGGCGCGGATAAGCCCTTTGGAGGGGCTGGCCTTTTTACATTCCAGAATAAAACCGGCCTCGGGCGCCGCGAGCGCCTGATACAGGCTGCGGTCTGAGATTTTGGGCGCAAGGCTTGCCTCGGGGAAACGCAGCTTGAGCGCTTCGATATGGGCATATTTGGTGTCGATAATCCGGGTTAACACGTTGCTCATCTATCTTAAATCCTTATGCCTTGTCCTGCTGACTCATGGCCGCAAGGCCTACAAGCTTTTCATATGCCTTGCCAGAGGCGAGGGTGTCAATGGCGAGTTTGAATCCGGCCTGCGGGGTATCGGCAAGGCCTGCGACATACAGCGCACAGCCTGCGTTCAGTGCCACGGCGTCGCGGTGGGCACTCTTTCCTTCACCTTTCAGGATTGCGGTGCTGAGGGCGGCGTTTACTGTAGGGTCGCCGCCTTCCAGCGCCGAAACGTCGATGGGCGCAAGGCCAAAGTCCTCGGGGCTTAAACGGTAGTCCTTCAGAGCACCATTATTCAGCTCACACACCTGGGTGTCGCCGTGAAGCGCTACTTCATCAAGCCCTGAGCCGTGAACCACCATGGCACGTTTCACCCCAAGTGCAGCCAGCACTTCGGCGATGGGGCGCACCAGCGATTCACTGTAGACGCCAAGCAGCATGGCATCGGGGCGGCTTGGGTTAATCAGTGGCCCCAGTACATTGAACAGGGTACGGGTTTTCAGCGCCTGACGCACGGGCACTGCGTATTTCACGCCGCCGTGGTAGTGGGGGGCGAACAGGAAACAAATCCCCAACTCTTTTAAGCAATTGGCGGCGGTTTGCGGCGCCATGGTGAGCTTGATGCCAAGCTCACCGAGCAGATCGGATGAACCTGACTTGCTCGACACGCTGCGGTTGCCGTGCTTGGCCACATTGGCACCAGCGGCGGCCGCGACAAAGGTAGCTGTAGTGGAAATATTGATGGTGTTAAAACCATCGCCGCCGGTGCCGACGATATCCAGCACCAAGCCATCGAGTGCTGGGCGCGGGAAAGGGTTTGCAGCACTGCGCAGTGCATCGGCGGCGCCGCAGATCTCGTCAATGGTTTCGCCGCGTACTTTTAGGGCAATCAGCAGCGCCCCTATGGTGATTTCATTAAGCTCACCTTTTACCAGTGCCGAAAACACGCTCGCGGCTTCATCGCGGCTCAGCTTTTCGCCCAAATAGGCCTTATCCAGCAGCGCTTTGATCTGTTCATTCATTGGGCTGCCTCCGGTTTAAGCTTGCTGCCGGTGAGGTACTCGAGGCTTTGTACCAGCAGGGTACTGCCAAGGGTGGTAAGAATAGACTCAGGATGGAACTGAAAGCCGAGTGCCTTGTGCTCCTCATGCAGAATCGCCATAGGCATGGAGTCTGTAGTGGCGATGACTTTCAGACACTCGGGCACTTTTGTGGCCACCAGGCTGTGGTAACGGGCGACGGGCAATGGCGATGGCAGGCCTGCAAAAATGCCGCTGCCGTCGTGCTCGGTAGGGCTCGCCTTGCCGTGCACCACGCTTGGGGCGCGCTCGACCTTGCCACCGTAATGCTCAACCAAGGCCTGATGCCCAAGGCAAATGCCGAGAATAGGCAGCTTACCTGCGGTGAGGGCAATCAGTTTCATCATACAACCCGCCTCGTGGGGCGCACCCGGGCCGGGTGAAAGCACAAGCGCGCACTTACCTTCGGCGAGCATCTTGTCCGCGAGGAGTTTGGGGTCCACATCGTTGCGGTAAATCACTACCTCAAAGCCCAGTGAGCGGAACTGATCCACCAGGTTGTAGGTGAAGGAGTCGAAGTTATCCAAAAGATACAGTTTCACAGGCCACCTCCCATTTTGATGGCAGAGATCACTGCCTGTGCTTTTTGTCTGGTTTCGTCGGCTTCGGCCTGGGGATCTGAGTCATAGACCACGCCGGCGCCCGCCTGGATATGGGCGGTGCCGTCTTTGACAAACGCAGAGCGAATAACGATACAGGTGTCCATATCGCCTGTGCCTGAGAGGTAACCCACGGCGCCGCCGTAACTGCCGCGGCGGATTTGTTCGGTTTCACGGATAAGCTGGGAAGCACGCACCTTGGGCGCACCAGTCAGTGTGCCCATATTCATGCAGGCCTGATAGGCATGCAGGGCATCGAGATCGCAGCGAAGCTGACCTGTGACGCGGCTGACCAGATGCATCACGTGGCTGTAGCGGTCAACTTTCAGAAGCTCGGCCACTTTACGGGTGCCGCTTTGGCTGATGCGGGCGATGTCGTTGCGGGCAAGGTCAACCAACATCAGATGCTCTGAAAGCTCCTTCTTATCGAGCCTGAGTTCAAGCTCAATGCGGCCATCCAGATCATGATCGATATTGCCACTGGTATCTTTGCCGCGCTTGCGGGTACCGGCAATGGGGTAAATCTCGACCTGATTGCTGCTGGCATCGTACTTGAGCGCACTTTCGGGTGAAGCGCCAAACAGGGTGAAGTCGCCGCTGCGAAAGTAAAACATGTAGGGGCTGGGGTTGGTTTTGCGAAGGGCGCGGTAGGCGCCTAAAGAGTTGGGGCAGGGCAGGCTGAAACTTCTTGATGGCACCACCTGGAAGATATCACCGGCGATGATGTGCTCCTTAAGTGCCACTACCGAGGCCTTAAAGTCTTCATCGCTGACGCTGGCAATTGCCTCCAGCGACACGCCTTTGAGCGGCCTTGGCTGTCTTGGCCTGGCGGCGATGGCTTCAATCACAGCAGCCCGGCGCTCAAGTTCAGCCTGCATCTTGCCGCTGGCGCTTTGCTCTGAGCCACTGGCGTTCTGGCCGTGGAATTCAGTCAGCACCAGCTCGGCACTTTTGGCTTTATGGTCGACTAAAATCAGGGTGTCGGCAAGGTAGAACAGGTAATCGGGGCAGGAGTTGGCACCTTCTCGGGCTTTGGGCAGCGGCTCAACCGTATCAATCAGGTCGTAGGCCAGTACGCCGCCAAGGAACAGATCTTCAAACTGCCTGTTGCTGCCTACATCAATATGGCGGATAAGGGCACGCAAACCATCCAGCGGTGAGGTGGACTTAAGACGCGCATCTTCATCCAAAAGCCCGCTGTCACGATTAAGCTGCACATCGAGCTTACCGCTTTCGAGCATGGCCTCACTGTAATCGACCTTGAAGAAAGCGGCGATGGCGGGAAGCAGGGTACGGCCATTGCCATCCAGTGCCGAAAACTCAAGCTGATAACCCCGGGCGCAAATCCGCAGTGCCGCGTGGGTCATGATGATGCTTTTGAGGTTTTCCTTGCTGTCGATTTCAGCCGATTCCAGCAACAGAGTATGGGGTGCATCCTGGGTGAGACTCTCGTAGAGCGCCAGAGGGTCATCTTGGTAGGGCAGCGACTGCTTAACCAGTTTTCCCGTTGCTATGGCATCAAAAGCCGTTTGTGTCATCAGATTATCCTTTTTTACCTTGCGCCGCTTTCCCCGGGCCATAACGCAGAAAGGCCCGCATTGTGCGGGCCTTTCTATGAATCTTGTCTCTGTCAAATGAGCACGAAGCTTCACACCACCCGCGTTGCTGGGAAGTGCCACCACCAGTTGATGATAGAAGCGTTAATTGGCTGCATTTGTTGTTTGTCTTGTTAATTCAGATATTGGCCTATAGAAAACCCCACAGGTGGGGGAAAGTCAATTGAATATTTATCATAATGTATACCCGCGCTGATTTTATTGCTCGCTACAGGGGCGGTGAATCGAAAGTTTGAGGCGCTTTTATCAATATTTTCAAGTAGAATAATCGAATGAACGATGAAAACTATTTGGTTGATTTGCACTGCCATACCACGGCATCCGATGGTCAGCTGCCTCCGGCTGAGGTTGTCGGTCGTGCCATAGGTCAGGGCGTGAATATGCTGGCCATCACAGACCACGACACAGTGGCCGGACTGGATGAAGCTCACCTTGCCAATCAACAAGCGGATGGCGCGCTTACTTTGATTGACGGGGTGGAGATTTCAACCCGTTGGCACAGCTATGACATCCACGTGGTAGCGCTCAATATTGACCGCCACAACCCCGAGCTGCTGGCCTTTTTGGAAAACCAGCGCAGCCTGCGTGAACAGCGGGCACAGCTTATAGGTGAACGCCTTGCCAAGGCTGGTATTGAAGGCACCTACGAGGCGGCCAAAGCGCTTGCGGGCAACGCTGCAGTAAGCCGTGGCCACTACGCCCGGGTGCTGGTGGAGCGCGGTGTTGCCACCGATATGGCTGGGGTGTTCAAGCGCTATCTGGCCCGCAATAAAACCGGCTATGTGCCTAATAATTGGGGGGATATGGCCAGCGCCATTCGCATTATCCACGGCGCAGGCGGTGTGGCTGTGCTGGCGCATCCGAGTGGCTACAAGATGTCGGCCAAGTGGCTGAAAAAGCTGGTGCGTGAGTTTAAAGAGGCGGGGGGAGATGCCATGGAGGTGGTACTCGGGCAGCAAACCACGGAAGACAGAGCCAATCTGGTGGCCTTGTCGCATCTAAATGGCCTTGCAGGAAGCCTCGGCAGTGATTTTCATTTCCCCGGCAGTTTTATTGAGCTGGGCAAAAATTTATTCCGGCCTCAGGGTGTTACCTGGGTTTGGGAAACGCAACCTTGGGGGACGCGCGCGTGAGTCAGTTTTTTTATGTGCATGAGGTAAATCCTCAGAAGCGCCTGATAGATCAGGCAGTGAGTATTCTTCGCAGCGGCGGGGTTATCGTCTATCCCAGCGATTCCGGTTATGCACTGGGTTGCCTGATTGGCGATAAAAACGCCATGGAGCGCATAGTGCGCATTCGTCAGATGGAGCAGGATCATCACTTCTCGTTGATGTGCCGCGATCTGTCGGAAATCGCCACTTACGCGCGGGTGGAAAACCAGGCCTACCGTTTGGTGAAGCATTGCACTCCCGGGCCTTATACCTTTATTTTTAAGGCCACCAAGGAAGTGCCGCGTCGCCTGCAAAACGATAAAAAGAAAACCATAGGTATTCGTGTACCCAATAATGTGATTGCACTGGCACTGCTGGAAGCCCTGGGTGAACCCCTGATGTCCACCAGTCTGGTGATGCCAAAAGAGGAATTTGCCGAGTCAGATCCTGAGCACATCCGCGATATCCTTGAGCATCAGGTAGAAGCCATCCTTCATGGCGGTTACCTGGCAGAAAGTCCCACCACGGTAGTGGACATGTCTGAGGGCAGTTTCGAAGTGCTGCGTGAAGGCGCTGGCGATATCAGTCCTTTTCTTTAAAGGGCGATTAAACTCAGGTATAATCGCGCGCTTTCGTGTTTTTGCCGGGCAAATCTTCGTATTTTGAAGACAGTGGATACCTAAGCTTGCGGTGGCAACAGTGCATCGGGAGGACAAATGCAGGGCGTTCAGCAAAGTTTGCCCCTGGCAGTGGTGCGCGGCGAACCCGTAAGGGAATTGCCGGCCGATCTCTTTATTCCTCCCGAAGCGCTGGAAGTGTTTCTTGAGGCCTTTGAAGGCCCGCTGGACTTGCTGCTGTACCTTATCCGCAAACAAAAGCTGGATGTGGTGGAGCTGCCGCTGACACTCATTGCAGCCCAGTATCTTGAATATATAAAGCTGTTGACCGACGCCCGCATTGAACTTGCTGCCGACTATCTGGTGATGGCCGCCACGCTGGCGGAGATTAAATCCCGTTTGCTGCTGCCCAAGATGGCGGTGGAAGACGATGAAGAAGAAGACCCACGGGTCAGGCTTATCCGTCAGCTCAAGGCCTATGAGGCTATTCGCGAAGGCGCCTTTAAGCTCGATGAGTTGCCACGGCTTGAGCGGGATGTTCATCAGGCGCGGGCGACACCGGCGCCTGGGCTCAAGCCGCAGATTGTTCCGCCGGATGTATCGCTTAAAGAGCTGGCGCTGGCCTTTGCCGAAGTGCTGAAACGGGCGTCGGCCTTTGAGCATCACCAGGTGAAAAAAGAAGTGCTATCCACCCGCGAGCGGATGAGTGAAATCCTTGGCAAGTTAAGCCATGAGAGCTTTACCCCGTTTTCCATGCTCTTTGGTGTGGAAGAAGGACGTGCCGGGGTGGTGGTGAGTTTTCTTGCGCTGATGGAGCTTGTGAAAGAGAGTCTGGTGGAGCTGTACCAGGCCGAGCCCCTCAGCGGCATTTATGTGAAGGCAGCCTGATGGCACAGATAAACAATATACAGCTCAAACAGTTAATCGAGGCTTGTCTGTTCGTGCAACAGAAGCCAATGACCATCAAAGCCCTGCGTGAAGGGGTGCTGGCGCAGTTCTCGGTGTCCCGGGAGCGGGTAAGCAGCGCCATTGCCGAGTTGGTGGTCGATTATCAAGAACGTGGGGTCAACCTGGTGAAGGTGGCGGGAGGTTTCCGCTTTCAAACCCAGGAAGCCCTGAACCCTTTTCTGCAAACCCTGTGGCAGGAGAAGGCGCCCAAATATTCGCGGGCAACCATGGAAACCCTGGCGGTCATAGCCTACCGCCAACCGGTCACCCGGGGGGACATAGAACAGGTAAGGGGGGTTGCCCTTGGCAGCCATATCCTCAAAACCTTATCTGATCGTCGCTGGATCAGAGTGGTAGGGCACAAAGAAGTTCCGGGACGTCCGGCACTTTTTGCCACTACTTCAGAATTTTTGGCCTATTTTGGCTTGGACAGTCTGGCATCGTTACCTGTGCTGGCCGATCTCGAGTCATTGGATGCGTTGTTTGGTAAGCCCTCCGAGGTGCCACAAGCGCAGGAAGAGTTAACTCATGAGTGAAAAATTGCAGAAAGTCTTGGCCCGTGCAGGCCATGGCTCCCGTCGTGAGATGGAGGCATGGATTGCTGCAGGACGAGTGAGTGTCAACGGCGAAATCGCCAATTTGGGCGACCGTGTCGACGCCGATGCCAAAGTGCGTCTGGACGGTAGACTGGTGTCCATCAAATCAGCCGACGACATTATCTGTCGTGTGCTGGCATATCATAAGCCTGAAGGTGAAATTTGCTCGCGCAAAGATCCTGAAGGCCGTCCAACCGTGTTTGAGCGCCTGCCCAAGCTGCGTGATGCGCGCTGGGTAGCCGTTGGGCGTCTGGACATTAACACCTCGGGTTTGCTGCTGTTTACTTCTGATGGTGAGCTGGCTAACCGCCTGATGCACCCCTCAAACGAAGTGGAGCGTGAATACGCTGTGCGCACCTTCGGGGAAGTTAATGACTTCACCATTCAAAAATTGCGTACCGGTGTGATGCTGGAAGATGGCCCGGCCCAGTTTGACTACATTAAGTCGGCGGGCGGTGAAGGCATGAACCAGTGGTGGCACGTGGGTCTGCGCGAAGGCCGCAACCGCGAGGTGCGTCGCCTGTGGGAAGCGCAGGAAGTGCAGGTAAGCCGCCTTATCCGCGTGCGTTACGGCATGATTGAACTGCCCAAGACACTGCCCCGCGGTGGTTGGATTGAATTACCTCTGGAGCAGGTGAATTACTTGCGCCAACTGGCAGGTATGGATCCGGAAACCCGTTCCATGCTGGGTGCTGATAAACACAGTGTGGCTCGTGCCGCTCAGGTGCGCAGTGCTAAGATCCGTCGTGCCGTGCGTAAGAGCAAGGTGGGCGCCGCTGGCACCAGCAAACGTCCCAAGCCAACCCGTACCCGCAGCTAAACAGCGAATACGGATTTCACCTTAAAAAAGGCCGCTTATGCGGCCTTTTGTGTTATATGTTTCTGTATTCGTTGAATTTGCGGGAATGGCTATGAAACTGCTGTCGGTAACAAAAATCTGGGATAAGGGTGAGCACAATGCCTTTACTGATCTGATTGAGTTTCAGGGGCGGCTTTATTGCGCCTTCCGCGAGGGAGCGGCCCACGTGTCTCCCGATGGCAGCCTCAGGGTATTGATGTCCAAAAACCAAGGTGCCGATTGGCAAAGTGTTGCGCTTATCAGGGTGGATGTGGGTGACTTACGTGACGCCAGACTCTTGGTGTGGCAGCAAGAATTGTTTCTGTTCGGTGCCCGGGCGATTGAAGGAGAGCCGCTGCAGTCACTGATGTGGCGCTCACAGAACGGCACTGATTGGTTGGAGGCGCAGCCTTGTGCCGATAGCGGATACTGGCTGTGGCGGGTCATTGCCGTGGCGGATAGCCTCTATGGTGTGGCTTATCGTCCAGGCCCCGATGGTGATGTACGTCTGTACAGAGCGACGCCGGAAGAGACACTTTGCGGAGCTGACTTTACCTCCTTGGTTGCGCCCTTGAATCAGCTGGGCTACGTCAATGAATCTGGGCTTGAGTTCAGTGAGGATACCTTGACCTGTGTGCTGAGGCGCGATCCTGTCTGGGATGAACGCAAACTGGGGATGCTTGGTAAAGCAAAAGCCCCTTTTACCCAGTGGCACTGGCTTGAGCTGGATTGCCGTATCGGCGGCCCGGTGGCGTTTCGCTGGCGTGGCCGTCTGCTGGCGATTGTGCGGCTGTATGATGACAAAATTCGTACATCGCTGGTGGAGATTTGCGAAACCACAGGCCATGTTGCCGAACATCTGGCGCTGCCCTCTGGTGGTGATACCAGTTATGCGGGGGTCGTGCTGCGAAGTTCTGCAAAGGCAGATGAACTGAAGGTGAGCTATTACTCGAGCCATGAGGGCAAAACGGCCATTTATTTCGCGAGCCTGTTACTCGAGTAACCGTCAAATCATTAAAAACGGCAGCCCGTGCTGCCGTTTTACGTTTGTATGCACCTGGTATAGGTGCTCCTGGAGGTTCAGTGTCAGTCGCGATTGGCCAGCATAAAGTCCAGAGCGGCACGAATAGCGGCAACCTGGGCGGCGTTACACTCCTCAGCCGTTGCCTTGGGGCTATCCGGATACACTTCGGTGGTGGTTGTATAAAGCGCATCAGTGATGCCGGCGCACAGGCCCAGTTTTTTCACCGGATAGTTAATCACTCCGTGCTGCACTACTGGCGAGCCGATAATGTTGCCTTTGTTATCCGGCGGCGCAATATGGGTCACTTTTTCCACGGCGTCGATAATGGCCTTTTGGAAGGCCTCCTGTGGGTTGTCACTGTCGCCCACCAGATAAAAACCGTCAGGGATTACATCGGGTTCATAATCTTTGCCATCGCGTGCGGCCAGTGCCGGACGAAACTCAGTTTCATCGCTGTCGGTGGTTTCGTGCAGGTCGATGTGCAGTACAAAGTCCTGCTTGTTGTCGGCAACCAGTTTAAGCAGCGCAGCTGACTCTTCCGAGGGGCTGTTTTCTACAAAAGAGCGGTTGGGATCTATCGCCTTTGGATTCCAGCGATTGATGATCTCATAGCCCCAGGGACTGACGCAGGGGGCGACAAGTAAATTGACCTTGCCCTGATAATCTGCGGCATGCTGCTGCAGAAAATCCAGAGCGCCCTGGACGCCGCTGGTCTCGTAGCCGTGTACGCCGCCGGTAACCAGTGCCAGTGGCAGATCTGGCTGCCAGTCATTTTTCGCGGCATAAAGGGGGAAGCGCTCAGGGTTGATGGACAGGGCGCCGTAGTTCAGCAGCTCAAAACTGGCAGCCAACGGCAAAATGCGAGACAGCACTTCATCCTGATAGCTGCGCTTAACGGTTTGAGCTTCATACCAGGCCTGCTTGTCGGCTTCAGTCCAGGGCTTGCCAGGGGTGCCTATTGGATAAGAGGGGGTGGGGTAGGGATTGGTCATAGTCAAAAGTTTTATCATTTGCTGAAAAATAACAATAAAAAGCCCGCGAAGGCGGGCCTTATTAAAACAGCTTACTGTGCATTGAAGGCCTGACCGTTCTGGTCTTTGCTGCTGTCTGCCATCAGGTATACATACAGTGGCATCAGCTCTTCGGCAGTTTTCAGCGTTTGCGGATCTTCACCCGGATAGGCGTTGGCCCGCATCTTGGTACGGGTAGCGCCTGGGTTGATGCTGTTGGCGCGTACGTTGGTGCCGTCGCACTCGTGGGCCAGAACCTGCATCATGCCTTCGGTAGCAAATTTGGAAAATGCATAAGGGCCCCAGTAGGCGCGGCCGGTGCGGCCAACACCGCTTGAGGTGAAGATAACAGAGGCCAAAGGCGCTTTGCGTAACACCTTCAGCAGGTGTTTGGTCATGATGGCCTGAGCGGTTACGTTGACCTTCATTACTTCTTCCAGTGAGGATAAATCCATGTGCTCGAACGGACCCAGCACGCCGAGCAGACTGGCATTGTGGAGCACGCCATCGAGGTGGCCGAATTGCTCTTCGATGGTGTCGGCCATGTCGCGATAGTTTTGCTCGCTGGCGCCTTTCATGTCCAGCGGCACAATTGCTGGCTTGGGGAAACCTGCCGCTTCGATTTCATCGTATACCGCTTCAAGCTTCTTTACGGTACGACCCAACAGGATCACGGTGGCACCGTGGGCTGCGTAAGCGAGGGCGGCGGCTCGGCCTATGCCATCACCGGCACCGGTTACCAGAATGGTTTTGCCTTTCAGGGCGTCGGGTGAAACTTGATATTCCAACATGGATTTGAACTTCCTCTTGGCGCAACGTCCCGTCAATATTGAGGGTTTTCTTTAGTCAAACAACCGTTTCAAACAAATGACTGTTTATTGGGGGTTCGCACAAGCATTCTGTGTGACAAAAATGTAGCGAACTCAATGTTTTTGCGTTAAGTTGAAACGAGTTACGGACAACATAAGTCCGGTTGGCTTCGCAATACCGGCTATTGTGACCAATTTCTTGGGGAAAACAAAATTATTACAACAAGATTTGGGGAAAAAAGATGAAAAGACTCATTCTGGGAGTAGCAATCGCCTCGGCTCTGGGCCTCAGTGGTTGTGGCGGTGAAGACAGCGTTAATGAGCTCAAGGACAAGACAGAGGCGCTGATCCCTGAATCCCACCTGGTGTTTGATCCAGTGGCGGGTAAATTACCTTTGCCAAGTGATCTGCTGTTCAGCGGTACCCTCGATGGAACCCTGAGTATTCCGGGTGAACAGAGTGGTGATTACACCAATCCTCAGTACGCACTGGGCGCTCTTGATGGCTGGTCGACTACACAGCCCATCTCCATCGATTTTGCGCCATCTAAAGATCACAGCGGAAACGCGTTGTACCTGAGCGAAGCCTCTGTGTTCCAACCCGGTGCCGTACGCCTGTTTGAAGCCACCCTTGGCGGTGCCCTGTCATCTGACGCTGAATGTAAAGCAGCCCCTTCGGTTTCTGCCTGTAAGATTGGCGACGAGCTGCAGTTTGGCGTCGATTTCATCAGTAAAGCGGTTGGCAACAAGATTGTGATAGTACCGCTTAAGCCGCTGAAAGCAGGTCACTCTTACATATATGCCACTACAAATTTGATTGAAGATTCTGCGGGTAACGCGGTTGCAGCCTCATCAAGCTATGCCCCGATGAAGCTGGATATTAATACCCAGCCTTTGGGCACTGCAGCTCAGCGTGGTCTTCAGACACTGATAAACAGCTATGAAAATGCACTCGAGTCAGCAGGAGTCGATAAGGCGAGCATCAGTTATTCAAGCCTGTTTACCACCCAGTCGGTAAATCCTGCCTATGAAACCTTAAAACTGTTGATGGCCAGTAACAATGCGTTCAAACCATCATTTGAAGTCAATCCTGCTCCAGCTGGCTACACAGTGGCGCAGGCATTGCAGCTGTCTCCAGAGATGGGGCTGCCATATGTGCTCGCTGATCTGGCCGATGTGTGGAAAGCCACACTGAAGGTGCCAGTCTATGGCGACTGCTCATCCAATGGCTGTTTAAGTGCCGATATGAAGCCTACTATCAATGGTCGCTGGACAGCGCTGGGTGACAGCCCTGTGTCTGTGCTTTTGGCATTGCAGGCAGGTACCCTGAGTCAACAAAACTTCGGGGCTCAGGCTGTGGCTCAGGGCATTGAAGACCCATCAGCGGCACTGGCCAATCCGGCGCTGCTGGCTGGCAAACAGTTTAAACTGGACGACGGTACCCCGGCAGACAAAACCCGTCACGTCACCAAGTTCAACCCTATTCCAGCTCCAAAAACCTATGAGTCTGTGCCTGTTCTGATGGCCATTCCGAATGCAGCCAAACTGAAAGCCTTTACCGAGGCGCAGGGCTCAGCGTTTGTGCCGCCAACCAACGGCTGGCCGGTGAATATTGCCATGCATGGTTTGGGTGGCGGTAAAGAAATGGCGCTGGCCTATGCCGGTACTTATGCTGCAGCGGGTGTTGCCACCATTGCCATTGATATGCCACTGCACGGCGAGCGTAGCTTTGATGCAAACAAAGACGGGGTTTACGAAGTATCGGCAACAGATCCGGCTTTCGGTGAGGCCATCGGTAAGCCGGACGCCTTCCAAAATGGTTCTCCGCTGGTATTTGTGAATATCTCCAGTTCACTGTCAGTGCGGGATAATTTCCGTCAGGCGGTAGTGGATCATCTCGGCGTTCGTCTTGCGCTGACCGGCATGGCTCAGTTCCTTGCGGCTAATCAGCAGCCACAGCTGTTTGATGTCTCTAAAGTATCGTCTCAGGGTTTGAGTCTTGGCGGTATCGTCAATACCAATTTTGCCACATATGCTTCTACCGGTCTGGTAGACCCGACTACCGGCACCGCATTGCCTAACCCGTATGCCATAACCGCTGCGTCACTGGTAGCGCCTGCAGGTGGACTTGCAGGTACTTTTGCCGGCTCTGCTACCTTTGGTCCTGTGCTGTTCAGTAACATCACTGCGACAGATAGTTTTAAGGCGCTGGTGGATGCTGCCAATATTGCGGGTTATGAGCCCGGCAGTCCTGAGTACACAGCCTTGGTTCAGCAAGTATACGCGGGCTTTATCCCAAGCTTTGCCTTTGCCATTCAAACCGGTGTTGATTCTATCGATCCTGTAAACCACGCGCCTATGCTTAAGGCCACCGGTTTGCCGGTTCATCTGATTGAGATTGTGGGTGACGGCAACGGTAACGCACCGGATCTGGTGCTGCCAAACAGCGTTGAAGGCTTCCCGTTGTCAGGCACCGAGCCGCTTATCGCAACCCTTGGCCTTGAGTGCCGTGATGCCACTCAGGTTGGTTCTGGCGCGGTTCGTTTTATCAAGGGCCACCACAGCTCTGTTGTTAACCCAAGTGAGGTTCAGGGGGCGACCGATGGCAAGGCTGCACAGGCCACCGCTGAAATGCAGTGGCAGGTAGCCGGATTTGCCAAGACGGCGGCCGCTGGCAGCGCGACCATTCTGGTCAATGACCCAAGCGTGCTGAAAAGCTGTGACTAATCGATAATATCGATAGTAAAAACCGGCCGCTATGGCCGGTTTTTTATTGGATTTATACGCTGACTTGCTAGAATAGCCCCACTTTTATGCTCGCCTGTTTTAAAAGCGGGTGATGGGATGCGTTGGAGCAAAATTTGGAATTTTTATACGACTACGGGCTTTTTCTGGCCAAGGCAGTTACCTTGGTTGCTGCCATTGGCGCCGTGCTGGTTATTCTGTTCGCCTCTGCGGCTCGGGCCAAAGGCGACAAGGGTGAGCTGGTGCTGACCAATGTTTCAGAAGAGCTTGAGCATCTGAAAGATCATCTGAAACATGAGCTTTTGGATAAAAAGGCCTGGAAAGCCTACGAAAAAGCGAAAAAAGCAGAAAGCAAAGCTGCTGAGAAGGATGAGAACTCCAAACCTCGCACCTTCGTTCTCGACTTCAAAGGCAGTATTGATGCCC
>NZ_JBFKLW010000011.1:0-79406 GCF_041630135.1 Shewanella sp.
ATGAAAACTCCTTCATTGATAAAATCGTTTTGTCGACTTCATCAACCTGCGAGTATCCACACAGATTTGCTTGTCTTATCTGATTTTTAAAGAACATCCGGTCGCGCTTGGCTCACCGGGTCAGGGCTGCGTATTCTACGCCTTCCTGTTGTCGCGTCAAGCAGTTTTTGCAAACTTTCTTGAAGCGCTGTTGAAGTTGGCTTTCGCTCGTTTCAACCACCTTCACAACCCGCTACGCTTGGCACCGCTTGCCGTGTCAGTGGATGCGCATTATAGGGAGCCCAAACTTTTGCGCAAGGGCTTTTTGGAAGAAAACTTATCTTTTTATCCTGTTCGTTTATTTTGCGAGCTAAACGCGCAAAAAAGGGGCATTTAGCCCCTTTTTCCTGTCTTGTTTTCTTTCGCTGGCACCTGTAGCACCTTTTAACGAACCTGATTAAGGCCCGAAGAAACGGGTCTCTTGCACGGCGTCGACGTCAGGAACGTCCTCTGCCACCACCCGGATATTAATCTTGGTTATGGGACGCTTAAGCTCCACCGGATCCACCGCCACACTGACGGGCAGGGTGAGCACTTCACCGGCATTGACCGACACAGTCTGCTCGCCAATCCAGCGATAATTTGGCAAACCTTCTACCGACAGGCGATAGACGTGGTTTACTTCTGTTTTATTAAGGATCTTCAGGGTAAAGGTGTTTTCTATCATGCCACGGTTATCCTGGCGATAAAGCGCGTTACGGTCGCGGATAACATCTATGCGTAATGGTGAAATGGTTGCCGCCAAGCCAACAAAAACCAAAATCATCAGGGTAAGGATAACACCGTAGCCCACCAGCTTGGGCCGCATAACCTTTTCCTGTTTGCCTTCCAGCTTGTTTTCTGTGGTGTAGCTGATAAGGCCTTTGGCATAGCCCATACGATCCATGGTTTGGTCGCAGGCATCGATACAGGCGCCGCAGTTAATACACTCATATTGCATGCCGTTGCGGATATCGATACCTGTTGGGCATACCTGCACACAGAGATCGCAGTCGATACAGTCGCCCAGTCCCATTTCTTTGGGATCGGCTTTGCGTGAGCGTGGACCACGGGTTTCACCGCGAGCCGCATCGTAACCTACTATATAGGTGTTCTTGTCAAACATGGCGGCCTGGAAACGGGCGTACGGGCACATGTGAATACACATGATTTCCCGCATCCAACCAGCATTCCCATATGTTGCCAGAGTGAAGAAGATAATCCAGAAGTAGACCCCACCGCTGGCGTTCAAGGTCAACACATCAAGATACAGCTCACCGGTTGGTACGAAATAGGAAACAAAGGTAGTGGCGGTTAAAAAAGAAATCAGCAGCCAGCTCCCATGCTTGGCCGTTTTGCGCCATATCTTGTCAAAGTTCCAGGGCATCTGATCCATCTTGATGCGCTTGTTACGGGGGCCTTCGAGTTTTTCTTCAAACCAGATAAAAATAAAAGTCCACACGGTTTGCGGGCAAGTGTAGCCACACCACACCCGGCCAAGATAGGTGGTCACGAAGAAAAGGCCAAAGGCAGCAATCATAAACAGTGCCGCCAGCAACGTCAGATCCTGAGGCCAAATGGTTAAACCGAAAATATGAAATTTCTGCTCGGCCAGATTAAACCATACCGCCTGCCTATCACCCCATGGAAGCCAGGGCAAGAGCAGGAAGAACAACATAGCCACCCATCCCATTCTTCGGCGAAGCTTACTCCACAAACCATCAACAGCCCGGACATAAATGCGGTTTCGCGGATTGAATCGGTCTGCCTTACCGGCATCCGGTTGGTGAATTTTGATCCGCTCGGCTTTCGAGTAGTCCCTATTGTTCGAATCTGCGTTCATCTGACAGCCTTTATTACTGCTTTAATATTGCTCGAAAAGTGGCTTATTATAGTCATATATACTGTTCATATTCACTCGATTGGACCAAAAGATGAGAGGATGGATTATTCTTGCAGTCATCGCAGGTGGCCTCTACTACCTGTATACCGAAACCGATAAGCTCGATGAGCCCATCGCAGAAACTCAGGCTGTCTTAAAAAAAATCGAGCGAAAACTCGACTCTTTGACCGGAACCAAGATCATCAGGGTCGATGGACAATTGCAGAATTTAAAGGCTGAAATCGGCAAACGCCTGTCTTCTGCCGAGCTTTCTGAATTTGATACTGTGCTGACAGACAAAAACAGTTTGAGCGATTTCAAAGCGCAATACTGCGGCAGCGCCAGTGCCACCCATCCTGTTTTTGGGAAAGAAAATCTGCAGTTTATCTGCGACAACCTCTGATAATTTTTTGTGGTTGTTCCCATAGCTTTTTCCTTAAAGCATTGACCCCAAACTGACTTGCGCCTAGCCTGTGGCAACTAATGTGAACACAGGCAGGCTCAGTCATGACCCAAAAAGTTTCTGATAATTTTGATCCAGATCTCTGGACAGAAGTACCCGGTTTTGCATTCGAAGACATTACCTACCACAGAGCCAAAGACCAAGGCACTGTGCGTATCGCCTTCAACCGTCCTGATTGCCTGAATGCCTTCCGACCCAAAACCGTTGATGAACTCTTTACTGCGCTGGATCATGCCCGCCAATGGTCTGATGTCGGCTGTGTATTGCTTACTGGCAACGGTCCCTCGGTCAAAGGCCAATATTCATTTTCCTCTGGCGGCGACCAACGCATTCGCGGCAAAGATGGTTACAAGTACGAAGGTGCCGAGCCAGGCAGTGCCGATGTGGCCCGTATGGGCAGGCTGCATATTCTGGAAGTCCAGCGACTGATCCGCTTTATGCCCAAGGTTGTGATTGCCGTTGTGCCCGGTTGGGCTGTAGGAGGTGGCCACAGCCTGCACGTGGTGTGTGACCTGACTCTGGCCTCTAAAGAACACGCGGTATTCAAACAAACCGATCCGGATGTGGCCAGCTTCGACTCCGGTTACGGCAGTGCCTATCTCGCCAAAATGGTGGGGCAAAAACGCGCCCGGGAAATCTTCTTCCTCGGCTTTAACTACACTGCCGATGAAGCGGTCGCCATGGGCATGGTCAATCGCAGTATTCCCCATGCCGAGCTGGAAACCGAAGCATTACGCTGGGCCAAAGAGATCAACTCCAAATCTCCCACCGCCATGCGCATGCTCAAATATGGTTTTAACCTGCCAGATGACGGCTTGGTTGGTCAGCAGCTGTTTGCCGGAGAGGCCACCCGCCTTGCCTATGGTACAGATGAAGCCCGCGAAGGCCGGGATGCCTTTTTGGAAAAGCGCGATCAGGATTACAGTAAGTTCCCCTGGCACTACTGATAGCCGCAGATAATCCCCCCAAGACGCAGCCCCACGCTGCGTCTTTTCCCTTAATCGACCCGCTCGTTTACCTCAATTGAACAATTTAACTTTACTCGCAAGTGATAACTATTATCATTTATAAAAAGTAATCAATTGGGGATTCCACCATGTTAAAGACCATGACCTTTGCCATGCTGCACTTTGGTGTGGCCTTCAGCATCACCTATTTACTCACCGGTAGCCTGCTTATCGGGGGCGCTGTCGCCCTGATTGAGCCAACAATTAACACTGTAGTGTTCTACTTCCATGAAAAAGTCTGGAAGCGCATAGAAGCAAAAAAACAGCTGCCACAACTACTCGCCTGACCACTAAGGCGAGTAGAACCCGGCTCAGTTTCTCCTCACACTATCTCTGATAGCCCATCCCCATATTGATGACGGGAGGCTCAGTCTGGCTACCTGGCCGGGTTCCTGTCAGACGAAATCCATTGGCCAGATTGCCGTCATGGCAATCCAAGCCCTCACGAATACACACGTCCAGCACCGTTTGCAGTACCTCCGGATGCCAGCCATTCATCCAATCCGCATGCAACGACATACCTCCGTGCGAGTCCTGCGTCACCTCATACATGTCAGATGCCAAACGCCAGCCACGGCTACTTTTGGATTGAGGCTCATACACATCCGGCGTCACCCCGAATGCATAGTGAAAACTTACTCTGATAATGGGCACTGGATGAGTTGCAGGGCAAATCATCCCCTGAGTGCCACTGCCCCTGTGTGGGTAGGCCAAGTGGCTTTGATGGTCGGCAGAATCCAAATCTGTGCCATTCCAGCAACTGGGGAAGAATACATCCATCCGCAGCCTGTCGGGGGCAGCACATTCAGGAATTGCGCTGCTCCAACGTGGATTATCGGCATCAGAAGATTCCCATGATTGGCAATGCCAGCGCACAATACCGGTATCCTGTTGCTGGCCTGGGCCTGCTTTGGCGTTACCGGCAATGATCTTCATCCCCACAGGAATGGACTGAATTGCGTCTACATCGTCCACCCCAGCGGAGTAGTAGAAGATTTCGTGGGCTTCATCATCATTTCCCACCACGGCAGGTACGACACGCCAACGCAAGTCACCCTGTTCATCATAAAGAGCTTCACCGGTCGCCGGATTATATTCGGGTGCCAATAATGCAGGCACCCAATACGCAGATCGATTTAAGGTGTTCCCCTGGCAGCTCGACTCACCTTCGGTAAACAACGAATTAATATCGGTTGACTCATCAACAAGGGTATTGCCATAAAAACGGTGTAAATGTGCCGCATTTGTCTTGCCGGGATAAACTATGGGGTCGTTGTAACTGGAATGGGCAAAGTCACAGTTAATTCTGAAGATGCCACGCCAGCTTGCAGGGTCAGCCTTCGAGGGCATAACAGTAGTTTTGATGAGATCAAAGTGGGCATTACCGTCCGCTCCAAAGACGCTGGCTACCTGCCACGACAGCTCCGCCGGATCACTGCGGTCACCATTCTCAGCCAGCGCCCACACCTTTAAGCGATGCTCACCTGCTGTGAGCGGCAACAACAACTGTGGGCTGACACATTCCTGAATATCGCCACGCTCATCACCGCTATCCAGCTGACACTCATAGGACGCGGCAAAATCTGCGCTGAATGCCACCCGGCTGTAGGGTTCGTAAATGATCTCGCCCGGTTTCAGGCTGAAAACCGGCATCGCTGGTTTTGTCACCACAGTTGGTTGTTCAGGCTTGGCAACTGAGTCGCTGCCCCCGCAACCAGAAACCACAGCCATCAACAGCAACATCACATATTGACAGGGTCTCATCATCATCCCCTCGCACAATGCCAGTGATTTCCGTGCTGACGGCATGACCGTACATCTTGCGGACGAACATTTACAATCAATATCTTCGCCGAATGGTGCTCTGCATCGGTGCCATGAATATGCAATGCTGCACGGTCCGTTTTTAATGGCGGCACATGATATGCGCAACCTGTCAGCATAATCACAGGCACCAGAATCCACACAGATAATCCAGGTAAGTTCATCGTCTCAACCTCACATAAAGCAACCCAGAACTCAGTGTATAAAGCCCTGTGTAAAGCAACGTCAGCCGAATGCAAAGGTTAAGTAAAAGTTAAAAACCACAGGATTTCTTCCATAAAAAAACCTCCACAAAGGGAGGCTTTTTGGATTCTGTCGAATTATTCGACGGTAACTGACTTGGCCAGGTTGCGTGGCTGGTCGACGTCAGTGCCTTTAATCAGGGCCACGTAATACGACAGCAGCTGCAGCGGGATGGTGTAGATAAGCGGCGCCATAAACTCATCACAGTGAGGCACTGGGATCACCTTCATGGTGTCGTCCGAGGCAAACTCGGCGTCCTTGTCGGCAAACACATACATCAGGCCGCCACGGGCACGCACTTCTTCCACGTTGGATTTTAATTTTTCCAACAGCTCGTTGTTGGGCGCGACCACAATCACCGGCATATCGGCGTCGATCAGTGCCAGCGGGCCGTGTTTGAGCTCGCCAGACGCATACGCCTCGGCGTGGATGTAGGAGATTTCCTTGAGCTTGAGTGCTCCTTCCATGGCGATGGGGTACTGATCGCCACGGCCGAGGAACAGCGCATGATGCTTGTCGGCAAAATCCTCGGCCAGTGAAGCAATGGCATCGTCCAGGCCCAGTGCCTGCTCAACCTTGGCTGGCAGTGATTGCAGGCTTTGAGTCAAGGAAGATTGCAGTTCGGCAGACATGCCGTTGTTGCGACCAATCACTGCGGTCAGCATCAACAGACCTGCCAATTGCACAGTAAATGCCTTGGTGGAAGCCACACCGATTTCGGCGCCGGCTTTCATCATGTACGCCATGTCAGATTCACGTACCAGCGACGAGCCTGGCGCATTACAGATGGTCAGGGTGGCCTGATAGCCCATTTCTTTGGCCAGACGCAGCGCGGCCAGCGTATCGGCGGTCTCACCGGACTGAGAGATGGTCACCAACAGGCTGTTGGGGAACAGGTGCGACTTGCGATAGCGGAATTCGGAAGCGATTTCCACGTTACAGGACACACCAGCCCATTGTTCCAGCCAATAGCGGGCGGCCATGCCCGCATGGTAACTGGTACCACAGGCGATGATCTGCACGTGTTTGATGTCTTTCAAAAGGTCGGCAGCTTTGTCGCCAAAGGCACTGTCCAACACCTGCATGTTGGCGATGCGGCCTTCCAGGGTACGGGCCAGGGCACGTGGCTGCTCGTAGATTTCCTTGAGCATATAGTGGCGGTATTCGCCCTTGTCGCCGGCATCGTGAGTTACTTCCGATTCTTTGGCTTCACGCTCTACCTCATTGCCATCCACATCGAAGATACGCACGTTACGACGGGTCACTTCGGCCACATCACCTTCTTCGAGGAAGGCGAAAGTGCGGGTCACAGGCAGCAGCGCCAGTTGATCTGAGGCTACAAAGTTTTCACCCAGACCAAAACCTATCACCAGCGGGCTGCCACTGCGGGCAACAACCAGACGCTCTGCATCGCGGCGGTCAATAACTACTGTGCCATAGGCACCTTCCAGCTGCTTAACCGTGGCCTGAACAGCGGCCAGCAGAGTATCAGCACTTTTCAGCTCATGGTGTACCAGGTGGCAAATCACTTCGGTGTCGGTGTCGGAATTGAACTGATAACCCAGGCCTTTCAAACGTTCACGCAGCTTGGCATGGTTTTCGATAATGCCGTTGTGCACCACGGCGATATCACCCTCGGACTGGTGCGGGTGAGCGTTACGCTCACTGGGCTCGCCATGCGTTGCCCAGCGGGTGTGGGCAATACCGGTGCCACCACTCAGTGGTGACTCGGCCAATGCATCGGCCAATTCCTGAACCTTGCCCACCCGACGGGTACGGTTCATTTCTGCATTTTGGATCACTGCCATACCGGCAGAGTCATAACCACGATATTCAAGACGACGCAGGCCCTCTAACAAAATTTCGGCCACGTCCCTTTGCGCCACGGCGCCAACGATTCCACACATGCTTGTATTTCCGTAAGGTCTGTAAAAACTAACTACTGAACATCCGCCAGATACACCTTCACCCCATGGGCCTCTATGGTGGTCACTGCCTCTTTGGGCAATCTGTTATCTGTGACCACAGCACTGACCTGACTCCAGGGCAGCTCGAGATTGGGAATGCGTCGGCCTATCTTATCGGACTCCAGCATGACAATTACCTCCCGCGATACCTCTGCCATCACACGTGACAGACCAACGAGTTCGTTGAAGGTGGTGGTACCGCGGCTGAGGTCTATGCCATCGGCACCGATAAAGAGTTGATCGAAATCGTAAGAGCGCAGCACCTGCTCGGCCACCAGCCCCTGAAAGCTCTCTGAATGCGGATCCCAGGTGCCGCCAGTCATCAGCAGCGTCGGTTCCTGCTCCAATTCGTGAATGGCATTGGCCAGCTGCAACGAATTGGTCATCACCACCAGCCCGCGACGATTGGCAAGCTCGGGAATAAGCCCCAGCGTAGTGCTGCCATAGTCGATGATAATGCGGTTATGGTCGCGGATGAGTTTGGCGGCCTCTTTGGCTATGGCAAGCTTCACTGGGGAGATGGCCACAGCCTGGGCATTCAGCTCCTGGGGCAAAGGCACAGCGCCGCCATAACGGCGAAACAGCAGTCCCGCTTTCTCAAGCTCGGCCAGGTCTTTGCGAATAGTCACCTCGGAGGTGGCAAACTCGCTCGCCAGTTGGTCGACATTCACCTCACCCTGAGCATTCAGAAGTTCGATAATGCTGCGGCGGCGCTGCTGAGTATTGCGTTTTGTCATCCGTTACTTTCAGTTTAACTTTCGAGTCGAAAGATGGATTATATACAAACGAAACAAATTTACCAATAATGAAATTTAGCCAATAAAAAAGGCAGCCTATTGGCTGCCTTGGATTAGCGGAAAACGGGGTTTAAAAACGGGCATTCAACGCCAGGCTGAAGTTACGTTCCTGACCTACGGTCACCATCTGGTAATTGCCACCGTCCAGATATTCGGTATCGAACAGGTTACGCACGTTAGCGCGCACATCGAATTCACTGCCGCCAAGTTGGAAGGTATAAGCGGCGCCCATATCAAAACGCACATAACCGTCTTTGCTGATGCTATTTTGGGTATCGGCAAAACGTTCACCTACATACACGGCACCGAAATTCATCGCAAAGTTATCTGTCAACTCATAGCGGCTCCAGATATTGGCAGACCACTCGGGGGTATCGATTGGCGTTTTGCCATCAAGCGCGTCGGCGGTTTTGAATTTTGCATCCAGATACATCATCGAGGCGGTCATAAACCAGCTTTCGCTAACCTGCCCCTGGGCACCCAACTCAAATCCCTTATGGTGCTGAATACCATCCTGACGGGTTATCTGGGTAGCATCGCCAATTGGCTTATCCAGTTGATGCACAACAATGCGGTTGTCAATTTCGATATCAAACAAAGCGCCGGTCAGCAGCAGGCCACCGTTCATCAGCTCCCACTTGGCACCCAGTTCATACTGAGTACCGTACTCAGGCTCCAGTTCCATCTTGTCATTCAGGTCATTCTCGTTATTCACAGAACCCTGAGGAACAAAGCTCTTGGAGTAGTTGGCATACAGGCTTAAATCCTGCTGCGGCTGCCAAATCACCCCGACCTTGGGCGACAAGGCATTATCGTTACCTGACGCCTCTTTTTGCTCATCGAATCTAACCCCTGCCAGCAATTTCCACTGGTCGTTAATGCTGATAAGGTCCTGCAGATATACGCCATAAAACTCGTACTCACTGGTGTACCAGCTATCGTCGTCATGGTAATCGATATCCGGGCGGGGCAGGGCTGCACCCGGCATCACTGTTTGGCTCTTACCCTTCACCCGCAGCTGAGCATAGCCGTAGTCCAGTTTGTTGGCACCGAGCAACAGCTTGTGCTCCATCCCCGCCAGCTCAAACTCACCATTTAAGTCAACATAAGCCGTCTTATGGCTCCAATCATCGAAACGGTCGAAGGGACTGATCTTGTAGCCTTCGGTCATGGCATTTTCGTTATAGGTTGGCAACGAATCGAAGCGACGACGGTTAAACTGCTGGTCGTTATAGCCAAGCTTCAGGTTCCAGTTGTCGCTCAGCTGCCAGGCAATGTCGGCGCCGAGATTGGTGATGCTGTTATCGGTAAAAGCCCAGGGCATGTCCCAGATTTGCTCACGGCCACCAATCAGGTTGCCGTCTTTATCGAGCCAGCCGCCGACATCGATGCCGGTTCTGTCTTCGGTGCGATCGTAACGCAGCGACAGCAGCAGATTGTCGCTGATGTCATAATCGATGGCCACAAAACCAAGCCAGCGATCACGCTCCTGCTGCTCGGCGGCTTCACCCGCCAGCGGCGAGTAGCTGCGCCAGTATTCAGTATCCTGTTTAACGCCCACCGCACGATATCTTAAGGTTTCAGCCTCATTAATGGCGCCACCGGCATCCAGTTGGAAACGGGTCGAGCCTGAATCGTCGGTATCAAAGCCGAGTTCGAACAGGTTGTCGTAAGTGGGCTTCTTGGTGACCATATTCACCAGCCCGCCGGGGCCAGACTGACCATAGAGCATGGAAGAAGGCCCCTTAAGCACTTCCACCTGACTTAAGATTTCAATTGGCAACACATAATGAGCAAACAGCTGATGACCGTTGGCGAGATAACCTGAGCCAGAGTCCAGCTCAAACCCCCGCAGCGAAAACACCTGACGGTTCCAGCGCTGGGTTCCCGCTGTAATGGAAGAATCATTCACCAGCACTTCAGCCAGGTTGGTGGCAAGCTGCTCATCGGTAACGAAGTCCGGGATTACACTAACCGACTGAGGCGTTTCCAGCAGTGACATGTCACCGCGCATGGCACCATTTGCAGCACCAACCTTATATTCGTTGAAGCTGCGGCCTTTAACTTCAATACGCTCGATGTTGCCATGGTGTGCTTCACTGGCCAGTGCCAGCGGAGATTGCAGCGCGGCCACAACGGCCAGGCTCAGGGTGGATAATTTGAATGACATGCCTACCTCTTTACCAACTCTGTCAAAAAGTCTTACGAAACAGGCAGTACTATAATTGAGAATGGTTCTTATTTAATATTATTTACGGTAATTTACAATTACAGCAGATGGAGATCACGAAAGATCCCCTCTGAAACGAAAAAGCGGCGCAAATGCGCCGCCTTTGACTAAGTCAAAACTGTTACTTTGGTTTTTTCACCGGCCTTTGCCAGCCCTGAATATGGCGCTGCTTAACCCGGGTGATCACCAGCTCGTTCTCGCCCACTTCGCGGGTAATGGTGGAGCCAGCACCGAGGGTCGCGCCCCTGCGGATCACCACAGGAGCCACCAGCTGGGTATCGCTGCCGACAAACACCTCGTCTTCAATCACCGTCAGGTGCTTGTTGGCACCATCGTAGTTACAGGTGATGGTACCCGCGCCTATGTTCACGCCCTTACCAATTTTGGCATCGCCCAGATACGCCAGATGCCCGGCCTTGGAGCCTTCTCCGAGTACGGCTTTTTTCATTTCAACGAAGTTGCCGATATGGGCATCTTTGTGCAGCTCAGCACCGGGACGCAGACGGGCGAACGGGCCGGCACTGGCGCTATCGCCCAGTTTGGCACCTTCGATAATGCTGTAAGGCTTGATGTCAGCGTTATCGGCAATCTCGCAGTCGATGAGGATGGCTCCGGCACCAATGGTGACGTTGTTACCAAGCTTGACCCTGCCTTCAAATATCACATTGACGTCAATCATCACATCCATGCCCACGGTCACATCACCGCGAATGTCAATGCGGGCAGGATCTCGCAGGTTGGCACCATTAAGCATCAACTCTTGGGCGCGACGGGCCTGATAGGCACGCTCCAGCGCCGCCAGCTGCACCCGGTTATTGGCGCCTTCGGTCTCAATCGGGTTGGCGGGATGGGCGGTATCAATCGTCACACCGTCGCTGTGGGCCATGGCAATCACGTCTGTGAGGTAAAACTCGCCCTGAGCATTGTTGTTCTCAAGACGGCCAAGCCAGGCTTTGAGGCGTTTACCGGGCAGCGCCATGATGCCGCTGTTGATTTCGTTGATTTTAAGCTGCTCAGGACTGGCATCTTTTTGCTCAATGATACCAACGACTTTACCGTTTTCGCGCACCATACGGCCATAGCCGGTAGGGTTATCGAGGTGTACGGTCAGCACGGCCACGCCATCGGGCTGACGCACCGCCAGCAGCGACTCAAGCGTTTCTTTGCGGGTAAGCGGCACATCGCCGTAAAGCACCAGCACTGTATCTTCGTCGTTTATGTGGTCAATCGCCTGTGCCACCGCATGGCCGGTACCCAGTTGCTCTGCCTGCAGCACAAAATTCAGTGGCTGCTCACCAAGCTTATTTTTTAAAAGCTCGCCGCCATAGCCGTACACCAGATTGATGTTATCGGCATTAAGTTCGCGGGCCGTGTCTATCACGTGCTGAACCATGGGTTTGTGAGCGACGCTGTGCAGTACCTTGGGCAGATCTGAGCGCATACGGGTGCCTTTTCCGGCGGCAAGAATGACAACATTGAGTGGCATAGGAGGTCCCTTATCTTTTATCTGGCGCAAGTGTACCTGAATAGCATACTTAATTCAGCGTCTGCAGCGTCATTCCCGCTGCTATTCGGCCAATAAAAAAGGCGCCCTCGGGGCGCCTTTTTTGGGACACATTCACCTTATCTGGCAATGTTCTTCTTGATGGTTTCAACCACTCGCAGCTGAGCTACGGCTTTGGCCAGCTCAATGGCTGCCGCGGCATAGTTGAAATCGGCACCGGCTTCGGCCATATGGGCCTCGGCACGACGTTTGGCTTCCAGAGCCGCCTGCTCATCAATGTCTTTGGCACGCAAAGCCACATCAGCCAGCACAGACACAGAATTGGCTTGTACCTCCAGCAAACCGCCGGACAGGTAAAACACTTCTTCTTTACCGTGCTGCTTAACGATGCGCACCATGCCAGGTTTGATAAAAGTCAGCAAAGGGGCGTGACCGGGCATGATGCCCAGCTCACCCTCGCCACCGGTCACTTGCAGGCTTTCTACCAGACCGGAAAAAATGCGAGTTTCTGCACTTACAATATCAAGATGTACTGTCATGGCCATAGCGTTCTCCATTTAAGACTCAGGCAGGGCCCGAATTACTTCTTGTTGGCTTTCTCAACGGCTTCGTCGACAGAGCCAACCATGTAGAACGCTTGTTCTGGAACGTGGTCGAACTCACCATCCAGAATGCCCTTGAAGCCACGGATTGTGTCTTTCAGAGGCACGTACTTACCTGGAGAACCGGTAAACACTTCCGCTACGTGGAAAGGCTGAGACAGGAAACGCTCAATCTTACGTGCACGGGATACGGTCATCTTGTCGTCATCTGACAGTTCGTCCATACCCAGAATAGCGATGATGTCTTTCAGTTCTTTGTAACGCTGCAGTACGTTTTGAACGCCGTTAGCCACGTCATAGTGCTCTTGACCTACTACTTGTGGATCCAACTGACGAGAGGTGGAATCCAGTGGGTCAACCGCTGGGTAGATACCCAGAGAAGCAATTTGACGAGACAGTACCACGGTCGCATCCAAGTGGGCGAAGGTGGTAGCTGGGCTTGGGTCGGTCAAGTCGTCCGCTGGTACGTATACCGCCTGTACGGAGGTGATAGAACCAGTCTTGGTAGAAGTAATACGCTCCTGCAGAACGCCCATCTCCTCAGCCAGAGTAGGCTGATAACCTACGGCTGATGGCATACGGCCCAGCAGTGCTGATACTTCGGTACCGGCCAGGGTGTAACGGTAGATGTTGTCTACGAACAACAGTACGTCTTTACCCTCGTCACGGAACTTCTCAGCCATGGTCAGACCGGTCAGGGCCACACGCAGACGGTTTCCTGGTGGCTCGTTCATCTGACCGTACACCATGGCTACCTTGTCCAGTACACCTGATTCCATCATTTCGTAGTAGAAGTCGTTACCTTCACGGGTACGCTCACCTACACCAGCGAATACTGACAGACCAGAGTGAGCCTTGGCGATGTTGTTGATCAGTTCCATCATGTTAACTGTCTTACCAACGCCCGCACCACCGAACAGACCTACTTTACCACCCTTGGCGAATGGACAAACCAGGTCGATTACCTTGATACCGGTTTCCAGCAGTTCAGTTGTATTTGACTGCTCTTCATAGGAAGGAGCTTCACGGTGAATAACATAACGCTCATCTTCACCGATAGGACCCGCTTCATCCACAGGCTCGCCCAGCACGTTCATGATACGGCCCAGAGTGGCCTTACCAACAGGAACGGCAATAGCTGAACCAGTGTTTTCAACCTCGATACCACGACGCAGACCGTCAGAAGAACCCATGGCGATGGTACGAACCACACCGCCACCGAGCTGCTGCTGAACTTCCAGCACCAGACCGTTACAGGTACCTTCACCTGTGATCTTCAGAGCGTCATATACCTGAGGTACGGATTGCTGTGGAAACTCAACGTCCACAACCGCGCCAATTACTTGGACAACAGTACCTGTGCTCATGATTAATCCTCTAAAACTTGTATTCGTTACCTAAGCCTTAAACCGCTGCGGCACCGGAAACAATTTCCGACAGTTCCTGCGTAATCGCAGCCTGACGGGCCTTGTTATATACCAGTTGCAGGTCATCGATCAGCGTACCGGCGTTGTCAGTCGCAGCCTTCATTGCCACCATACGGGCGGCTTGTTCAGACGCGATATTTTCCACAACACCCTGATACACCTGGGATTCCACATAACGCACCAGCAGAGTATCCAGAAGGTCTTTCGGATCCTGCTCGTAGATGTAGTCCCAGTGATGATCAACGTCATCATCTTCGGATTTAGGCAAAGGCAGCAGCTGCTCGATCACGGGCGTCTGGGTCATGGTGTTCACAAACTTGTTGAATACCACATACAGACGATCCAGTTTGCCTTCGTTGTAAGCCTGCAGCATCACGCCAACAGTCCCGATCAGGTCGGTGAGCTTTGGCGCATCACCGAGGCCTGAGGCGTGGGCTGATACCATTCCGCCAAAAGCTTTGAAGAACTGAACAGAGCGGGCGCCGATGGGGCAGAACTCTACCTCAGCACCTTTCTCTTTCCAGCTTTTCACGTCTGAAACAACCTTTTTAAAGAGGTTGACGTTCAGACCACCACAAAGGCCGCGGTCAGACGCTACAACGATGTAGCCGACCCGCTTGGCTTCTCTCACCTCTAAATAGGGGTGTTTGTATTCAAGAGAACCCTGGGCAACGTGACCGATCACCTTACGCATGCTTTCCGCGTATGGACGGCTGGCAGTCATGCGGTCCTGCGCTCTGCGCATTTTGCTGGCTGCCACCATTTCCATGGCGGACGTGATCTTCTGAGTGTTTTTCACACTCGCGATCTTGGTTTTAATCTCTTTTGCGCCGGCCATCTCTACTCTCCAATCTGGACCTGAGGTGCCTTAAGACACCTCGACGATTTTTACCAGGTTTGGGTTGCCACGAACTTGTCGAGACCAGCCTTCAGCTCAGTTTCGATTTCGGCATTGTAGTCGCCGCTATCGTTGATAAGCTTCATCAGGTTGGCATGCTCGGAGTTCATGAATGCGAGCAGAGCGGCTTCGAAGTCACCGATCTTCTTCAGAGCAATACCCTTCAGGAAGCCTTTTTCCGCAGCGAAGATCACTACGGCCTGTTCGGCTACGCTCATTGGGGCATATTGCTTCTGCTTCATCAGTTCGGTAACACGCTCACCGTGCTCCAGCTGAGCACGAGTTGCATCGTCAAGGTCAGATGCAAACTGGGAGAACGCAGCAAGCTCACGATACTGTGCCAGCGCGGTACGGATACCACCGGACAGTTTCTTAATGATCTTGGTCTGGGCGGCACCACCTACACGGGATACCGAAATACCTGGGTTAACCGCTGGACGCAGGCCAGAGTTAAACAGGTTGGTTTCCAGGAAGATCTGACCATCGGTAATCGAAATTACGTTGGTTGGTACGAACGCAGATACGTCACCAGCCTGAGTTTCAATGATTGGCAGAGCGGTCAAAGAACCAGTCTTACCAGTCACAGCACCGGCGGTGAACTTCTCAACGTACTCTTCGTTCACGCGGGAAGCACGTTCCAGCAGACGAGAGTGCAAATAGAATACGTCACCTGGGTAAGCTTCACGTCCTGGTGGACGACGCAGCAGCAGGGAGATCTGACGGTAAGCAACGGCCTGCTTGGACAGGTCATCGTATACGATCAGGGCATCTTCACCGCGGTCACGGAAGTATTCACCCATGGTACAACCAGAGTATGGTGCCAGGAACTGCAGGGCAGCGGCTTCAGAAGCGGAAGCTACCACTACAATGGTGTTGGCCAGAGCACCGTGCTCTTCCAGCTTGCGTACTACGTTGGCGATAGTAGAAGCCTTCTGGCCTACTGCAACGTACACACACTTGATGCCGGAATCACGCTGGTTGATGATGGCGTCGATAGCCATCGCAGTCTTACCAGTCTGACGGTCACCGATGATCAGCTCACGCTGGCCACGACCGATTGGGATCATGGAGTCAACGGCTTTATAACCAGTCTGTACAGGCTGGGAAACTGACTTACGGTCAATTACACCAGGAGCGATTACTTCAACAGGCGCGAAACCATCATTGTCGATGGGGCCTTTGCCGTCGATAGGCTCACCCAGAGTGTTAACCACACGGCCCAGCAGGCCACGGCCAACTGGAACTTCCAGAATACGACCAGTGGTTTTAACTTTTACGCCCTCAGCCAGATCGGCATAAGGACCCATTACTACGGCACCTACAGAATCGCGCTCGAGGTTCAAGGCGATTGCATAACGGTTACCAGGCAGTTCGATCATTTCACCCTGCATTACATCGGCCAGGCCGTGTACGCGGATGATGCCATCGCTCACCGCAACGATAGTACCTTCGTTACGGGCTTCGCTTACTACGTCGAACTGCTCGATCCGCTGCTTAATCAGATCGCTGATTTCAGTGGAATTCAGTTGCATGCTCAAACTCCCAATTACGATTGCAGCTTATCAGACAGACGGGCCAGCTTGCCGCTGACAGAACCATCGATTACGAGGTCCCCTGCCTTGATAATTACACCGGCGATCAGGCCGGCATCCACGCTGCAATTCAGCTTAACTTTGCGTGCGAGACGTTTCTCAAGGGAAACACTAATCTGCTGTTGTTGTGCTTCGGAAAGCTCGGTGGCAGATACCACGTCAGCTTGAATTTCCTTGGCCCATTCCAGACGGTACTCAGCAAACAGCTGAGCCACAGCAGGCAGTACTTCCAAACGACCGTTTTCAGCCATCACCTTGATCAGGTTTTGACCGTGCTCGTTGAGCTGCTCACCACAAACATCAATAAAGAGTTTGGCGAGCTGGCTACTGGCCATAGAGCCAGCGAGCAGTGGGCGCATGGTTTCATTTTCAGTTACCACTGCAGCAAAACCGAGCATTTCTGCCCAGCTATCCACGGCCTGTTTTTCAACGGCAAAATCAAAAGCTGCCTTTGCATAAGGGCGAGCAATGGTGGTTAACTCAGCCATACCCCTTCTCCCTTATCAAATTTCAGCGACCAGCTTTTCAACTATGTCACTGTGTGCGGCTGCATCAATCGAACGTTCGAGGATCTTCTCAGCACCCACAAGGGCCAGAGTTGCAACCTGCTTGCGCAGTTCCTCTTTCACGCGATTGCGTTCAGCTTCAATTTCAGCTTTACCCTGAGCGATGATACGTGCACGCTCAGCATCAGCCTCGGCTTTTGCTTCTTCAACGATCTGAGCCTTGCGCTTATTGGCAGACTCGATGATTTCATTGGCTGTAGCTTTGGCTTCTTTGAGCTGCTCGGTGGCCTTGGCCTGAGCGAGCTCCAGGTCTTTTGCCGCGCGGTCAGCATTGGCAAGACCGTCAGCAATCCTCTTCTGGCGCTCTTCGATGGCATTCATCAAAGGGGGCCATACATACTTCATGCAGAACCACACGAAGATAATAAAGGCGACCGTCTGACCGATTAGGGTAGCGTTGATATTCACAACAGCCTCCTATTATGAGTTAAGACAGAAGCGGTTTTATTACAGCATTGCGCCCAGTGGGTTGGTGAACAGCATGTACAGAGCAATACCCACACCGATCATGGTTACGGCGTCGAGCAGACCAGCCACGATGAACATCTTAACCTGCAGCATAGGAGCCATTTCTGGTTGACGAGCAGCGCCTTCCAGGAACTTACCACCCAGAAGACCGAAACCGATAGCGGTACCCAGTGCACCCATACCAATCAGCAGAGCAACAGCGATTGCAGTAAAGCCCAGAATAGTTTCCATCTGTATCTCCAGTATCTAAATCTAAATTAGTTGATGATTTAGTTAAAAAATTTCTTCAGCAATCCTTAATGATCTTCATGAGCCATGCTGAGGTAAACAATTGTCAGCATCATGAAGATAAACGCTTGCAGCGTGATAACCAGAATGTGGAAAATCAACCAACCCAGTTGCAGAGTTACACCCAGGGAGGCAATTGCCCAGTTGGCACCATACATCAGCGCAATAAGGATGAAGATCAACTCACCCGCATACAGGTTACCGAATAGACGCAGAGCCAATGAGATTGGCTTGGCGATCAGGGTAACTGATTCCAGCAGGAGGTTGACGGGTATCATTGCCCAGTGGTTAAAGGGCTGCAGTGTCAGTTCCTTCACAAAACCAGACACTCCCTTGACCTTGATGCTGTAGTAAATAATCAGCAAGAACACACCCAGCGCGAGGCTGAAGGTGATGTTCAGGTCAGTCGTCGGAACCACTTTCAGGTAAGGCACACCCAGCAGAGCTGCAGTGTGTGGCAGCCAGTCAACTGGCACCATGTCCATGAAGTTCATCATGAAAACCCAAACGAAGATGGTCAGAGCGAGAGGAGCGATCAGAGCATTGCGACCGTGGAAGGTTTCTTTCACGCTGTTGTCAACGAACTCGACAATCATCTCGACAAAGCACTGAAGCTTGCCGGGAACGCCCGTCGTTGCCTTTTTGCCAACGCTGCGGAAAATCCACAGGAACAGAACACCAAGACCAACCGAAAAGAGCAACGAATCAATATGCCATGTCCAGAATCCTTCACCAACGGAAAGGTTGGTCAGGTGATGCTGGATATAGCCCTGCGGTGTTAACGCTTCACCAGTTGCAGCCATGATTCATCCCACTTTACTTTTGCTTGAAGTATAAAGGCGCTGTCCAATGCACCAGCAGTGCCAGGGCATAACAAACGAAAAGCGGCATAAAGACGACCTTAAGTTTGATAAACACCAGCGAAAACAGCGCAATGGTTAACAGCAACTTTACCGCTTCCCCCCAGTAGAAGGTTTTCAGAACCTTCCCTGATGCACTTGCTCCCGAATGGGAAAAAGCGAGGGTTGCGAATACAAAATTAGGGAGCACAGCTATCAGCGTACCGGCTAAAGCCGATATACCGTATTGCGCTCCCCATACGACGAAGAAGAGAACCGATGCACCTCCGGCTACCGCCGCCTGCATCAACACCAATTTATAGGCTGACCACCGGCCACGACGCGCCAAAACCTTGCTCAATTATCATTCTCCGCATTCGGACTTTTTGTTTCGGTGACCGGACAACAAAATGCCGTAAAAAGTCACAGTACAAAAAGCTTGCGAAAGTATACCTTTTCGGGCCTTCAATGCAACTTAGAGATGCGTAAAATCGCCACTTTTCAGCGGTTCTACGACCAATGATTCAAAATGCAAAGATTAACATTCGTCACAAATTTACATGAAAATCTGTTAACTGCATTAATTCAGCGGATTTTGCTGAGAATCCCGTCTAATTCAGCAAGATTTTGGTAGTTAATTACAATTTTACCCTTGCCTTTACTGCCATGATTTATCGACACCTTGGCACCGAGCTTATCAATCAACTGCTGCTCAAGACGGTTCACATCGTGATCTTTGACGGCTTTTTCAGCTTCTTTGGGGGGATTTAAGCTTCTATTAATTAATCGTTCAGTTTCGCGAACGGTGAGCTCTTTAGCGGCAACTAATCTTGCCAGATTTGTCTGTTCTTCACCCTCTACGGCGAGCAGCGCACGGGCATGACCCATGTCTATATCGCCGTATTCAAGCAAGCGCTTGACGGGTTCGTTGAGACTATTGAGACGCAGCAGGTTAGTAACTGTGGTGCGCGATTTGCCCACAGCATCCGCCACCTGCTGGTGGGTGAGTTCAAATTCTTCCAGCAGGCGTTGCAACGCAATCGCCTCCTCCATGGCATTCAAATCTTCGCGCTGAATGTTTTCAATCAGGGCGATGGCCACGGCTGATTCGTCAGGTACTTGCTTAATAATACAAGGCACTTTCTCGAGCTTCGCCAGTTGGGAAGCACGCCAGCGGCGCTCACCGGCGATAATTTCATACTTTTGCTCGGCGATTTTACGTACCACTATGGGCTGAATGATGCCCTGAGCACGAATGGACTCAGCCAACTCTTCCAGCGCCTCCGGCGACATGTCTTTACGGGGCTGGTACTTACCCGGTTGCAGTAAATCCACATCCAGATGCACCAAATCATCCTGTTTTTCACTGCGCTCGGCCGCCAGTTCCAGCTTCTTACTGGCGGCATGGCTGGTGCTCAGCAGTGCATCCAGTCCCTTACCCAAGCCCCGTTTTTTCAAAGTCATTGCTAATCCTTACGCCTGCTTTTTTGCCTGGGTTTGCTCACCCCGGCGAATAATCTCTCCCGCCAGGGCCAGGTAGGCCTTGGCGCCGGCACTGGATTTGTCGTAGTACATGGCAGGGGCACCAAAACTGGGGGCCTCGGCCAAACGAATATTACGGGGGATCACAGTGCGGTAAACTTTCTCGCCAAAATGCTGCTTGAGCTGATCGGACACATCGTTGGCCAACCGATTGCGAGGGTCGTACATGGTACGCAAAATTCCTTCGATGCCAAGCCCCGGATTAACCATTGAGGCCAGCTTACCTATGGTATCGATAAGAGCAGTGAGGCCTTCCAGTGCAAAGTACTCACACTGCATGGGCACCAACACAGAGTCGGCAGCGGACATGGCGTTCACGGTCAGCATATTCAGGGACGGAGGACAGTCGATAAAGATAAAATCATACTGATCACGAATGGGGGCCAAGGCGTTGCGAAGACGCACTTCACGGGCGAAAAATTCCATCAGTTTTATTTCGGCGGCAGTCACATCACCGTTGGCGGCAATGAGGTCATACTTACCCTGAGTATCGCGGATCACCACTTCATCGAAGGACTTTTCTTCCACAAGCAGTTCATAGGCGGTATTTTCAGTTTCATACTTATCAACACCGCTACCCATGGTGGCGTTGCCCTGGGGATCAAGATCAACCAGCAGGACCTTGCGTCTGGTCGCAGCCAGTGAGGCTGCCAGATTAATGCAAGTAGTTGTTTTTCCTACGCCACCTTTTTGGTTGGCTACGGCAATTACTTTCCCCACAATCTCACCCTGTTGTCGTTGTGTCGTTCATTCCAGGCACAGTGCCTTGCACAAGTTGCTTGATGTTGCGCCCAATTGCAAGGCGCAGACTCACGCTTTAACCAATTTCAGCAGATGGCGCTGCTCATCCAGACCCGGCACTTCCAGGCGGACTGTGTCTGTTAACACGAAACCTTCGGGGATCCCGGCCATCTCTTCATCACTGAGCTGACCTTTGAGCGCATAAAAACTGCCATGCTCGGCAGGCAGATGATGGCACCAGTTGAGCATATCCCCCACAGAGGCAAAGGCGCGGCTCAATACCCCGTCAAAACCTTGCTCCGGCTGGTACAACTCAACACGGCTCTCAACAGAACTGATGTTTTTCAGCCCTAACTCCAGTGCAACCTGCTTTTGGAAGCGAATACGCTTGCCCAGGCTGTCGAGCAGCACAAATTCTTTGTCAGGGTTGATAATGGCCAGCGGAATGCCCGGCAAACCTGGGCCTGTGCCGACATCGATAAAACGATCGCCATTCAAATGGGGGGACACTACCAGGCTGTCGAGGATGTGGCGGGTCAACATCTGCCCCGGTTCTCTTACTGAGGTCAGGTTATAAGCCTTGTTCCACTTGTCCAGCAGCGCCACAAAGGCCAGCAGTTTAGTTTGCTGGTCGGCACTGATTTCAAGACCGGCTTTAGCCAGATCCCGGCTGAGTTTATCGGCTAACACTGGATGATACTCCGTTAATGCCACGTTTGATGGGGCTATTATGAAGGGCAGAAAAAGTGAAGGGAAGGGCAGTGCCTTCCCTTTGATTCAGCTTCGAGCGACTCAAGCACTCTTTCTGAGCAGGCCGCGTTTTTTGAGGTGCACCAGCAAGATTGAAATGGCCGCTGGTGTTACACCGGAAATACGTGAAGCCTGGCCAATCGTTTCTGGCTTGTGGTTGTTCAGCTTGGCAGTTACCTCGTTAGACAGACCCGGCACTTCGCTGTAATCCAAATCCAGTGGCAAACGGGTGTTTTCGTTGCGCTCGGCCTTGGCAATTTCATCCTGCTGACGCTGGATGTAACCGGCGTATTTCACCTGGATTTGCACCTGCTCAGCAGCCAAAGGATCGGTCAACCCAGGCCCAAATCCCTCAATCTGCATCAACGATTCATAGTCCATCTCCGGACGGCGCAACAGATCTTCGAGAGACGCTTCTCGGGTCAAGGGGGCACTGAGCACTTCATTAAGCTCAGCCACCTGAGGTGAATTCACATGAACCCACTGACCGCGCAACCGCTGCTGCTCAGCCTCGATGGAATCACGCTTCTCGTTGAATTTCTGCCAACGGAAATCATCTACCAGGCCAAGTTCACGGCCTTTTTCGGTCAAACGCAGATCAGCATTGTCTTCACGCAGCAGCAGGCGGTATTCGGCGCGGCTGGTGAACATGCGGTATGGCTCTTTGGTTCCCAGGGTCGACAGATCGTCCACCAGTACACCCAAATAAGCCTGATCGCGCTTGGGTGCCCAGGCTTCTTTGCCCTGCACCTGTAGCGCGGCATTCATGCCCGCAAGCAGGCCCTGAGCACCGGCTTCTTCGTAACCCGTGGTGCCATTGATCTGTCCGGCAAAGAACAAACCATTTATCACTTTGGTTTCCAGCGAGTTTTTCAAATCGCGTGGATCAAAATAATCGTATTCGATGGCATATCCGGGACGCACGATTTCGGCATTTTCCATACCACGGATAGAGCGAACAAGATTGATCTGCACATCAAACGGCAGGCTGGTGGAAATGCCGTTGGGGTAAATTTCTGTGGTGGTCAGGCCTTCTGGCTCGATAAAGATCTGGTGAGAATTCTTGTCGGCAAAACGATGAATTTTATCTTCGATGGATGGGCAATAACGAGGTCCAATACCCTCAATGACCCCGGAATACATGGGGCTGCGATCGAGACCGCCACGAATGATGTCGTGGGTTTGCTCATTGGTATGGGTGATGTAGCAGGAGATCTGCTGTGGATGTTGGCTCACGTCACCGATAAACGACATCACCGGCAGTGGCGAGTCGCCTTTCTGCTCAGTCATGGCCGAAAAATCAATGGTACGGGCATCAATACGCGGTGGGGTGCCGGTTTTTAAGCGACCCACGCGCAGTGGCAGTTCCCGTAATCGATGGGCGAGGGCAATGGCAGGCTGATCGCCGGCGCGGCCACCACTGTAGTTTTCCAAACCAATGTGAATTTTGCCACCCAGGAAGGTTCCTGCCGTCAGCACAACAGCTGGCGCTTCAAAGGCCAGACCCATTTGGGTAATGGCACCCACAACACGGCCGTTCTCTACCACAAGATCGTCTACCGCCTGCTGGAAAATACGCAGGTTTGGCTGCAATTGCAGCATATTCAAGATCTTGGCTTTGTACAGTGCTCTGTCTGCCTGAGCACGGGTAGCACGTACAGCCGGGCCTTTGCTGGAATTGAGAGTACGGAACTGGATCCCGGAGAAATCGGTTGCGATCGCCATCGCACCACCAAGAGCGTCAATTTCCTTCACCAGATGGCCTTTACCAATGCCACCTATAGCTGGGTTACAAGACATTTGTCCCAGTGTGTCCACGTTATGGGTCAGCAGCAGTGTCTTGCAACCCATACGGGCTGCCGCCAAGGCGGCTTCGGTACCGGCATGACCTCCGCCGACAACTATTACATCAAACCGTTCATGAAATTGCATGACACTACCCTAAAACGAAAATGAGGACCCTTAGTCGAGCCGCATATTTTAACACTGCTAAAGCCAGAGTTGAACGATCTCTTTCATCATCAAGATCCAAAACGGATCGCCTTATAGATCTTAAGATCTTTATATAGATCTTTTTATATTTATCTCTTATTAGGATCGCTGCTTTCTGTGGTTAAGTCTAAAATTACTTTTAAAACAATGGGTAGTAACGTTTTGATCCTGTGATCAGTAGGAGATCTACTGCGAGAAAAGGTGGGGATAGATCGGGGTTTTATCCACAGGGTGGATCTTCGAGTGGATCGGGTAGTGAGTAATGCAACGGTAGATCAGATCTAAATAATATCTTATCCACAAATTTATTATCAATTAACAAGATTTGTGGATAAGATAGATCTAACTTGTGAGTGAATGGGGATAAGATCCACCGAACGATCTTAAAGGCTGGCAATCCAGGTGTGTAACCACTGAATGGCTGCCTCTTCCGGAACAGGATCTGCCTGAACGTCGATCCGGATCTTATCCACAAATGCTTTTGCACCGGCGTCGTCTAATAAATCGACAAGGGCTTCCGGGCCTTCACAGAAGGTGTCGTAGCTGGAGTCACCAATGGCGCAAAGTGCATAGCGCAACCCGTTCAGATCCGGCATCGCCAACATAAGCTGCTTGGCGAAAGGTTGTAGATTATCGGGCAGATCGCCTGCGCCGTGGGTAGCAGATACCAGCAGCCACAAGGCGCTGATATCCAACTCTTCCAGCGAGGGATCCAAATAGGTATTGCATTCATGGCCAGCATCGCTCAGTACCGCTGCCAGTTCATCGGCTACATATTCGCTGCCGCCCAGGGTAGTACCAATCAGGATTTCTATCTTTGCCATCGTTACGTCCGTTGATGAGAAAAGGGTTGGCGTCATGGTAGCCCAAAGGTGCGGCCGGTGAAATGGATCTGATGGCCGACTGGTGTGTTAGGATGGCCTAAGCCAAGTGCTGTTCAATGGAATGGATACCTTTACATGATCTTAATGCGAAAGTGGGCGTTACCGTTCTTCCTGTTGTCTGCCATCTTGCTGATTATCGTGCTGCGGGAAAACCTGCCTGTGTTTCCACGCAGCGCCTTGCCTCAGCAGAATACCCCTTATATCAAGTCAAATGACAACTGCCTGATCTCAGAGCACGCTGCTGACGTTCTTGACCATGATGGCCAGATCTCTGTGCTGGTGTGGAATATCCATAAACAAGCTGATGGTGATTGGCCTGAGGCGCTTTGGTCGAGCGGAAAACACTGGCATTTGATGCTGTTGCAGGAAGTTGGACAAACTGAAATTTTTCACTCTGCTGTCACCCGCGCGGGTTTTGAGTACGCCAACTTAACCGCTTTTCGGTTTCAAGACGTTGATTATGGGGTGATGACGGCAGCAAAGGCCGCTGCGGCTTGGGTTTGCGGCAGCCTTGCCAGTGAACCTTTTTTACGGCTCCCCAAAGGTGCCCTCAGCAGTAACTATCTGTTAAGCAATGGCCAAACTCTGTTGGTGATAAACCTGCATGGGATCAATTTCGATCTGTTACTCAGTCACTGGGAAGCACAGCTTTCTGACTTATTCAGCCAAATTGCTGCACATAAGGGCCCGGTTATATTTGGCGGAGACTTTAATAGTTGGGGCCAGGACAGGACGGCCAGACTTAAGCAGTTTGTTGAATCTTATGGGTTAATTAACGTGGAATTTCAGCCGGATGAGCGCTTGCATGGAGTAGGGACTGCGTTGGATTGGTTGTTTTACCGTGGTATTGAATTGAAAAAGGCGCAATCACCTGCAACAGAATTGTCGGATCATGCGCCCTTACTGGCTGAGTTTACTATCCCCGGGTCAACCAGTGGTGGTGAAATTCCAGGTGCTCATCAATAAAGCTGGCGATGAAGTAATAGCTGTGATCGTAGCCCGGCTGCATCCGCAGATTTAACGGAAAATCCGCCTGGGCGGCTGCATCCACCAGCCGCTGCGGCATCAGTTCTGTTTCCAGAAAGCTGTCGGCATCACCCTGATCCACCAGCATGGGGATAGGGTCGGCGCTGCGGCTTATTAACTCGCAACTGTCGTATTCGCGCCAGCTTTCCCTGTCTTTCCCCAAATAGTTGCCAAAGGCCTTTTGACCCCAGGGGCTTTGGCATGGATTGCAGATCGGGCTGAATGCCGACACGCTGGCGTAGCGGCCGGGGTTTTTCAGTGCTATGGTCAGGGCACCGTGACCGCCCATGGAGTGACCGGCAATGCTGCGCTTGTTACTGACCGGAAAGTTGGTTTCAATCAGCTTCGGCAGTTCTTTCACCACATAATCGTACATGCGGTAGTGCTGGCTCCAGGGCGCTTGGGTGGCATTGAGATAAAAACCTGCGCCCAGGCCAAAGTCCCAGGCTCCATCGGGATCGTCGGCTACGCCGTCGCCGCGCGGGCTGGTGTCCATGGCTACAATCGCAAGCCCGAGCGTAGCGGCCAGGCGCTGGGCACCGGCCTTCTGCATAAAGTTTTCATCGCTGCAGGTCAGCCCCGATAACCAATAAAGCACTGGCACGCTTTGGGTTTCGGCCTGGGGCGGCAGAAAAATCGCAAAGCGCATTTTGCAATCCAGGCTGGCAGATTGATGGCTGTACTGCTTATGCCAACCGCCAAAGCTGCGATTGGCACTGATAAGTTCCAGAGTCATGGCTGCTCCTTCCTTATTTGCGATCGTAATGGATCACGCTGCGGATGCTTTTGCCTTCGTGCATCAGATCGAACGCTTCGTTAATGGCGTCCAGCCCCATGGTGTGGGTGATAAAGTCACTCAGGGCAAATTCACCGCGCAGGTACTGCTCAACAATGCCCGGTAGTTCGGAGCGTCCTTTCACGCCGCCAAAGGCACTGCCGCGCCACACCCGGCCGGTGACCAGTTGAAATGGACGGGTGGAAATTTCCTGTCCTGCGCCCGCTACGCCAATGATCACCGACTCGCCCCAGCCCTTGTGGCAACACTCCAGCGCGCTTCGCATCACATTCACATTGCCGATGCACTCAAATGAGAAGTCCACGCCGCCGTCGGTCATTTCAACAATTACGTCCTGAATCGGCTTGTCGTAGTCTTTGGGGTTGATGCAGTCGGTGGCGCCAAGTTTTTTGGCCAGTTCAAACTTGCTGTCGTTGATATCTATGCCGATGATGCGGCTGGCACCGGCCATGGTGGCGCCTATCACCGCCGACAAGCCAATGCCGCCGAGGCCAAAAATGGCCACTGTATCGCCTTTTTTCACCTTGGCGGTTTTAAGCACAGCGCCCATGCCGGTGGTGACACCGCAGCCCAGCAGACACACTTCTTCCAGCGGCGCTTCGGGGTTAACTTTGGCGAGGGAGATTTCCGGCAGCACAGTGTATTCGCTGAAGGTAGAGCAGCCCATGTAGTGATAAATCGGCTCGCCATCTTTATAAAAGCGGGTGGTGCCGTCTGGCATCAGGCCCTTGCCCTGGGTGGCGCGCACTGCCGAGCACAGATTGGTCTTGCCCGAGGTGCAGAACTTACATTTGCCGCACTCGGCGGTGTACAGCGGGATCACGTGGTCGCCCACCGCAACGCTGGTCACCCCTTCGCCGACCATTTCCACAATGCCGCCGCCTTCGTGGCCCAAAATCGCCGGGAACACACCTTCGGGGTCATCGCCCGATAGGGTAAAGGCATCTGTGTGGCACACACCGGTGGCGACAATACGCACCAGCACTTCGCCAGCTTTGGGCAACATCACATCCACTTCTTCAACAGATAACGGCTGGCCCGGGCCCCAGGCAATGGCGGCGCGGGATTTAATAAAAGATGCTGACATGGGGTTCCTCCCTTATATGTCGGTTTGGGGCAATTGGCCCGAATGGCACAGCCGCGCTAAGTGCTTTGCGGCAAGCTTGATGGGATTGATTGTATTTCTTTGCTGATGATTGATAATCGGCTGTATTGGTAAATTACTTTTACTGGATAGAAATAATCATGCGCTGGGAAGGGATTTGTGAATTTGTAGCCGTGGCCGAGGCGCAAAGCTTTACCACTGCTGCCGGTCGGCTTGGCATAAGTACCGCGCAGGTGAGCCGTCAGGTGCGCGAGCTTGAAGAGCGTCTGGGCAGCAAGCTTTTGTACCGCACTACGCGCAAGGTGTCGCTTACCGAAGACGGGCAACTGTTTTACCGCCACTGCCGCCAGGTGCTCGATGGTCTGGATGAAGCTGAGCGGGCTGTGTCGTCCCTTAAAAACGAGCCAAGAGGGCTTATCCGCATGACTGCGCCTGTTACCTACGGCGAGCAATATGTGATGCCGATAGTGCTCGAGTACATGCAGCAATTTCCGCAGGTGGAAGTACAGTGTGCGCTGACCAATCAGCAGCTGGATTTGGTGCAGGGCGGCTTTGATTTGGCGATTCGCCTCGGGGTGTTGCCGGATTCCTCTATGATGGCGCGTAAGCTGGCCGAGCGTGTGCAGTATCTGGTGGCATCGCCGGACTATATCAGCCGCCATGGTGCGCCCCATTCGCTGTCGGAGCTCAGTCGTCATCAATGTTTGCTCGGCAGCTTGCCATTTTGGCGTTTTCAGGAAGAGGGCAAGCTTCGCAGTCTCAAGGTGAAAGGGCGCCTCAGTTGCAGCAGCGGCAACACCCTGCTGGCGGCGGCATTGGCAGGCATGGGGATAGCCCAGCTGCCCGGCTACTATGTGGATGAAGCGATTCGTGACGGCCGCTTGCTGGTGCTGCTCAAGCCATTTCAGGAACCCAAAGAAGGAATTTGGGGCTTGTATCCCCATAATCGGCAGCTCTCGCCCAAGATTGGCCATCTGATGAATATGCTGGCCGACAAGTTGCCCAAAGCCTGATGTGAGCTGGCGTTAATATAGAAATATTTCAAATAATTGAAATGCCTTAGCATAATTGTGTGGCACAGGCACAGGCACAGGCACAGGCAGTTTCGCTGCATGCAGATATTGGCGGCACGGATTTTAAGTATGTGAAGCAGATGAGTACAGACAAAGCCGCTGACAGTAGCTGATACGCTTATTGTCAGTTCGAAGATAACTGCCAGCGGGCTTTGTAATTATTTACCGATACAGAAGGAGCTGAAGATCTTGCCCAGCAAATCGTCTGAGGTAAATTCGCCGGTGATTTCTGAAAGCGCCTGCTGCGCCATTCTCAGTTCTTCGGCCAGCAGTTCTCCCGCCAGATACACTTCCAGCTGCACCTTGCCCAGTTGCAGGTGCTCAGAGGCTTGCTCCAGTGCTTCAAGGTGACGTCGACGGGCGATAAAGCCACCCTCGAGGTTACTCTGATAACCCATCAGGGATTTGAGGTGCTGCTTTAGCTCATCCACCCCCAGGCCTGTTTTGGCCGAAATCCGATACACGCTGTAGCCTTGCTCTTCAGTGGCTTCTAAAGCTTCACCCGTGAGGTCGGCCTTGTTACGCACCACGGTAACGCCCATGGCTTTGGGCAGGCGGTCGATAAAATCGGGCCAAATCTCGTGTGGGTCAACTGCAGCGGTATCCGTACCATCCACCATAAACAGCACCCGATCGGCAGTGGCTATTTCGCTCCAGGCACGCTCAATACCAATACGCTCCACCTCGTCTGTGGTGTCCCGCAGACCGGCGGTATCGATAATGTGCAGTGGCATGCCGTCGAGGTGAATGTGCTCGCGCAGTACATCGCGGGTGGTGCCGGCAATGTCGGTCACAATCGCTGACTCTTTCCCTGCCAGAGCGTTGAGCAGGCTGGACTTACCGGCGTTGGGGCGCCCGGCAATCACCACCTTCATGCCTTCACGGATAATGCTGCCTTGCTTGGCGCTGGCCTGCACTTCATCAAGCTGGTCGATAATGGCGTAGAGGGCGGCGGCAATTTTGCCGTCACTGAGGAAATCCACTTCTTCGTCGGGAAAATCGATGGCGGCTTCCACATACAGACGCAGGTTGGTGATTTTGTCCACCAGGGTATGCACCTGAGTGGAGAACTCGCCTTGCAGCGAGTGCAGGGCGCTCTTGGCTGCCTGTTCGCTGGTGGCATCAATCAAATCGGCAATGGCTTCGGCCTGAGTCAAATCCAGCTTGTCGTTCATAAACGCCTGCTCGCTGAACTCGCCGGGGCGGGCAATGCGCACCCCTTTGACCTTGAGCACGGCGCGAATGAGCATATCCATCACCACCTGGCCGCCGTGGCCCTGCAGTTCCAGTACATCTTCGCCGGTAAAGGAATTGGGGCCTTTGAAGAACAGGGCTATGCCCTGATCAATCACGTTGCCATCGGCGGCTTTGAAATCGCAGAAATCGGCATAGCGTGGTTTGGGCAGGTGTCCCAGCAGGGCATTGGCTACATCGCTTGCCTGTTTGCCTGAAACCCGGATGATGCCTACGCCGCCCCGACCGGGCGCGGTGGCCTGTGCCACTATGGTGTCTGTCGTCACGTGTCTTTCCGCTTAAATGGGTTACTTCAAAATGGAAACAAAAAGGCGACCTCAGGTCGCCTTTTTAGTGTATCGCCTGAAAAATGGGCTTATTTTAAGCCTTTTTTCTCCAGTGAGGCATAAATAATCTTCTGTTGGATGATGGCAACAATGTTACCCACCAGCCAGTACAGTACCAGACCTGCCGGGAACCACAGGAAGAATACGGTAAAGATTACCGGCATCCACTGCAGCATCTTCTGTTGCATAGGATCCATGTTGGGGGCCATTGGCTGCATCTTTTGCATCATCCACATGGAGGCACCCATCAGCAGCGGCAGTACATAGTAAGGGTCCTGCACTGACAAATCGTGGATCCATAACATGAATGGTGCATGGCGCAGTTCTACGCTTTCCAGCAGCACCCAGTACAGGGCGATGAAGATTGGCATCTGCAGCAGGATGGGCAGACAGCCGCCCATGGGGTTAACTTTTTCCTTCTTGTACAGTTCCATCATGGCCTGACCCATCTTCTGACGGTCATCACCAAAGCGGTCCTTCAGATCCTGCAACTTGGGCTGCAGATTGCGCATCTTGGCCATGGACACATACTGGGCCTTGGTTAGCGGGTACAGGAGACCACGCACTGTCAGGGTAACCAGAATGATGGCCATACCCCAGTTGTGCACCAGGCTTTGGAAGAACATCAGCACCCAGTGGATAGGTACGGCAAGCCACCAAAGGAAGCCATAATCTACTACCAGATTGAGCGTATCAGACAATGCAGAAAGAGCAGCCTGATCCTTCGGACCCACGTAGAAGGTGGCTGAAATGGATTCGGTTGCCCCGGGGGCTACATCGTGAACGGCACTCTTAAAACCAATGTTGGCCATTCCGCCGGCACTGACGGAAGAAAACAGGGTGTTCTTGTCAGAGGCAGCAGGTACCCAGGCTGATACGAAGTAGTGTTGAAGCATGGCTACCCAACCACCTAAAGTGGATTGGTCGAGATCTTTTTTACCCATGTCTTCAAAGCTGTATTTCTCATAACGCACATCTGCGGTAGAGAAAGCTGCACCACGGTATGTTGGCATCATCATGCTGCTTTCATTGGCAGCAATGGTGTGCTTAATCTGGCCGTACATTTGCAATTGCAGCGGATTGGCGCTGTTGTTGGTTACGCGATAATCCACGCCCACATCAAACTTGCCACGCTTGAAGACAAATACCTTGGTAAAAGTCACGCCGTTGCTGTTGGTCAGGGTCAGTGGTACTTCCAGAACGTCCTGACCATCGGCAAGGATAAATTCGGGGGATGAGGCGCTGAAGTTGGCGCGGCCACTGGCGGCACTGTCTATACCATCACGACCAATCAAGCCGCTTTGGGCGATATAGGTAAAGCCATTTTTCTGATCAAGCAGTACAAATGGCTCTTCTTTACCTTGTTCCAGTTTGTGGGTCAGTAATGCAGCATGAACAATGTCACCACCAACTGGATTAATCAGTATATCCAGCTGATCAGTTTTTACACTAATCAGATTCTGGGTAGTCACTTCAGTGGCTGGTACACCGGCATCGGCTGTTGGAACGTCACTGTTGATAGCCTGATCGTGGATTTGGGCCGCCGCAGTTACTTCTGTGGCTGGCTTGGGTGCCTTGTCGGATTCCCACTGTTGCCAGATTAAAAAACTGACAAACAGCAGGCCGATGAGCAATAGATTGCGTTGTGATTCCATAGCCTTATTTATTACACCTGTCTTTTTTCGGAGGGACGGGGTCATTGCCGCCCGGATGTAAAGGGTGACATTTTAATATGCGTTTGATTGCAAACCAACTGCCTTTTATAACTCCGTGAACCTGGATGGCTTCAATGGCGTAATGAGAGCAGGTGGGGTTAAAACGGCACTTTGGCCCAAGGAATGGGCTGATAAAGACTTGATAGCCGCGAATAAGCTTGGTGGCTAGCCATTGAAACGGCGACTGAGCTTGCGCCATAACTTGTCTACCAGCTTGTGCAGGGCTTCGTTATCCAAATCCATTACCCCTTTGCGCACCAGTACTACTATATCCAGTGAGGGGAGTTCATGTTGCTGCAATCTGAAACGTTCTCGGATGACGCGTTTAACTCTATTACGGTCATGAGCCCGTTTAACCTGTTTTTTGGGCACGGTTAAACCCACACGAGGATGTTCTTGTGTGTTTGGGATGGCAAGCAAAGTGATTTCAGCAGAAGAAGCTTTGATGGGGTTGGAGAAAACAGCTTGAAATTGCGCGGGAGTTAACAAACGTAACTCCCGCGTAAAGGTGTAGCTAGTCACCTAGACGTCAACCTGATTAGGCAGACAGACGAGCACGACCCTTGGCACGGCGACGAGCCAGTACCTTGCGGCCGTTAGCTGTAGCCATACGAGCGCGGAAGCCGTGAGAACGCTTGCGCTTCAGGTTGCTAGGTTGAAAAGTACGTTTACTCATGGTGGCAATCCGTCTTTACTGGTTAACATTCCTTGACGCTGTCATCAGTTTCCTGAATTAAGAGACAAGGGCATAAAAAAGAGGCCGAATTGTAATCACCTAAACGCCATTCGTCAAGAACTCTGACGGACCAGAGATACATTACAGCCAATATTTTTCCTCTATCGCTTGGCAAAGAACCCTACAGAATGTGGATAACTCTGTGCATCTACACAATATCTGGTGGATCCAGCCAGTGTAAAACCGATCAAAGGTCGCGCATTATAGATCAAGGTGGATCCCTTTAGAAAGCAGGATTTCTGTATTATCCCCATTTAAAAGATCTAATTCGATCTTGACTGATCCAAGTTATTCAGATCTTCGGATCTTCCTGTTGATAAATCTATTTTAAGGATAGCGATCCGACTTGAGTCCCGATAGAATACTCCTCCTTTGGACAGATCTTTTTGGGGATGGAACAGGTGGCGGTTTCACTTTGGCAACAGTGTATCGGCAGGCTGCAGGATGAACTTTCTGCACAGCAATTCAGCATGTGGATCAGACCGTTACAGGCCGAAATGGATGGGGATACCCTGGTGCTTTATGCGCCAAACCGCTTTGTACTCGATTGGGTACGCGACAAGTACATCAATTCCATCAATCAGTTCTTTACCGAGCAGATGGGCGACGACGCCCCCAAGCTGCGTTTTGATATTGGCAGCCGTCCATCTGCCAAGCCACAGGTCAGTGCACCTATTGCCACAGTGAAGGCGACACCGTCACAACCAAAGCCTGGTGCTGCTTTTGTCAGCCAGCCTGAACCAGCAGCTAGCAACCATCGCAGCAATATTAATCCCACCTATCAGTTCGACAACTTTGTTGAAGGTAAGTCAAACCAACTTGGAAAGGCCGCAGCATTGCAAGTGGCTGAAAATCCCGGTGGTGCTTACAACCCGCTGTTTTTGTATGGCGGTACAGGCTTGGGTAAAACCCACCTGTTGCATGCAGTAGGTAATGGCATTATAAAAAATAAACCCAATGCCAAGGTGGTTTATATGCATTCCGAGCGGTTTGTCCAGGATATGGTCAAGGCGCTGCAAAACAATGCTATCGAAGAATTCAAGCGTTACTACCGCAGTGTGGACGCACTCTTTATTGATGACATTCAGTTTTTTGCCAACAAAGACAGATCTCAGGAAGAATTCTTTCATACCTTTAACGCGCTGCTGGAAGGCAATCACCAGATCATTCTGACGTCAGATCGCTATCCGAAAGAAATTGACGGGGTAGAGGACAGGCTAAAGTCCCGTTTCGGTTGGGGCCTGACCGTTGCCATTGAGCCGCCTGAGCTTGAAACCCGGGTAGCGATTTTGATGCGTAAAGCGCAGGAGAGTGGCATCAACCTGCCTGATGAAGTCGCCTTCTTTATTGCAAAGCGTTTGCGTTCTAACGTACGTGAATTGGAAGGTGCACTGAATCGGGTGATTGCCAACGCCAATTTCACCGGACGACCCATTACCATCGATTTTGTGCGTGAAGCCCTGCGCGACCTCTTGGCTCTGCAGGAAAAATTGGTCACTATAGACAACATTCAGAAGACGGTGGCCGAATACTACAAGATCAAGATGGCTGATATGCTGTCCAAGCGCCGCTCACGCAGTGTGGCGCGTCCCAGACAGATGGCCATGGCCCTCTCCAAGGAATTGACCAACCAGAGCTTGCCGGAAATAGGTGATGCCTTTGGTGGCCGCGATCATACGACTGTGCTGCACGCCTGTCGCAAGATTGCCCAACTCCGTGAAGAGAGCCACGATATCAAAGAAGATTACGCCAACCTGATTCGTACCTTATCTTCCTAAAAGACAGGGACCTGGACACAATGAAATTTTCTATCGATAGGGATGCGCTGTTAAAACCCTTACAACTGGTAAGTGGGGCTGTGGAACGTCGCCATAACCTGCCTATTCTGGCGAATCTTTTGGTGGAAGTAAGTGGCCACTCACTTAAGATGACCGGTACCGATTTGGAAGTGGAACTGGTGGGTGAAGCCACAGTGCACGGTGATATTCAGGAAGGCCGCACCACAGTGCCTGCCAAGAAATTGCTGGATATCGTCAAATCCCTACCGGAGCAGTCTGAGCTCAAGGTTGAGCAACAGGAAAATAAATGGCTGCTGCGCTGCGGCCGCAGCCGTTTTTCACTGGCAACCTTACCTGCTGAAGAATACCCCAATGTCGAGGCCTTTTGCCCGGACATCGAATTTACCCTCAAGCAGGGCACTATCAAATCTTTGATAGATTCCACTCAGTTTTCCATGGCCAACCAGGATGTGCGCTACTACCTCAATGGTTTGCTGATTGAAACCGAGGGGAATGTTCTGCGTGCCGTCGCCACCGACGGTCATCGTCTGGCATTGAGCCATCGTATGATAGAGGCTTCTCTGCCCGAAAAGCAGGTGATTGTGCCCCGCAAAGGTGTGGTGGAGTTGCTGCGTCTTTTGGATGGAGAAGATCAGGATATCACCCTGGCCATTGGTGAAAGCGCGATTCGTGCCACTACTGCCAGCGCCGTATTTACCAGTAAGCTGGTGGACGGCCGTTTCCCCGATTACCGTCGGGTGCTGCCAAAGGGTGGCGATAAAATCGTGATTGCCAGCCGTAACCAGCTCAAACAGGCGCTGTTGCGGGCATCGATTTTGTCGAACGAGAAGTTCCGTGGTGTGCGTATTCTGCTGGAAGATGGGCTGCTGAAGATCACCGCCAATAACCCAGAGCAAGAAGAAGCGGAAGAAATCATCGACGTAGATTACAACTCCACCACCCTGGAAATTGGCTTTAACGTCTCCTATCTGCTGGACGTACTCAACAGCCTGCGTTCCGATGAAGTGCGTGTCACCCTCATCGACAGCAATTCCAGCGCCCTGATTGAAAACCACGTGGAAGAAGATTCCATGTACGTCGTTATGCCGATGAGGCTCTAAGACCGTCGCTGACGAGTCTTTGTTGGTATGAGCCTCAGTCGTCTTTCCATCGACGCGTTTCGCAATATTGATTCAGCCCAGCTTGCCCCAGGCGCCGGGCTGAATCTCATTTATGGCCACAATGGCAGTGGCAAAACCAGTATTCTTGAAGCCATTTACTTTTTGGGCATGGGCCGCTCGTTTCGAAGCCATTTGTCCCAGCGGGTTATTCAAAACGATGCAGACTGCCTGACACTGTTTGCCATTGCAGCGGGTCAGCAGGGGGAAAGCCGCATTGGTCTTCGCCGTCATCGCAGCGGCGATACCGAGGTTAAAATCGATGGCGATAAGGTGAAACGCCTGTCGCAATTGGCCGAGGCGCTGCCTATTCAGGTGATCACCCCGGAGAGCTTTTCGTTGCTGTTTGAAGGCCCGTCCGCCCGGCGTCAGTTTATCGACTGGGGCGCCTTTCATGCCTCAAGACAGTTCCATTTGGCCTGGATGAACACAAGGCGAATTTTAAAACAGCGAAATCAGCTGCTTAGAGACGGTGCCCGCTACGATCACATCGCCTTCTGGGACCAGGAATTAGTTCGCTATGCCCTTGAAGTCACAGACATAAGAAACCATTATGTAGGCTCGTTAAATGCCGTGCTTAAGGGTATAATCGGGGAGTTTTTACCCGATGTGGATATCCGGGTTTCTTTCACCCGTGGCTGGGACAGCAAAACGGAGTTTTCCGACCTGCTTAAAGCCCAGTACTCGCGGGATTTGGCCATCGGTCATACGGTCAGTGGCCCCCACAAGGCAGATCTTCGTTTGCGGGTTGGTAATCTGCCCGCACAGGATGCGCTGTCCCGTGGGCAATTGAAATTATTGGTGTGTGCTCTGCGCATTGCTCAGGGCAGGTTACTTAAGCAACAAATTGATAAACATAGCATCTATTTGGTGGACGATTTGCCCTCCGAGTTGGATGCCAAGCACAGGCAACTGTTGCTGAAAGAGCTTATAGAGACCGGCGCTCAGCTGTTTGTTACCGCCATCGAGCCTTCAGCCATTGTGGATTCCTTGCCTGTGCCCCCCGACAGAATGTTCCACATACAGGCTGGCCGGGTAACAGAGACTAAATAAGGAAGGTGCGGGACTCGCGGGTGCTTCCCATGAATGCCCACGCAGTGCTTTTTGGGACTTATTAGCCCCTTCCATAACCGACGAGAGAGAAATATGTCAGAGAATACTTACGATTCGTCGAGTATTAAGGTACTTAAGGGCCTTGATGCAGTACGCAAAAGACCAGGGATGTACATTGGTGACACCGACGATGGTACGGGTCTGCATCACATGGTATTTGAAGTCGTCGATAACTCCATCGACGAGGCGCTTGCCGGTCACTGCAGTGAAATCACTATCACCATCCATGTGGATGGCTCTGTTTCTGTAAAAGACGATGGCCGTGGTATTCCTGTGGCAATTCACCCGGAAGAAGGCGTGTCTGCCGCCGAGGTGATCATGACAGTGCTGCACGCCGGTGGTAAGTTCGACGACAACTCCTACAAGGTGTCAGGTGGTCTGCACGGTGTGGGTGTGTCTGTGGTGAACGCCCTGTCCAAGAAGCTGCAGCTGACCATTCGCCGTGACGGCAAGGTACACGAGCAGTTCTATACCCACGGTGTACCTGACGCGCCTATCAAGGTTGTTGGTGATGCCACCAAAACCGGTACCGAAGTACGTTTTTGGCCAAGCGAACAAACCTTCTCCGATACCCTGTTCCATTTCGATATTCTCGCCAAGCGTGTGCGTGAGCTGTCGTTCCTGAACTCAGGTGTGGGTATTCGTCTGGTTGACGAGCGCGACAACAAAGACGAATTCTTCAAATATGAAGGTGGTATCAGTGCGTTCGTTGAGTACCTGAACCGCAACAAGACGCCGGTAAACAAGGACATCTTCCACTTCGCCCAGGAGCGCGAAGACGGTATCACAGTAGAAGTGGCCATGCAGTGGAACGATGGTTTCCAGGAAAACATCTACTGCTTTACCAACAACATTCCCCAGCGTGATGGTGGTACCCACCTGGCGGGTTTCCGCGGCGCGCTGACCCGTAACCTCAACAATTACATGGAAGCTGAGGGTTACAACAAGAAGAACAAAACCAACGCCACAGGTGACGATGCCCGTGAAGGCCTGACCGCCGTTATTTCGGTCAAGGTGCCTGATCCCAAGTTCAGCTCCCAGACCAAAGACAAGCTGGTATCCAGCGAAGTAAAAGGTGCGGTAGAGCAGACCATGGGTGAGAAGCTCGGTGATTACCTGCTGGAAAACCCAGGTGATGCCAAGCTGATTGTTGGCAAGATCATCGACGCGGCCCGTGCCCGTGAAGCGGCCCGTAAGGCTCGTGAAATGACCCGCCGTAAAGGCGCGTTGGACCTCGGTGGTCTGCCAGGCAAGCTGGCTGACTGTCAGGAAAAAGATCCCGGACTCTCCGAAATCTACATAGTGGAGGGTGATTCGGCCGGTGGCTCTGCCAAACAAGGCCGAAACCGTAAAAACCAGGCGATTCTGCCACTGAAGGGTAAAATCCTTAACGTAGAAAAAGCCCGTTTCGACAAGATGCTGTCTTCTCAGGAAGTGGCGACCCTTATCACCGCCCTGGGCTGTGGTATCGGCCGCGACGAGTACGACCCGGACAAGACCCGCTACCACTACATCATCATCATGACGGATGCTGACGTGGACGGTTCTCACATTCGTACCCTGCTGCTGACCTTCTTCTTCCGTCAGATGCCTGAACTGATTGAGCGCGGCTACGTGTATATCGCCCAGCCACCACTGTACAAGGTGAAAAAGGGTAAGCACGAGCAGTACCTGAAAGACGATCCGGCCCTGACCGAGTTCCTCACCACAGGTGCACTCGACGGCGCTTCTATTCACCCATCACAGGGCGCGCCCGGCATGAGCGGCGAGCCACTGGAAAAACTGGTTAATCAGTACCGCGAAGTGGAAGGCATCATCGCCCGTCTGGATCTGCGTTACCCAGAAGTGCTGACCGATCGCATGCTGTATCACCCAGTGCTGAATAACGAGATGCTGGCCGACCAGGCCAAGGTACAGGCCTGGTGTGATGCCTTTGTGGCCGATCTGGTTGAGCGTGAAAGCAGCGGCGTACTTTACAACGCAGTGGCCGAGCACGACCCAGAGCGTCAGGTGTACGTACCCAAGGTGACCCTGCGTCGCCACGGTATCGACCATGAGTATCTGTTCAGCTACGACTTCTTCCAGTCCAGCGACTATCGCAAGATGGGCGCTCTGGCCAATGCCCTCGATGGCCTGATAGAAGAAGGTGGTTACGTACAGCGTGGTGAGAAAGTGAAGCCGGTGACCAGCTTTATCGAAGCCCTAGACTGGCTGGTGGGTGAGTCCAAGCGTGGCCTCTACATCCAGCGCTATAAGGGTCTGGGTGAGATGAACCCTGAGCAGTTGTGGGAAACCACCATGGATCCTGAAAGCCGCCGTATGCTGCAGGTAACCATCGAAGATGCTATTGCTGCCGACCAACTGTTCACCACCCTGATGGGTGATCAGGTAGAACCGCGCCGCGACTTCATCGAGGCCAACGCGCTCAACGTGGCTAACCTCGACGTGTAGGTAAGTATCCGGTTCGGAACAAAAAGGGAAAGCAGCTGCTTTCCCTTTTTTTGTTCCTTGCATTGGTGCTTTTATCACAGTGCAAGCGAGGACTGTCAGCCATAGCCATCAAAAAGCGGCACTGACAACCTTGCCATTAAAGTTCAGGCATTCTCGCACTCTGCGCTGCTGCACCGCTGACAGGCCGTCTATCTCGAAGAAACCATAGTCGCTGTGTTCGCTGCTTAAGATGATGTTGGGGCTGCTGAGTGTGACCCGAAAGATAAAGGCCTGGGACTCGTATGCCCCGTGGTAATACACGCCGCTGAGGTATTGGATTTGCACCTCTTGCCCCAGTTCTTCGAGGCATTCGCGCTCCAGCGCCTGATGTATAGTCTCTCCTGGCTCGAGTGCGCCGCCGGGAAGACCCCAATGATGATTGCCGTAGCTCGCTTTGAGCAGCAATACCTTGCCTTCATCATCGGTGATCACCGCGTGGCTGCTCAGGCGGAATCTGTCGTCGAATGCCATCAGTGGGTTACACCTGCGCTCTCGTGGATGTCGGTGGCCGTAGTTATAGCAGTGGCCAGCATCAGTCGCAGACCGTGGATTACGGTTTCCAACGCCATAGATGGGGTTCCAGGTTGGCGTGAGGCCTGGTCGGGTGCTAGGGGGATATGCAAAAAGCCGCCGCGGCATTCTGGGGTTTGGCTCAGCTGATGCAGCATGCCATAGAGCACATGGTTGCAAACGAAAGTGCCCGCGGTGTTGGAGACCGCTGCGGGGATCCCGGCCTCTTTCAGGTCGCGCACCATGGCCTTGATGGGCAGGGTGGCAAAGTAGGCCGCTGGACCATCGGCTATCACGGGTTCATCGATTGGCTGCTGGCCACGATTATCGGCAATACGGGCATCGTCAATATTGATGCCAATACGCTCAAGGGTCAGCTCACTGCGTCCGCTTGCCTGGCCAACACACAGCACCAGCGCTGGCTGGTGGTAATCTATGGCTTCGTTGAGTTTTGTCAGCGCATCGTGGAACACGCAGGGCAGCTTGATGGCTTTGATCCTGTGGCGGCAGATAAGCTCGCCATCGAGGTTTTTTACCGCCTCCCAGGATGGGTTAATTATCTCGCCACCGAAAGGTTCAAATCCGGTGAGCAAAATCAGTGGCACGGGTTTCATAATGGGCTCGCTCAGTCAAAAACGATGAAATACATCAGCAAAATGTTGGTTGTCAGCAGCGCCAGCGCCGTGGGGATCTGCACCTTAATGACATGATATTTATCGTCAAGGTCGAGCAGCGCTGCCGGCACTATGTTGAAGTTGGCCGCCATGGGAGTCATCAGGGTGCCGCAATAACCCGAGTACATGCCAATGGCCATCAAGGGCGCCGGACTGGCGCCTTGCCCCTCAATCAAAAACGGCAGGGCAATACCGGCGGTCATCACTGGGAAGGCGGCAAAGGCATTGCCCATGATCATGGTAAACAGCGCCATCCCCACACAGTAAATAACCACCAGTCCAAAGCGATTATTGGGGTCAACAAACAAACTGACCAGCGCCTTGATGCTGTCGCCGGTTTGAGCCACCACAAACACGCCGCCCAGCATAGCCAACATTTGTGGCAGAATAGCTGCCCAGCCGATACTGTCTACCAGTCGGCGCGACTCGGCCACCGCCTTGAGCGGGTTATCGCCGGTCAGACGCCAGCCCACCAGCAGGGCGATGCCGCATGCCAGCGCCAGTGCCGCCAGGGTTTGATGTTTGGGGTCGAGCAGCAGCACATCACCGACGCGGACACCGGCAAGCAGCAGGGTAGCCGCTACCGTCAGCAGGGGGATAATCAGTGCCGGCAAAAATATGCGATTACCCAGACGCTCGGCGCTGGCTGCTTTCTGCGCCGGACTGGTTTCCTGATAGCTGCCTAGGCTGACCCAGCCCATTCCCGCCAGCAAGGCGATGCCAATCACCATGGCGCCGGCAATCTGGTGCGCCAATTTTGCGCCCAGGGCATCTACCGCCAGATCCCCAAACAGGAACAGGCTGCCGAACAGCCCCCAAAACAGGGCTGTGGTCAGCCGTTTGGGATGCTGTTTGTCTTTCAGGGTCAGTATCACCAAAATGGCCACTACCAGCCCAATCAGCAGGTAGATATCATTGATACTGATAAGGCTCATGCTTCGGCCTCCTGTTGATCTACGTCTTCTGTTGCCTGCCATTGGGCGATATCACGGCAAATGCCGGCTTCCAGCCTTGAGAGCCGGAACAGATGAATAATCAGCGCCGCTATGGCAGTGGGAATTGCCCACAGGCCTATGTGTAAAGGCTCGATACCTTGAATGCCGTTTTCTTTGAGGAAGGCATCCATGAGCAGCACGGCACCGAAGGCGATAAAAATGTCTTCACCAAAGAACATGGCCACATTGTCACAGGCTGCGGCGTGGGCAGCGATTTTGTCGCGAATGGGTTTGGGCAGTGGCCCGTAGGCATTGATGGCTGCGGCTTCGGCCATGGGGGCCAGCAGGGGTCTCACCGTTTGGGCATGGCCACCAAGGCTTAACAGCCCCAGCGCGGCGCTGGCTTCCCGCACAACAAAGTAGAGCGACAAAATGCGCGCCGTAGTGGCGCTTTTGATGGTGGCAATCCAGCCCTTGGCACGCACCCTGAGACCGTGCCGCTCCAGCAGGGCTATCACCGGCAGGATCAGTAGAAAAGACGCCAGCTGACGGCTGGAGAGAAACTTCTCGCCAAAGGTCTCCAGCAAAGTCGCAGCATCCATGCCCACGGCCCAGCCGGTAATCAGCCCCGCGAGGGTAACAACCAGCAAGGGGTTGAATCTCAAAGCGAAGCCCAGCACCACCACGGGTATACCAATCAGCGGCCAGTAGTTGAGGGCGAGCAGCTCATTCAGCATAGCTTGCCTCCAGCAATGCCCGTATGCGGCGGGCAAACTGCAACGCCTCAGGATTGTCACCGTGCAGGCACAGGGTGTCGGCCTTTAACCTGAGCGGGGTGCCATCGATACTGGTGAGGTTGCCCGACATTAACGCCTGCACCTGTGCCAGCGCTTCGGCTTGGTCGTGGATTACGGCCCCCTGTTTTTGGCGCGACACCAGGGTCGCGTCGGCCTCGTAGCGGCGGTCAGCAAAGGCCTCCGCCTGCACCTGAAGGCCAGCCTCACGGGCCCATTGCAGCAGTGGGCTCGCCGCCAACCCCATTAATACCAGCTTGGAGTCTACGGCCTGTATCGCCCCAATAAGGCATGTGGCTAACTCTTTATCAAAAGCAGCCTGATTGTAGAGGGCGCCATGGGGTTTCACGTGAAACATGGCTGCACCGTCTTCATCGCAAATCTGCTTCAGGGCCTGAATTTGGGCGATAAGGCTGGTGGTCAGTGCGGTGGCATCCATGTTCATAGGTAAGCGGCCGAAGTTGGCTCTATCTGGGTATGATGGATGGGCGCCAATCAGGCAGCCGTTTGCCATGGCAAGCTTTACCGTGGCGCGCATGCTGTCTGAGTCGCCGGCGTGGCCTCCGCAGGCAATGTTGGCGGCATCCAGCAGCGCGAGGATCTCGGCATCAAAAGGATAGCCTTCGCCCACATCGGCGTTTAACTGAAGATTAGACATGGGCTTCTCCGCTGCCCAGGGCGCGGCCAAGGCGATAAAAATATTGTTTCCAGCGTTCACACGCCGCCAGCGCTTCGGCGCGGTCGACCAACACAAATTGCAGTGATTGCCCTGGCCGCGCCTGGGCGAGTTTCCACAGGTCGGCCTCAATCACAGTGGCCACAATCGGATAACCACCGGTGGTTTGTGCATCGTTTAACAGCACTATGGGTTGTCCCGATGGCGGCAGTTGGATAACCCCGGGGAATACGCCCTGGGAGGCCATCTCCAGCGGCTTGCTGAAATGCAGCGCTGGCCCTGTCAATCTGGCACCCATACGATTGCTGCTTGGCTGTAGTTGCCACATAGATTCTGTAAGTATTGAGGCTTCGGCGAGCAGAGGATATTGCGGCCCTGGCAGCACCCTTATCTGATTGTCCCAGGGGCTTTGCATAGCGCCTACCTGATGCTTCAGCGACCGTTCTGGCCCAAGCTCAAGTCGGTCGCCGGACCTCAGCGCTCGTCCTTCAAGGCCGCCCAGGCCACTGGATAAATCTGTACTGGCTGAGCCCATAAACAGGGGCACCTGAATACCGCCATCCACCGCCAGATAGGCTCGCATGCCCGCCTTGGGGCCGCGCAGGCTAAGTGTCTGTCCGGCTTTAATCAGGCTGCGCCAGCCACTCCAGACCGGCTTGGCATCGATTCGGGCATCGAAGTCGGCACCGGTGAGCGCAATCCAGGCATCGCGGTTAAATCTAAGGCTCGACTGACCCAGAGTAAATTCGAGGCCAGCAGTGTTATCCGGATTCCCCAGCAACCGGTTGGCGAGCAGCAGGGCCTGACGGTCCAACGCGCCACTGCGGGGCAGGCCCATATGAGCGACGCCTGTTCGGCCGAGGTCCTGCACTGTGGTTTGAATACCTGCCTGCAGCACTTCCAGCATGATCAGGAATCCTCCCTGACAAACTGGATCCTGTCGCCCGGTGCAAACAGGCAAGGGGGCTGCTGATTAGCATCAAACAGTGGTAATTCGGTCCGGCCTATCAGTTGCCAGCCGCCCGGAGCCTGACAGGGATAGATGCCGGTTTGGGCGCCGCCAATACCCACGCTGCCCGCGGGCACCTGTTGCCGTGGTACCTCCAGCCTGGGGGTATGCAATTGGCCTGGTAGTCCGGATAGGTAGGCAAAGCCCGGCAAAAAGCCCAAAAACATTACCCGATATTCGGGGGTGCTGTGGGCGCGGATAATCTCTTCGGCGGATGTGTTGTGAAAGTGGGCAACGGCTTCCAGATCCGGGCCGGTGTCATTGCCGTAACACACAGGTACCCGATGTAGCCGGCCCTCTGGTATTTCAACTGGCAAATTCTGCCAGAGCTTCATTATCCAATGTCGCCACGCATCGGGATCCTGATTGCCACCGAGGCACAGGGTGAGGTTGTTCATACCGGGTGTAACATCAGCTAAACCGTCGCGGTTGCGACACTTATTCGCAAGCGCCCAGATTCTTGCCTGCGTGGCCAGTATTGAAGCTTCATCAGCAATCGGTTTCACCGTTAATAGCAGGTGGTGTTCACCGATAATGTGAATGTCGGGAAATGGCGGCTCGCGCATGATGATGTTGGCAATTAACAGGTATCATCCGACCCTAAGAAACGGCTGTGGCTATGTCAACAGATTGCTTCGTAATTGTTGTTTTTTCTGTAACTTATTAAGGTGCGGTCAAGGTGTGTAATCCTGGTTACACACATGACAGAAGACGGCAATGAAGGAGTGGCGAAATTGGCTGTAATGCCTAGTATTGAACAGAGCCTGCCATCGACTATTTTTGCCCGAGTTCTTTCGGCCAAATTCGTCATTTTTGCATATTTATTCCGAGGCGAAAGCTATGGGTTTTTTCAATAGGCTGTTTAATATCAGAGACAATATTATTGTTGAGCGGCCACGCAGCTTAAGCGGGGATAGGCTGGCTGAAAGTACCGTTGAACAGGTCTCAAGGGTTCAGCTTAACCGTAATTCAGGTGTGGTGGCAGAACCTGCAAGGGAAGAAAAGCAGCTGGCTTCTGTTGATGTATCTGCACTGTTTTACAGTTTGCTCTTTGCCGGAGGTAAAGACACAGGTGGGGTTGCCAATAATCTCGAAAAGGAAGTCATGAGTAATGTTGAGCGCGCATTGGCCCATCCCAGTGGGATAGCGGATAAGGTACTTAAATTACCCCATGACATTATTGAACTGGACAGGCAGTTAGCTGACCCCGAAGTTGATACCTGTGATGTTTTGAAGCACATCAAGCGGGATCCTGTCCTCAGTGCCGAGGTGCTTAAGCTATGTAACACCCCCGCATTCCGTCGCGGTACTAAAGACATTACCAGTTTGCAACAGGCGGTAGTAAGTCTTGGCCGGGAACAACTGCGGCGCTTTGTTACCAGCGTCAGGGTTCGGGAGGTTATAGAAATCAAGCCCATTTATTACCGACGCTTTGGTTCAGAGGTGTGGCGCCACTCTCTGCAGGTGGCCTATCTTGCCGCCGAGTTACACCCTGAAGAACAAGAAACTGCATTTATGCTAGGACTGCTACATGATGTTGGTAAAATCGCTATATTTCAAATGCTTATAGATGCATTTGCCAAATCTGAACCTGGCGAACAGCCCAGTTCCTGGTTGTTCCGTCAGGTGATGACGTCAAAGTCGCTGCTATTGAGTGCGGTATTGGTTAACAGCTGGGAGCTTCCCCCCTTACTGGCTCGTTCATTGGCGACATTGGCAAACGTAAACCATATTCCGTCAGATGCGTTGTCGAAAGCCATTTGGACTGCCAATCATATCAGTGAGTGTTCCATGTTGTGGCAAGCCGGAAGGCTGGAGGAGCTTCAACTCAGAGCTTTACTGGAGCGAATTGATATCGATAAAGATACTTTTGATGATTTGCACGAAAGGTTGGTGCAATTATCAGGATGAAGCAGGATAGGTGATTGCCAAACCAATAAAAAACGCGCCCAGGGGCGCGTTTTTTATTGTGCAAAAAGAACAGGCAGAAGCCGTTATTGCAGCAAAGAGATGTCGGCGACGTGCAGGAACTGGTCGCGCAGGTTGCCAAGCAGTGCCAGACGGTTGTTACGAAGCGCCTGGTCGTCGGCCATGACCATCACGTCTTCGAAGAACTGATCCACGCACTCGCGCAGGGCAGCGAGTTCAGTCAGTGCCTGTTGGTAGTTACCGGCCGCAAACAGCGGGGCAATCACTGGCGTCACTTCGGCAAGCTTGGTGGCGAGTGCCTTTTCAGCGGCTTCACTCAGCAGTGCAGCATTGATGCTGGCTGGCAGTTCACCTTCAACCTTGGCGAGGATGTTGGACACACGCTTGTTGGCGGCGGCCAGCGCTGCGGCCTGCTCCAGGGTGCGGAAGTGGCTTACTGCCAGGATCCGGTCATCAAAATCTGCAGGGCGGGTTGGACGACGGGCCAGCACTGCGAGGATAACATCGGTGCTGATGCCTTTGTCCTGATACCAGGCGCGGAAGCGGGCCATCAGGAACTCCAGTACTTCATCAGCAGCCTGGGCATTGCTGAGGTTGGCGCCGTGCAGTTCGACAGCTTTGGCAATCAAATCAACCAGATCCAGCGGCAGCTTGTTCTCAACTATGATACGCAGCGCACCAATGGCGGCACGGCGCAGTGCGAACGGGTCGGCAGCGCCTTTCGGCGCCTGACCGATACCGAAGATGCCAGACAGGGTGTCGAGCTTTTCAGCCAGTGCCACGGCGCAGGAAACACCGGCGCTTGGTACGCTGTCACCGCTGAACTTGGGCTTGTACTGTTCTTCCAGCGCCACGGCTACTGCTTCTGCTTCACCGTCGAGACGTGCATAGTGCATGCCCATGGTGCCCTGAGTATCGGTAAATTCCATCACCATGTTGGTCATCAGGTCACATTTGGACAAGAGGCCCGCGCGGGCAGCTTCTTCGCTGCTGGCGCCAATTTGACCTGCGATAAAGCCGGCGAGGGCAGAAATACGCTCGGCGCGGTCTTTCAGGGTGCCCAGTTGCTTCTGGAATACCACGGTTTCCAGACTCGCCAGACGGCTTGCAAGCGTGTGCTTCTTGTCGGTGTTGAAGAAGAATTCGGCGTCGGCCAGACGTGGGCGCACCACCTTCTCGTTACCGGCAATGATTTGCGCCGGATCTTTGGACTCAATATTGGCCACAAAGATGAAGTTGGGCAGCAGTTTGCCTTCATTGGAGAATACAGGGAAGTATTTCTGGTCACCTTTCATGGTGTATACCAGGGCTTCGGCGGGCACGGCCAGGAACTTGTCTTCGAAGTGGGCGGTGAGTACCACTGGCCACTCAACCAGCGAGGCCACTTCTTCAAGCAGGGTTTCTTCGATGTCGGCGTTACCACCAATGATGGTGGCGGCTTTCTCCGCATCGGCCTTGATGGTGGCTTTACGGGCCTGATAGTCGGCGATAACTTTGCCGCGCTCTTTCAGGGCTGCCAGGTAGTTGTCGGCATGATCCAGACTGAAGCTGGACTCGCCCATAAAGCGGTGGCCGCGAACGATGCGGTCAGACTGGATACCAAGCACTTCACCGGCAATCAGTTCGCTGCCAAGCAGCAGGGTAACTGTGTGTACAGGGCGGATAAACTGAGTGCTGTTGCTGCCCCAACGCATTGGCTTGGGGATAGGCAGCTTGTCCAGTGCGCGCTGGGTCATGGCTGGCACCAGTGCTGCTGTTGGCTCACCGGCGACATTGGCACGATAAACCAGCCATTCGCCTTTGTCAGTGGCCAGACGCTCAGCTTCGGCAACGGTAATGCCGTTACCACGGGCCCAGCCTTCGGCGGCCTTGGTGGGGTTACCCTCGGCATCGAAGGCGGACTGCACGGCAGGGCCGCGCTTTTCAACGACTTTGTCTTCCTGAGCGGTAGCCAGACCCTTAACGTACAGGGCCAGACGACGCGGAGCTGCATACCATTCGATAGATTCAAATGGCAGTTCGGCCTTGGTCAGCTCTTCGCTGAAGTTGGCCTGAAAGGATTCGGCCAGGGTGCGCAGCGCTTTCGGTGGCAGCTCTTCGGTACCGATTTCGATGAGCAGGTTTTCGAATTTCATTTAATCTTCCTCTTATTTGCACTGCTTATTTGCACATGGGGAAGCCGAGGGCTTCACGGGCCTTGTAGTAGGCTTCGGCAACCGCCTTGGCCATGGTGCGCACACGCAGAATGTAGCGCTGACGTTCTGTCACAGAGATAGCGTGACGGGCGTCCAGCAGGTTGAATGCGTGTGAGGCCTTCATGACTTGCTCGTAAGCGGGCAGAGGCAGAGGAGTTTCCAATGACAACAAATGCTGACAGGCTTTTTCGCATTGGTCGAACATGCCGAACAGGAAGTCCACATCGGCGTGCTCAAAGTTATAGGTAGATTGTTCTACTTCGTTCTGGTGGAACACATCGCCATAGGTGATGCGACCCATAGGGCCGTCGGTCCAAACCAAGTCGTAAACGCTGTCTACGCCCTGGATGTACATGGCCAGACGCTCAAGACCATAGGTGATTTCACCGGTCACTGGGCTACATTCGATACCGCCCACTTGCTGGAAGTAGGTGAACTGAGTCACTTCCATGCCGTTGAGCCAGACTTCCCAGCCCAGACCCCAGGCGCCCAGTGTTGGCGATTCCCAGTTGTCCTCTACGAAGCGAATGTCGTGGATTTGGGTGTCGATACCCAGGGCTTGCAGCGAGCCCAAGTAGAGTTCCTGAATGTTATCGGGGGACGGTTTCAATACGACCTGGAACTGGTAGTAGTGTTGCAAGCGGTTAGGGTTTTCACCGTAGCGACCATCGGTTGGGCGGCGTGAAGGCTGCACATAAGCACTGCTCATTGGCTCGGGGCCGAGGGCGCGCAGGAAGGTCTGGGGGTGGAAGGTACCGGCACCGACTTCCATATCCAGTGGTTGGACAATGGCACAGCCTTGCTGAGCCCAGTAATCTTGCAGGGTCAAAATAAAGCCCTGGAATGTCTTTACGTCGTATTTCGTCGTCATGTCTACTGCTGTCAGCTGAAAATAGAAAATGGGTTCGATTATACCTTGTAGATCTGTGGTTATGTAGGCTATTTTTGAGCGAATTTACGGCTAAATAGGGACTTTGAATGGCAGATAACAAAGTGAGATGCGCTTGGGTCAGCGATGATGAGCTGTACCAGCAGTATCACGATGACGTTTGGGGCAGGCCGGTTTACGATGCCAAAGAGCTGTTTGCCAAGCTCTGCCTCGATGGTCAGCAGGCCGGTTTATCCTGGATTACCATCCTCAGAAAGCAAGCCAGTTACGAGGCCGCGTTTGCCAATTTTGAACCTGCTATCATAGCTTGCTTTGATGAAGCTAAGGTTGAAGAGCTGCTTCAAAACCCGGGTATAGTCCGTAACCGTGCCAAGGTGAACTCCATTATCCGCAATGCTCGGGCATATCTGAATTACGTTGATGCTGGCAACGACTTCTCGGTGTTTCTGTGGAGCTTTGTTGGTGGTAAACCTAAGGTCAATCGGTTTGCGTCCATTTCGGAGGTGCCCGCCCAGACAGCGGAATCCGAAGCCATGTCCAAGGCACTTAAGAAGCTTGGCTTTAATTTCGTCGGCCCTACCATTTGTTACGCCTTTATGCAGGCGGTCGGCATGGTTAACGACCACACCATGGACTGCCATTGTTATCAGCAATAGGGTGACGTCAGTTTTCAGACGCGCAATAAAAAAGGTGTTCCACGTGGAACACCTTTTTTCAGGCGTTTTCTTTAGGCGCTAATGTCAGATTTTCTCAAAGAAGAAGCGTTGGCGTTTTCGCTTGTCACCATTGAGTTGGTTCATGGTTTCGGCATCGTACAATTTGCCATTTACCATAGTATGAGTCACCTTGTCGGTCACTCGGATATCGGCCAACGGGTCGCCATCAATAACGATTAGGTCAGCGAGTTTGCCAGCCTTGATCGAACCCAGCTGGTGATCCATGGCGAAGGTTTTGGCAGGATTGATAGTGGCTGTTTTCAGCACGTCCATATTGCTCATGCCACCCTGGGCAAACATCCACATTTCCCAATGGGCTGCCAAGCCTTCGCGCTGACCGTGGGCACCAATGTTTGGCACTATGCCCAAATCATTCACCTCTTTAGCAACGCGAGCCACGTTGAAGTGATTGTAATGCTCATCCGGTGCAGTCGGTCGACGCATGGAACGCGCATCCAGCAGGTCGCTTGGTACGTACTTTGACAAACGTGGGTGAGCCCAAACTTCTGTCTTGTCGTACCAATAGTTCTCACCGGAGATACCACCATAGGCCACTACCAGAGTAGGTGTGTAGGCAACCTTGGTTTGGCTCCAGAACTGCTTGATGTCGTTGTAAATGGCACCAGCTGGCAGCGAATGCTCTATGGTGGTGTGGCCATCGGCGATCATTGTTATGTTGTGCTGCAGCAAGCTTCCGCCTTCCGGCACTACCATCATTTCCAGTTCACGGGCAGCCGCTATCACCTGTTGGCGCTGGTTACGGCGTGGCTGGTTGTAGCTCTTCACGCTGAATGCACCAACTTTTTTCAGGCGTTCCAGGTGGAACTTGGCATCGTCAACAGAGTCTATGTGGCTGGTGTAGCCGGGCAGGTTGGCACCGTACAGAATGGTACCGGTAGAGAAGATCCTCGGGCCCACGATTTTACCGGCCTTTTGTTGCTCAGATGCAGCGAAGATTTCGGTCGTGTCGTTTGATGGGTCATGGATGCTGGTTACACCCAGCGAAAGGCCTGCATACAGGTTCCAGTTCTGCTGAGGAATAATTTCATCCTCACCCTGGGAACCGTGGGCGTGTGCATCGAACAGGCCGGGCATAATCGTTTTGCCGCTAATATCGATAACTTCAGCCGATGCAGGAATGGTTACAGCATCCTTACTGCCTACAGCTGAAATTTTGTTATCTGTCACTATCACCACACCATTGTCGATTACCCGGTCGTTTTCCATGGTAATCACCTTACCGCCAACAAAGGCAATGGTTCCACGTGGAACATCTGCCTGCTTCTCAAAGCCGATTTGAGTGATCTTAGGTTCAACCTTGGACTCTTTGTCTTCGACTTTGGCGTAGCTGGCATCAACCGGCATTTGATACAGCTCTGGGCCAAGGGTCCAATAAAGCTGATTGCTCTTGTTGTTCCAGCTCAGGCTTTCACCGGCGCGTACGCTCAGTTGTGTTACAGGCAGATTGCCGGCCTTGGGACCAATTTCTACGGTCTCACCATGCTTAGCGAAGGGGGTAACAAAGACTTTGAAGCGCTCTGCGAAGGCCAGTTGTTCACCATCGGGGGAGATGCGGAATTCTGTTGCATGCTTGCTGGTGTAGTGAGTGCGCTTTTCAAATCCACTCATGTTGATGGATGAAAACTGCGGCGTCTCGCCACTTTCCATAAAGTAAACCCGGTCATTGTCAGCGCCAAATTGGGGTTGAAAACCCATGGCACTGATACGTGTGTTCTTTTTGGATTTGATGTCGGCCTTATACAAACCCGGGTCGTTGGACCAGGTTGGTGGGGTAATGTAGCCACCACTGGCTTTGCGGTACACCAGAGTATCACCCTTTGGAGAGAACACCGGCTCGACATATTTGCCGGGGTGTTCGCTAATCTTGGTGACTTTGCGGCCATTTAGGCTGATAACCTGAACCGTACCCTGGTTCTTGTCATTCCAGGTGGTGAATGCCAGTTGCTTACCATCACGGGACCAGGTCGGATAGAGTTCGGCAACGTCATCGGCAAGTTTGGTTAATCGGCTGACCTTTCCATCCGGCAATGATTTAAGCCATAGTTTGCCAAGGGCCTCATACACGACCTGCTTACCGTCGGGTGATACCTGCGCCATGCGCAGCATTTTCACGTCAAACTTTTCCTGATCCAGGTTTTGGGTGAATCGCACCGAAGGCTGGATATCCATCTGGGTTTTTACATGGAACGGAATGTCAGTGACCTTGTTGTCAGCAATATTCAGGCGCTGGATTTTCCCCTTGGCCCAGAACAGCAGTTGTTCGCTGTCTTTGTCCCAGGCCATGGTGGGGTACACGCCATGAATGGCCCAGGTTTCCTGCATGTCGCGGTCAAGCTCGCCATAAACTTTCCGTTTCTCACCAGACTCTAAATCCAATAAATACAGGGTCGATTGGAAGCCATCGCGGCGGATGAAGGCGAGCTTTTTGCCATCAGGGCTTGGTGTTGGACGAATGGCACCGCCGGTGCCTTCAATCAGTACTTCGATATCACCGGTTTGGGTATCGTAGCGTTTAATCTTGTAAATGCCTTGAACTGAATCTTTTGAATAATGGAAGGTCTTGCCCGGGGTGTCATCCTGACTGAAGTAAATGTATCTACCATCCGGGGAATAGGCCGGCTCACCCAAATCTTTTTGGTCATTTGGACGGGCTGTAAGCATTATACCTTCACCACCCGTGATGTGATAAAGCCATACTTCACCTGCACCTAGGCTACGGCTGGCGGTGAAATGCTTACGGCCTACCAGATATTGGGAGTCAGGGCTCCAGGCTGGGCTGTTGATTAGCCGGAAGGTTTCCTTTGTTACTGCGCGGGCATTTTTGCCGTCGGCATCCATCACCCAAAGGTTATCGCCGCCGTCTTGATCTGAAGTGAAGGCGATGTATTTGCCATCAGGGCTATAAACTGGCTGCATCTGCCAGGCGATGCCGCTGGCCAGCACTTCGGCCTCGCCACCCTCGGCCGGGATACGGTAGATGTCGCCTAAGAGGTCGAACACTATGTATTTGCCATCTGGACTCAGGCTTAGGTTCATCCAGGTGCCCTCGTTGACATCCACTGTGACTTTTTCGAGAGAGGCGTTTTGTGGAGCATTGACTTGCCAGGTTTCGGCTTCGTCATTAGCAAAAGCGGTGGGCGTTATAGCCAAAGCCACCGCAATCATGCACGGTTGCAGACGGGGTTTGAACATTTGGGTTTCCTAATCGTTATAGTTATTGAGATAACGCTGGGCACAACGTGATGCCCAAGGCAAAAATAATCAGGTTGTTATCTCATAAATTATCGGTCAGTAAAACCCTATTTCTGTTTCAAATAATAATCTTCAGAGCTGCGATTACAGCCCCTTTTTGATGAGGTAACGATAAGGGGTGGCTGAGGTGTCACAGGCTATCAGAGTGTGATCCATGAATTCGCAAAAACTGGGAATATCCCGCGTCGTAGCCGGGTCGTCGGCAATAATCAGCAAGGTTTCACCATCAGCCATATGGCGCACCGTTTTACGCACCATCATCACTGGTTCCGGGCATCGTAAACCAAGGGCATCCAGCTCTCTATTTGCAGTGGCGAAAATTTCAGTCATTGGCTCTTTCTCTGGGTGTAACAGTTGACGCTAATGTTACTCCACGGTTCAGTAATCACCAAGTAAGCGCGATCCAAAATGTGGACTTTGATGTTTCACGTGGAACATTTTCGAGGGATTCATATGAATCATGGGGGAGGAATCTTCGAAATCGAAGTCACCAAACCGATTTGTGTTGAATTAATGTTGCTTTTCAGTTGGTTGCATATGAAATAACAGAAAATTTGTTGCGACTATAACTGCCTGTGCTAGGGTATCGACAGTTGGTTAATAATAATCATTTTCATCCATGGAAGTGGAATAAGATGTCATTTAAAAAAACACTATGGTTTGGCTTATTGGGAATTGGGTTAATTCCTCTACTGCTCACTGGATCTATTCTTCAAAAGTTTGCATCTGATGCGTTAGCTGAGCAGGCGTTTAATAAACTTCTTGCTGTGCAACAACTAAAGTTGAATCAGCTCAAATCCTATTTTGCTGGCAGCTACGCCGACCTCACAATGCTCTCTGCTGCTGTATCCGACATGATCATCTATAGCGATGGTTCTTCGCTGAATACGATTATTCAATCTCACCATGAATACTTTGATCAGATGGCCAAGGAGTATGGTTATTACGATGTATTCGTTATTGACCTTGAAGGCAATGTTGTTTACACCCAAGCCAAAGAGGCTGACTTCGGGTCGAATCTGGTAACAGGAGCATTTCGTGATAGTAATTTGGCAAAGCTATACCAGCAGGTAATAGCTAGCCAGTCATCTGAAATGGTGGATTTTGCACCTTATGCTCCAAGCAAGGGAGAGCCGGCGGCATTTATTGGACGGCCGGTAATGGTAAACGGAAAGATGATTGCAGTGGCAGCACTTCAGCTCTCCATCGAAAAAATCAACAGTTTGATGAACCAACGGGCGGGTATGGGGCAGACAGGTGAAAGTTATCTTGTGGGGGCTGACTATCGAATGCGATCTGATTCCTTTTTGGATCCCCATGGTCGAAGTGTGTCAGCCAGTTACGCAGGGACAGTAGAGGCTAATGGGGTTAATACCAAGGCGTCCAATACTGCATTAAGGGGGGCTGAGGGCCTCGAAATTATCCTCGATTATAATCAGAATCCGGTGCTGTCAGCATACATGCCTGTTTCGCCGGATTTGGGGCAAAGGATTCGTTGGGCTTTAATTGTGGAAATCGATCAGGCTGAAGCGCTCGAATCTGTTGTGCTTATTAAAAATAGCCTGTGGATAGCTTTGGGGATTTCCGCTTTCGTGGTGATGGGTTTTGCCGTCATTATGCTGCGTGCGGTTTTACGTCCTCTTGGGGGAGAACCGAAGGTGATGCAGTCTGTTTCTGAGCGAATAGCCGAAGGCGATCTTGCGATTGACTTTTGCGAGGGAAATAAGACCGGTGTGTATCTGGCAATGCAGTCTATGTCGGTTAATCTTCGGGAAATAGTTTCCCGTATGGTGGGGATTACTTCGCAGCTTTCTGCCGCATCCGAGCAGACGCGGGTTGCTAGTGAAGAAACCAACCAAAGCCTGTTCCAACAACAAAGCAACATAGAACGGGTGTCAGCGTCGATTCATGAGATTTCTGCCTCAATAGCTGAGGTTGCCCGCAACGCACGCCAGGTAGCAGACTCAACCCAGTCAGCCTATGGACGGTCACAAATCGCCGATACGCAGGTTCGTAGTAATATAAACATAATCAATGGATTAGCGTCAACCATCAGTGATGCGACTGATGTGATCCGTAATGTGGAGTTGCAAAGCCAGAGTATCAGCAAGGTGCTGGAAGTTATCCGCGGTATTGCCGATCAGACGAATTTATTAGCCTTGAATGCAGCCATTGAGGCGGCGAGGGCCGGTGAGCAGGGGCGTGGCTTTGCTGTGGTTGCCGATGAGGTGCGCCAGTTAGCGCAAAAAACCGCTCAATCGACCCAAGACATTGAGGAGATGATAGTTCTGCTCCAAAAAGGGACTCAAGATGCGGTGGGTGTGATGGGGCAAAGCACGATTCACCTTAAACAGACGGTAGACAGCGCTGAGTCGACTGCCGAGGCGATTCGAAACACACATATTGAGATAGAGTCCATTGCCACCAACGCTGATCAAATAGCCACGGCTGCGGGGCAGCAAACTTTGGCTGCTGAAGAAATCAGTCAGAGTTTGTCGGTGATAAGTGATGCTGCCACGGTTAATGCTGCCAGTTCTGAACAGACGGCGGTGGCATCGACGCAATTGAGTGAGCTTGCTATGGATCTCAAAGCCATCACCGGCAGTTTCAAAACCTGAACAGGTTGAAAAGCGAGGTTTCACGTGAAACATAAAAAAGCCGACCATCAGGTCGGCTTTTTATTACGACTAATTCGAGTTACACGCGCTCGAACACGGTGGCAATGCCCTGACCCAGACCGATACACATGGTGGCAAGACCCAGGGTAGCGTCCTTGTGTTCCATCAGGTTGATTAGGGTAGTGGAGATACGGGCACCGGAGCAGCCCAGTGGGTGACCCAGGGCGATAGCGCCGCCGTTGAGGTTCACCTTATCTTCCACGACGTCCATCAGGCCGAGGTCTTTTACGCAAGGCAGTGACTGAGCGGCAAAGGCTTCGTTCAGCTCAATCACATCCATATCCTGGATGCTGAGACCGGCACGGGCCAATGCTTTTTGGGTGGCGGGAACCGGGCCGTAACCCATGATGGCGGCATCGCAGCCGGCAACGGCCATGGAGCGTACCCGGGCGCGGATTGGCAGACCGAGGGCGCGGGCTTTTTCTTCTTCCATCACCAGCATGGCGGCAGCGCCGTCAGACAGAGCAGAAGAAGTACCAGCGGTCACAGTGCCATTGGCTGGGTCGAACACAGGGCGCAGGCTGGCCAGTGACTCCAGAGAGGTCTCTGGGCGGATAACTTCGTCGTAATCGACTTTGATCAGGCCGCCGTTGGCGTCGTGGCCTTCGATGGCATAAATCTCTTTGGCGAAGCGACCTTCGAGGGTTGCGGCGTGGGCGCGTTGGTGTGAACGCACGGCAAACTGGTCCTGCATTTCACGGCTGATGCCATGCAGCTTGCCCAGCATCTCGGCGGTCAGACCCATCATGCCCGAGGCCTTGGCCACATTGGCGGCGAGGCCTGGGTGGAAGTCAACACCATGGTTCATCGGCACGTGGCCCATGTGCTCAACCCCACCGATGATAAAGGTGTCGCTCATGCCGGTCATGATGGCACGGGAGGCCTGGTGCAGGGCTTCCATGGAAGAACCACACAGACGGTTAACGGTAACGGCACCGGCAGTCTTGGGGATGCCGGCCAGAAGCGAGGCGTTACGGGCAATGTTAAAGCCCTGTTCCAGGGTTTGCTGCACGCAGCCCCAAATCACGTCTTCGATGCTGTTGGGATCCAGGCCTGGGTTGCGCAGCAGCAGCGCCTTCATCAGCTCGGCAGACAAGGTCTCGGCGCGAACATTACGGAATACACCACCCTTGGAGCGGCCCATGGGGGTACGGATGCAATCTACAATAACGGCTTGTTTCATTTTGATGTTCCTTCCCTAATCAGGCCTTTGGATAGTAGCTGCCATTGCTGCTCGCGAGGGCGCGCATGGCGTCTGTGACCTGATACAGGCCGCCCAGATGGGCATATTTATCGGCCAGTGCCACGAAGTTGGCTACGCCCATGGTATCCAGATAGCGGAACACGCCGCCGCGGAATGGAGGGAAGCCAAGGCCATATACCAGACCCATATCGGCTTCGGCCGGGCTGGCGATAATGCCTTCTTCGAGACAACGAACGGTTTCGATGATCATGGGGATCATGGTGCGGGCAATAATCTCATCGGCATCAAAGGCTTTCTGCTCACCAAAGGCTTCGGCCAGCATGGTGTAGGAAGCCGGGTCCACATCTTTCTTCGGCTTGCCGCGCTTATCGATGCTGTATTGATAGAAACCTTTGCCGTTTTTCTGGCCCAGACGACCGGCTTCATACATGACGTCGATTGCGTCTTTGCCGGATTTACCCATGCGATCAGGGAAGCCTTCGGCCATCACCGCCTGAGCGTGGTGGCCGGTGTCCAGACCCACAACGTCGAGCAGGTAAGCCGGGCCCATTGGCCAGCCGAATTGCTTCTCCATTATCTTATCGATGGCTGCGAAGTCGCCACCGTCAGCCAGCAGACCGTTGAAGCCGGCAAAGTAGGGGAACAGCACGCGGTTTACAAAGAAGCCGGGGCAGTCGTTCACCACGATTGGGGTTTTGCCCATCTTGCTGGCGTAAGCAACGACAGTAGCAACGGTTTCTTCGCTGGTGTCCTTACCGCGGATCACTTCCACCAGTGGCATCTTGTGAACCGGGTTAAAGAAGTGCATACCACAGAAGCGTGCAGGATTCTTCAGGCTCTTGGCCAGGAAATCGATGGAGATGGTGGAGGTATTGGAGGCGATGATGGCATCGTCAGCCACCAGACCCTCTACCTCGGCAATTACCGCGGATTTTACTTTTGGATTTTCCACTACGGCTTCAACTACCACGGCAGCATCTTTAATCGGTGCGTAGTCCAGCGCAGGGGTGATGTTGTTCAGCACCTTGGCCATTTTCTCCGGCGTGGAGCGACCACGGGATACCTGAGCAGTAAGCAGCTTGGCGGCTTCGTTCAGACCCAGATCCAGAGCGGCCTGGTTGATGTCTTTCATCACAATCGGCGTGCCCTTGCTGGCACTTTGATAGGCAATACCGCCACCCATGATACCGGCGCCGAGTACGGCGGCCTGGTTCACATCTTTGGCGAGCTTGCCTGCCTTCTTGGCTTTGCCTTTAACAAGTTGGTCGTTAAGGAAGATACCAATCAGTGCGGTGGCTACATCGGTTTTGGCCAGCTGAATAAACGCCTGATGTTCAACCTGCAGCGCGTCGGAGCGGCTCATGCCGGCAGCCTTTTCAACCACGCTCACGGCGGCCATCGGCGCGGGGTAGTGTTTACCGGCCACGGCGTAGACCATGCCTTTGGCTGTGGTGAAAGACATCATGGCTTCGAGTTTCGGCAGCGTCAGTGGTGCCTGCTTACGGGCGCGGCGTGCTTGCCAGTCAAGCTTGCCATCGATGGCATCTTTCAGCATTTGGGTCGCTGCGGCTTCCAGAGCTTCCGGCGCTGTGACAGCGTCGATGGCGCCAACTTTCAGGGCGTCTTCAGGACGCTGGTCTTTGCCGGTGGAGATCCATTCCAGCGCGTTATCGGCACCTATGATACGAGGCAGGCGCACTGTGCCACCGAAGCCTGGAATGATACCCAGCTTGGTCTCGGGCAGGCCAATTTTGGCTGTGGTATCGGCGATACGGAAGTCAGTGGCCAGAATGGTTTCGCAGCCGCCGCCCAGGGCAAAGCCCTTGATGGCTGAGGCGGTGGGGAAAGGCAAGTCTTCCAGCTTGTTGAACACCACGTTGGCTTGCTCGAGCCACGCTTGCAGCTTGGCGTCTTCTTCGGCAAATAGCGCCAGGAATTCGGTGATGTCGGCGCCAACGATAAAGGTGTCTTTGCCTGAGGTCAGCAGGGCGGCTTTGGCTTCAGAGGCCTTGATGGCGTCAAGAGCAGCGTCGAGGGCGGCGAGGGTTTCGCGATCGAACTTGTTGACCGAGCCGGGCGCGTTAAAACACAGCCTGGCAATCTTGTCAGCGGTCAATTCGACCTGGATTGTAGGACTTTGGTAGATCATGTGCTTGCTTTCCTTTTTGGTCAGGAATCCATCTGCAGACGGATTCTCCTTTTTTACAGCAATAGCGGCCATCATTTGACCATTTGTTTGCCAGTGTGCGTCCAAAAAACAAAAATTACAACACCCAATTTAAACGACTGTTTGATTGATTGGCTACGAGGAGGATTTTTACCCTTTGTGATACACTGCACAGCACACAGAATAGTTCGCCAAGACGGTGTTTGGGATATGTATTTTCAAATATCCGTCGGTTGGCGTAGTGAGCACAGAGGATGGAACATGATGGAAAATTTGGCCCCACTGTACGTCAACCATATTCAGGAACAAAGTCGTCGGGTAGCTGATGTGTTGGCCCGTGAACAACTGCAGGGGCTTGCCATTCATTCAGGCCAGTACCGTCGTCAGTTTTTGGATGACATGAATTATCCCTTCAAGGTTAATCCCCACTTCAAGGCCTGGTTACCGGTGCTGGATAATCCCAACTGCTGGATTCTGACCAACGGTCAGGAAAAGCCGGTGCTGGTGTTTTATCGCCCTGAGGATTTTTGGCACAAGGTGAGTGATGTGCCCGAGAGTTTCTGGACCGAGCATTTTGATATCAAGCTACTGACAAAGGCTGAAAAAGTGGCCGACCTGCTGCCGAAAAACCTCGATGGCTGGGCCTACATTGGTGAGCATCTGGACGTGGCCGATGTACTTGGTTTCAAGAGCCGCAACCCCGATGGGGTGATGAACTACCTGCACTGGCATCGCAGCTTCAAGACTGACTATGAACTTGAGTGTATGCGCGAGGCCAACCGTATCGCGGTAATTGGTCACAATGCCGCGCGGGAAGGCTTTTACAAGGGGGCCAGCGAGTTTGAGATCCAGCAGCAGTATTTGTCGGCCATAGGTCAGGGCGAAAACGATGTACCCTACGGCAATATTATTGCCCTCAATCAGAACGCCGCGATTCTGCATTACACCGCGCTTGAGCACAGCAATCCGGCGCAGCGGTTATCGTTTTTGATTGATGCAGGCGCCTCCTTTCATGGCTATGCCTCCGACATTACCCGTACCTATGCGTTTGAAAAGAACGCCTTTGACGACTTAATCAAGGCCATGGACAAGCTGCAACGGGAACTGGTGGAACTTATCCGCCCCGGTATGCGCTTTACCGAGCTGCATCTGGCGACCCATAACAAACTGGCAGCGCTGATGCTGGAAATGAACATCGCCAAAGGCGATAAGGACGCCTTGGTAGAGCAGGGCGTTACCTCGGCATTTTTCCCCCATGGTCTTGGTCATATGCTGGGGCTGCAGGTGCATGATGTGGCCGGTTTTGCCAACGACGAGCGTGGCACTCATTTGGCAGCGCCCGCCGAACATCCGTTTTTGCGTTGTACTCGGGTGCTGGCACCAAGACATGTGCTGACCATTGAGCCCGGTTTTTACATCATAGACTCTTTGCTGGCGGTCCTGAAAAATGATGGCCGCAGCGCCCTGGTGAATTGGGACATGGTCGACACCCTGCGTCCCTTCGGTGGCATTCGCATTGAGGATAATGTGATTGTGCATCAGGAACGCAACGAGAACATGACCCGGGTTCTGGGACTTAACTGATAGTGGCAGAGAAGTACCCCATTCCGGCGGGCGAGCTGGTGTTTGAAGAAGAAATCAAGGCCAGCCGCTTTATCACGGTTCTGAGTCATTGCAGCAGTGAAGTTGATTTGAAGTCAGTGCTTACTGACGTTAAGGCCCGCTACCCGGGTGCAAGTCATTACTGCTGGGCCTATGTTGCGGCAGCACCGGATAACAGTGTTGCCATTGGTTCAAGCGATGATGGTGAGCCAGCCGGCAGTGCCGGTCGGCCGATGCTGGCTACCCTGCAAGGTTCGGGGTTGGGAGAGGTTTGCGCTGTAGTGGTGCGTTATTACGGCGGCACCAAACTCGGGGTGGGCGGTCTGGTGCGGGCTTATACCTCGGGTATCAAAAAAGCATTGCCGACATTGCCGACTATGCTGCGGGAGCTTAAATATCCGTCTTGCCTTTGCTGTGACTATGCGCAGCTTGCGGATATCGAGTATCTGCTGGGCAAACACGGCGGTGATATTCTTGAGCGGAATTTTGGTGGCAAGGTGACGCTGCAACTGCAATTGCCCAAAGCAAATCTGATGGAACTCAATCGGGATTTGGCGACTCTCAGCCAGGGGCAAATTGTTCTCAAATTCGACAAATTCGAATGAGTGTCAGCGCGGCTGATTTGTGCGACAATCCTTCGAATAAACAAAAAGTGCCCCACAATAAGGGAATGCCAAAAGCAGCTCCATGCAATACAGAACAATAATAAGGATTACCGGCCTGCTGATGGGGCTCTTCTCCATCACCATGCTGCCACCGGCGCTGGTTGCCATCTATTACAAAGATGGTGGCGGTACTGCTTTTATTCAGGCGTTTGTGGTGAGCCTTATTTTGGGATTTCTGTTCTGGTATCCCAATCGCCAGCACAAATCTGAGCTGCGCACCCGCGAGGGCTTTTTGATTGTGGTACTGTTCTGGACAGTACTGGGCTCTATTGGTGCCCTGCCGTTTATCTTCTCTTCCACCCCCGATTTGAGTTGGACCGATTCTTTCTTCGAATCGTTCTCGGCGTTGACTACCACGGGGGCAACAGTAATTGTTGGGCTCGACAGCCTGCCCAAGGCGATTCTGTTCTATCGCCATTTGTTGCAGTGGCTCGGCGGTATGGGGATCATCGTATTGGCGGTGGCCATTTTGCCTGTGCTGGGCATTGGGGGCATGCAGCTGTACCGCGCTGAGATCCCGGGGCCGGTGAAAGACAGCAAGATGACGCCGCGGATTGCCGAAACCGCCAAGGCGCTCTGGTACATTTATCTGCTGCTGACCACTGCCTGTGCGCTGGCCTACTGGGCCGCTGGTATGTCGGTGTTCGATGCCATTTGTCACTCGTTTTCCACGATCGCCATCGGCGGCTTCTCAACCCACGATGCCAGCATGGGCTACTTCGACAGCCCGATGATCAACATGATTTGCGTGGTGTTTCTGCTGATTGCGGCGGTGAACTTCAGTGTCCACTTTGCGGCGTTCAGTCGACGTGGCATTAATCTCAAGGTGTATTTCAAGGACACCGAATTCAAGATCCTGATAGTGATCCAACTGCTGCTGACCGCTATCTGTTTTGCCACCTTGCTGCACTCCGGCATTTATGATTCAGCTGAGGAAACCCTGGACTATGCGCTGTTCCAGGCGGTGTCGATTTCGACTACTGCTGGCTTTGGTACCGAGAGCTTCCACCTGTGGCCGCTGTTTTTACCGATGCTGCTGATTTTCTCAAGCTTTATCGGCGGCTGCGGCGGTTCAACCGCAGGTGGTATCAAGGTGATACGGGTACTGCTGCTGTTGCTGCAGGGTAGCCGTGAGCTGAAGCGACTCATCCACCCACGGGCGATGTTTTCTATTCGTATCGGCAATACGGCGCTGCCGGACAGGGTTGTGGATGCGGTGTGGGGCTTCTTTTCGGCCTACGCGCTGGTGTTCGTGATTTGTATGCTGATTTTGATGGCCATGGGGCTGGACGATATTACCGCCTTCAGTGCCACCGCAGCCTGTTTGAACAACCTGGGCCCCGGCTTGGGCGAAGTGGCCAGTAACTATGCCAGTATCGGTGATGGCGCCAAGTGGGTGCTGGTCGTGGCCATGCTGTTTGGCCGACTGGAAATCTTTACCCTGCTGGTGCTGTTTACGCCTACCTTCTGGAAGACCTGATAATGAAGACGCTTATCCTTTACTCCACCGTCGATGGCCAAACCTTACGTATTTGCGAGCGTATCAAGGCACGCTGCGAAGCGGTGGGCGAGACAGTCACCCTGGCGGATATCAGTGAGGCAGCGACACTGCTGGCTGAGGCCGACAAGGTGTTGGTTGGTGCGAGTATCAGATATGGCAAGCACAGACCGGCACTGTTTGAATTTGCCGCTGCGAATGCCGGGATGCTTGCCAGCAAGATAAACGGCTTTTTCACCGTGAATGTGGTGGCGCGCAAAAGCGAGAAGAATACTCCGCAAACCAACCCTTATATGCAGAAGTTTTTGCAGTTGTCCAAGTGGCAGCCACAGCAGCTGGGGGTGTTTGCGGGAAAGATTGATTATCCGCGCTATGGCCTGTTCGACCGCAGCATGATCCGTTTCATCATGTGGATCACCAAGGGCCCCACCGATGTGAAGGGCACTTTTGAGTTTACCGATTGGGATAAGGTTGACGGCTTCGGCGATGCCTTTGCCGCCCGAAAAGACTGAGTGCCTGTCAGACGCTGCAATAGCGTTTATGCAGAATGGAAATGATGTCTGTGACCTGTTCGTTTTTAAGCTTGTAGTACACCAACTGAGAGCTTTTACGGGTATCCACCAAATCTTCAGCCCTAAGCACCGCCAGGTGCTGTGACAGCGCCGACTGGCTCAGGGGGACTATTTCGTTGAGCTCGGTGACGCTCAGTTCGTTGTCCAGCAGCAGACAGAGGATCATCAACCGATAGGGGTTGGCGATAGCTTTAAGCCATTTGGCGGCGTTTTCGGCGTTGCCGACCATAGCATCTACATCAATAGTCTGTGGCATCAGTAACCTCTGTCCGTTAATCCGAATGGGATGTTTGATTAGATGATTCTAATTGACTGTGGGGTTCAAGGCAATTTTCCTATTCATAACTGTGACATCGGTGGCAATTGCGCATTTATGATGTCCGTTTGTGACCTGAAGGCAGGACACTTGGCCAAGTGCTTGCCACAATAAGGCGTTCATAGTTTGCGGAGCCCAGCATGTCTCAGTCAGCCAAGCGTCAGATCCTGCTCATTTATTTTTCCCGTGGTGGCCATACCCGCAAGATATCTGAAGCCATGGCTTCCAGGCTGAACGCGTTGGGCCATGAATGCAGCCTGATGTCGGTGGCCGAGGCGCTGGCCGCCGAGCCTGACTGGCAACGCTTCGATGTGGTGGCGCTGGGTGCCTGTGTGCTGTACGGCACTTACCATAAGTCAGTGTTTGAGCTGGTTAACCGCTATCAGGCTGCGCTGGCGTCAAGACCTTCAAGTTTCTATTGCATTAACGTGGTGGCCCGTAACCCCGAAAAGCGGGTGCTGGAAAACAACAAGTACCTGCAAAAGTTTTTAAGCCTGTCCCCCTGGCAACCCCAGGATTTGAAAATCATCGCCGGTAAGGTGGATTACCCATCCTGGCCCTGGTACGACGCCCTGATGATCCGGTTGATTATGAAGATGACCAATGGCCCTACAGATCCGAAGGCGGTTATTGACTACACCGACTGGCAGGATGTTGACAGGTACGCGCAGCACCTGCTGACGTTAGTGAAAGCTGATTGAGTCGGCCGAAAGGAAGATATTTTGATAGCGGGATGACAGGATTGGGCTGTCAGTACTGCCAGAACTTGGGGTGAAACAACACAGCTACGGTGAGAATTTCCAGTCGTCCCAGCAACATGCCCAACGACAGTGCCCACTTTGCGCTGTCGGGCAGTCCGGCAAAGTTACCCGCCGGGCCTATCACAGGCCCAAGCCCTGGTCCGACGTTGGTTACCGCTGTAATGGCGCCGGTCAGGCTCGAAACGGGGTCCACCCCCACTGCCACCAGAAACACCGCCAGCGCCACAGTCACGCCCACAAACAGCAGGATGAAAGTGACCAAAGAGCGAATGATGTCTTCGCTGATGGGGCGGTTGTTATAGCGTTCCCTAAATATGCCCGCTGGGTGGATTTGCTGCTTTAATTGTTCGCGCATAATGGCAAAGGCGATTTGAAAGCGGAAGATTTTAATCCCGCCAGAGGTAGAGCCTGAGCAGGCACCGACAAACATCAGGAACAGAAAGGCGATGTTGGCCAGTGGCCCCCAGGCACCATAGTCGGTGAGGCCGTACCCTGTGGTAGTCACCACTGACACTACGTTAAAACAGGTAAGACGCAGGGCATCGATAAACGAAAGCTCTTTTACCGGCGCCAGCCATAGCGCCAGCGCTACACTTATCGCACCGACAAACAGCAGGAAGCCCTTCACCTGAGCGTCGTTCCACACCTTGGCACTGCGACCGCGGATCATCTGCACAAACAGTAGCAGTGGCAGGCCGCCCGCCAGCATAAAAACGGTGCCGACCCAATGGGCGCCAGGGCTGAAATGAGCCATGGATTGATCCGATGTCGAGTACCCGCCGGTGGAGAGGGTTGTCATGGCGTGATTGATGGCTTCAAACCAGTCCATATCCGCAGCGTGATAAGCCAATCCACAAAGAATAGTCAGCAGTATGTAAACCTGAAACAGGTGCTTGGCCATGTCCTGGGTACGGGGTGTAGCCTTGTCGCTCCAGTCGGAAGATTCAGTGCGAAACAGCCGCATGCCGCCCACGTTCAGGAAGGGCAATACCGCCACTGCCATCACGATAAAACCTATACCCCCGAGCCACTGCAACAGGGAGCGCCAGATAAGGATACTGCGGTCCATATTGTCGAGCCCCGACAGCACGGTGGAACCCGTGGTGGTGATGCCGGACATGGTTTCGAAAAAGGCATCTGTGTAGTTGATACCGTGGTAGAGGGTAAAGGGCAGCGCCGCAAACAGGCTTACCACAAACCAGGTGATGCTGGTCAGCAAAAACATGTCACGGATATTGAGCTTAATGTGTTTTTGCTTACCGCCGCTGATACAGAAGCTGGCAGCAATCGCGGTGACCATGGCTGAAATCATAAAGGCGCCGGAGGTTTCATCCCCATGTACCAGGGCAAACAGTAGCGGGATGAGCATGAACCCTGCCAACATCGACAGAAAGGTGCCGAGAATGAAGAGCAGGGGCCTTAAATTCAGCATGACTGGCTCGGTTTCTGCTTGTTCAGAAGAAGAAAGCGCTGGGTTGGAACAGCTTTTCCACTTCGCCGATAAACTTTTTGTTTACCAGGAACAGTATTACGTGGTCGCCTTGCTCGATCACTGTTTTATCGTGAGCCATCAGCACCTCGTCGTTGCGCACTATGGCACCTATGGTGGTACCCGGTGGCAGACGAACTTCGCCGATTTGCTTGCCCACTACCTTGGAAGTACTTGGGTCGCCGTGGGCGATGGCTTCAATGGCCTCGGCGGCGCCGCGGCGCAGTGAATACACGTTGCAGATATCGCCCTGACGAATGTGCGTGAGCAGTGCGGAAATGGTAGCTTGCTGTGGCGAAATGGCGATATCGATATTGGCCTCCTGAACAATATCCACATAGGCTTCGCGCTGAATAAGCACCATCACCTTTTTGGCACCCATGCGTTTGGCCAGCAGTGCCGACATGATGTTGGCTTCATCGTCATTGGTCACGGCAATAAACACATCGGTTTGGTCTATGTGCTCTTCCAGCAGCAGTTCCTGATCCGAGGCATCACCACAAAATACGGTGGTGTTTTGCAACTTTTCAGACAGTGCCTCGGCGCGCTCGGCTCTGTGTTCAATCAGCTTGACGGAATGACTGCGCTCAAGCTTTTTCGCCAGCCCCAAACCAATGTTACCACCGCCGGCAATCATGATATTGCGGTAGCTGTTGTCCAACTTCTGCATTTCACTCATTACTGCACGGATATGGCGGCTGTCGGCCACGAAGAAGACTTCGTCGTCGGCCTCAATAATAGTGGTGCCGCGGGGCATGATAGGGCGACCCTGGCGGAAAATGGCTGCCACCCGGGTATCGATATTGGGCATGTGCTCGCGCAGTGCTGCAAGCGCATTGCCCACCAGCGGGCCGCCGTAATAGGCCCTGACCGCCACCAGACTCAGCTTTCCGTCGGCAAATTCCAGCACCTGCAGGGCGCCGGGGTACTCAACCAAACGCTGAATATAGGAGGTAACCAACTGCTCGGGGGCGATGAGTTCGTCAATCACGAAGCCGCCGCGGGTGCGGTTATCGGAATTTTTGGTTTCGCTGTCGATGAACAGTCTATCCTGCATATGCAGATACTGCTCGGAGCGAATACGGGCAATCTTGGTGGGAGTGCCAAACAGGGTGTAGGCAATCTGGCAGGCCGACATATTGCATTCGTCGCTGTTGGTCACGGCAATCAGCATATCAGCATCTTCGGCACCGGCTTCACGCAGTACATCAGGGTGGGCTCCGTGTCCTGCGACCACCCTCAGGTCGTATTTATCCTGCAGGCTGCGAAGCTTGCTTTTGTCGGAATCGACAATGGTGATGTCGTTGTTTTCGCCCACCAGGTTTTCTGCCAGGGTTCCCCCGACCTGACCGGCGCCCAAGATGATAATTTTCATGGCGTTTGCCTAAATCCCTAAACCAGCGCTTTTTTCAGGCGGGCATAATAAAACCCGTCCATGTCGTCCTGTCCCGGCAGGATTTGCCAGCCGATATCATTATTGCTTGCCTGGTTGGGCAGGGCTTCAAGAGTCGCATCTGTGGTGCGTTCGAGGAAGGCCTTAATCTGCTCACGGTTTTCTTCAGGCAAAATAGAACAGGTTGCGTACAGCAGTGTGCCACCAGGCTTGAGCCACTGCCAGCAGTTGTCGAGAATTTGCTGCTGAAGTTTGGCAAGCTCGGCAATGTCGTTGTTTTGTCTTAGCCATTTGATGTCCGGATGGCGGCGAATCACCCCGGTTGCAGAGCAGGGCGCATCCAGCAGGATGCGGTCAAACTTGTCGCCTTGCCACCAACTGCTGATATCACCGGCATCGCCGTGGATAACCTTGGCGTTGAGTTTGAGCCGCTCCAGGTTTTGCGACACCCGTTCGAGACGCTTTTCGTCGAAGTCCACTGCGACCAGCTCGATGTCGGCCAGCTCCAGCAGATGGCAGCTTTTACCGCCGGGCGCGGCACAGGCATCGAGCACCAGCTCGCCGTTTTGCGGCGCCAGCAGGCTTGCTGCCCACTGAGCTGCGCCATCCTGCACCGAACTTGCGCCATCGGCAAAATGCGGCAGGCGGGCAACATCGGTGGCAAACTCGAGGCAAATAGCGTCTTCACCCGTACCGGCAACGGCGCTTATATCTGCATCGGCAAGTGCCTGCAAATAGACATCGCGGCTTTGGTGGCGACGGTTGTTTCTAAGCCACATTGGCGGGCGCTGATGTGACGCCTCAATGATGTGTTCCCATGTTTCAGGGTAGGCATCTTTGAGGCGGCGGATTATCCAGGCCGGGAAGTTGTACTTCAAGGTGTCGTTGGACTCATCCAGCGGAGGCACCTGACGCTGAATATTGCGCAGCACTCCGTTGACCACCTTCACCAGACTCTCGAAGCCGAGGGCGCGGCAGCCTTCGGCGGTTTCGGAAATGGCGGCGTGGGCCGGTACCCGGGTGAAATACAACTGATAGGCACCGACGAGCAGCAACTGGTGAATCACCCGTTGTTTGCCCTTGAGGGGCTTTTGCATATAACCACTGACCAGCTTGTCGAGCTGAGGCAGGCTGCGCATGACGCCGTAACAGATTTCAGCAAGCAGTGCCTTGTCTTTGCCATCACGTAAAAATTGCTGCTGGTTAGGCAGGGCGATTGAGAGCGACACGCCGCGCTCCAGCACATCAAAAATCGCCTTGGCGGCGAGGGCTCGGATATTCATTACTCGCTTGCCTCTGGGCTTGCCAGTTGGGTGCCGGGAGTAAACCAGTCGCCGCGGCTATTAAGGATATCGGCTACGTCCATGGGCTTTTTGCCGGGCAGCTGCATTTTTTGAATACGCAGAATGCCATCGCCGGTCGCAACATCTATGCCTTGTTTGCCTGCGGCAACTATGGTGCCGGGCGCCTTGGCGCTGGGTTCAGCCAGTACGCTTGTCTGCCAAACCTTGATGATCTGACCCTGATGTTTAAAGTAGCTCACAGGCCAGGGGTTAAAGGCGCGAACTTCCTGCCACAAATTTTTGGCGGGCTTGGCAAAATCGAGACGAGCCTCTTCTTTGCTGAGCTTCTCGGCATAGTTTGCCTGAGCTTCATCCTGCTTTTCAGCGCTCAGGCGGCCTTCGCTGAGGGCGGATAGGGCTTCGAGCAGTGCTTCAGGGCCTTGGCCGGCCAGCTTTTCATATAGGCTGGCGGAGGTGTCATCATCTTCAATGGGCAGGCGGGTTTTGAGCAGCATGTCGCCGGTATCCAGCCCTACATCCATTTGCATGATGGTGACGCCGGTTTCTGTGTCACCGGCCCACAGGGCTCGTTGGATTGGCGCGGCTCCGCGCCAGCGCGGCAGAATCGAACCATGAACGTTGATGCAGCCAAGGCGCGGAGTATCCAGCACAACTTTAGGCAGGATAAGACCATAGGCCACCACCACCATAATATCGGCGCCGAGAGCTGCCAGTTGTTGCTGCGCCTCTTCTTTGCGAAGTGACTTGGGCTGATAAACAGGGATCTGCTGCTCAAGCGCCAGCGACTTCACCGGGCTGGGGGTGAGCTTTTGCCCCCGTCCGGCGGGACGGTCGGGCTGGGTATAAACGGCGATGACCTCATGGTCAGAGCCCAGCAGCGCCTGCAGGTGACGCGCTGCAAAATCCGGCGTGCCGGCAAAGATGATTTTCAGTGGCTTCAAAACGTTACCTGAATCTTATTTTTCGAGACGAGCGGCTTTTTCCAGCTTCTGACGAATACGCTGGCGCTTGAGTGGCGACAGGTAGTCGACAAACAGCTTGCCCATAAGGTGATCCATTTCGTGCTGCAGGCAGATTGCAAACAGGCCATCTGCTTCAACGCTGAACTCTTTGCCATGGCGGTCGAGCGCTTTTACAGTCACGAATTCACTTCGGTCCACTTTGGCATAAACACCCGGCACCGAAAGGCAGCCTTCTTCATTACAAAAATCGCCGCTTTTGGCCACAATTTCAGGGTTAATGAACACATTGGGGCGTTCGATATCGTCCTGCAGATCCATAACGATAAGGCGTTGATGAAAATCCACCTGAGTGGCAGCCAGACCAATACCCTTTTCTTCGTACATGGTTTCGAACATGCTGTCGATTTGAGCTTGAAGTTCAGGAGTAAAATGGGTCACCGGCTGGGCAACGGTTCTTAATCTTTCATCGGGGAAACGTAATACTTTCAGTAAAGGCATACATAAACTCTTAACAAGTCTGTCAAATTTGAGCCAGTTGGTTATACTGACTTTGCTATTGGGTCAATTTTAATCCGTAGTGACAATCAATAACAGTAAAAGCTCGCCCTAACGAGCCAAACAACATGGATGCTCCCATGAAACGGTTAATTCTAGTCGCGTTAATGTCGGTAACCAGTTCGTTTGCATTGGCTGATACCCTGACTCTTAAGCCAGGCCATCCGGACACTTATGTGGTTGTAAAGGGAGATACCTTATGGGATATCTCCGGGAAATTTTTAAATGATCCCTGGCGGTGGCCTAAGCTGTGGGGGGCAAACCCTCAAATTGCCAACCCCCATCTGATTTATCCCGGTGATCGTTTGACGCTGGTATTTATCGATGGTCAGCCAAGATTGGTACTCAAGCCTCAGGTTCGCAAGAGCCCCGAGGGACGAGTGATGCCCAAGGGCGGTGCCATTCCAGCTGTCAGCCTTGAAGTGATTCAGCCTTATTTGAGTCAAAACCGTGTGGTTGACGCAGACTGGTTTGCTCAACAGCCATTGATTCTGGGGGGTGAAAGTCCTTCACGGTATCACATTGAGAGTGATGTGATTTATGTTCAGGCCAATTTACCGGTGGGTATGAAAATCGCCGCTTATCAAGCGGGGAGAACATTCTCAGATAAGGTCACTGAAGAAGTACTGGGTCAGGAAGTGATTCTTAGCGCCAGCGGCAGGGTTATTGAATCCGGTGAAATTTCCAAGGTGCAATTGCTGACCAACCTACGGGAAACCAAGGCTGGTTATCGGGTGCTGCCTATCGAAGACGATGCCATGTTGTCGGCTTACTTTATGCCTAAACCTGCCGATGTGCAGGATGCCTATGTGCTTGGCACTGATAAAGATATTCGTGAAGCCGGTAAGCTGGATGTGGTCTATATCAGCAAAGGTCTGAACGATGGCGTTGAGCCCGGTGATGTTTTTGCCATTCATCGCGATGGTGAAACCGTGGTGATCAATGACGAAGGCACCCCTGTGTCTGCCATCGATCGTAATGCGTATGGCGACCTGATGGCCAAGTTTGGCAGCGATGATGCCATCAAGCTGCCCAATGTTTACCACGGAAATCTGATGGTGTTTAAGGTGTTTGATAAAGTCAGTATGGGCCTGATCATGGTGAACAGCCGTCCGGTTCGTATGGATGACAAACTCTCTATGCCTTCTCAGAGTGAGATTAAGGGGGAGTAAATCAGCCAGACGCTGGTCGACTGGCTGATTGTCGGTGCGGTTTCCGGGCTTGGACCTGCCCGGATCCGACAGTTACTTGAACACATGGATGTGGAAGAGTTAAGGCAAAGGCTTGAAACCGATAGTGGCTCACTGTCTTTGCCGCCCTCTCTGCGGTCCACATTAACTATTGATTACCGTAAAGTGGATCTTGCGCTCCAATGGCAAGACAACTCCGAGTTTAACCATTTGTTATGCCCGGACAGCGATTGCTATCCACCACTCCTTAAAACTATTTCCGATCCTCCTCCCTTGCTGTTTGTCAAAGGTCAGCCGCAGGCGTTGCTTATTCCGGCTTTGGCCATGGTGGGCAGCAGGGCGGCCAGCTATACCGGACTGCAGACAGCGCGTAAGCTGGCGGCAGATATCGCCAGTCGTGGGCTTGCCGTGGTCAGCGGCCTTGCGGCAGGCATTGATGGTGCCAGCCATCATGGCTGTTTGAGTGTGGGCGGGGTAACCCATGGGATCCTCGGTACAGGTATTGAGCAGGTGTACCCCAAAAAGCATCTGGGGCTGTATCAGGATATTCAAACCAAGGGGTGTGTGGTCAGTGAATTATGGCCAGATGTTGGTGTGTTCGCAGGTAATTTCCCCAAGCGCAATCGGATTGTCGCCGGGATGGCGTTAGGGACCCTGGTGGTAGAGGCCGCCCGCAAGAGTGGTTCTTTGATCAGTGCCCGCTTGGCAATGGAGGAGGGCCGGGAGGTGTTTGCGGTACCGGGGAACATCCTCGATGAGCGCCATCAGGGCTGCCACGATTTATTGCGTCAGGGGGCAAAACTTGTCTGTGAGGCTGCCGATATAGTAGAGGAACTCGACGCTATCTTGCGTTGTCAGCTTGATATGTTGCCTCAAAGCCCCAATATCCAGGCTGAAGCAGGTCAGGAGTTGCCATACCCGGAGCTCTTGGCTAGTGTAGAATATGAGACCACACCCTTAGACAGGTTGGTGGAACATAGTGGTAAACCGATAGATCTTGTGCTGGAACAAATACTTGAGTTGGAGTTACAAGGTTGGGTTGCTGCAGTACCCGGTGGTTACGTCAGAATCAGGAGGAATTAGCCATGTTTGACATCCTCATGTACCTATTCGAGAACTATGTTCAGAATGACCTGGAAGTGGATATGCTGGTGGACGAAGACCAGCTGAAAAAAGAATTGGTTCTGGCAGGTTTCCGTCAGTCTGAAATTATCAAGGCGTTGAACTGGCTCGAGCATCTGGCCGACTTGCGAGACAGTGAGCAGCCTTATCTTTGCAGCCACGAGCAGCACTCATTCCGGGTATACACCCCTGATGAACTTGAGCGTCTGGACGTGGAATGCCGCGGTTTCCTGCTGTTTTTGGAACAGATTAAAGTGCTCAACGTTGAAGCCCGTGAAATGGTCATCGACCGGGTAATGGATTTGGATGAGTCCAGCCTGACTCTGGATGACCTTAAGTGGGTGGTGATGATGGTACTCTTCAATGCGCCCGGGCAGGAGATGGCTTACAACCAGATGGAAAATATGATGTTCGACGAGCAGCCGGGTCGATTGCATTCCTGAGCCGAGGCGCTTTCTGTCAAAGAACTGAGTAAAAAAGAGGAGACCATAGGTCTCCTTTTTTCATACTGCCTTTGGCTTGCGTTGCTTCAGCAAAGCCATGGGTGAGTAAAAGGGGCGTTAGAAATGGAAATGCACGCCCTTTTTATCCTCAGACAGCAACAGGTGCGCTGGTGTTAAGTAGTCACGGTAGGCATAGCGGTTTAGCTTGTGGGGTAATGTTGGCGTATCGCTCACCTGTGGCGCAGATTGTTTGATCTGTTCATCCAGCCACACCTCAAAGCCAGCTTGTTCTTCGTGGGCGAGTTGGCCGAGCAGCGCGTCATAGCCTTCAAAGTAGTCCGTCTTTAACCAGTGAGACAATTCCACCAACGCTGGCGGCCGAGTTTCTGCCAGATAGCGAATGGCGAGATAACTCCAGCGATAGGTTCTATCCAATCCATCCCTGTATTCGGTGGCAAAAATCTCTGCCAGAGTTGGCGCTTCGGCGCGATTTTCCCGTGCCAGCTTGAGGGCTTCAGGGTTGTTATTCGCTTTGGAGACATACTCTGCCAGCCCTTCAGCCCACCACACCATTTTACCCGGGAAGTGGCCAAAACCGCCGTATTTGACGAAACGACCATCGAGATAATGCACGTATTCGTGATTCAGGTTCCAGATGGCAAATTCAGGTGCAATCCACCATTGGCGGAAGGCAAAAAAGCTCGCCTGATTACCGGGTTTGGATGGTGTGCCTTCGATGTACATGCCGCCATTGTCTGTACCTATATCAAACAGCAGTTGTCCGTAAGCGTTGTATTGGCTCCAGCTTTTAAAAGCGACGACCTGCAGCGCCTGATTGAAGTCATTTGGGACGGGGGCGCGACCGGTTTGCAGTAAGGTGTGAAAGCTGTCTTCCTGTGAAATCAGTCGGGTGCAGCTTTCGTCAAACTCCGCTTCGGTCAAATCCTGAGACAGGATATACAAACTGTCTGAACATTCATGGCGCTGGGGCAATACCTGGGTTAGGTCTGGGATCACGCAGAGTTCATCCTGCTCGCACGCTTCTTTACCGGCAAAGCGGTTCACATGGTAACCCAGGGTATAGGCCGTTCTGGCCTCTTCGCCGCGACTTTTGGCATCGGCTGCGGCGATGTTTTTAACTGCTTCATCCAGCGCCAGCTCTTCAGGTGTGGCCTCGCCATCGGCACTGGCAGGCAATGCCAAACGGTAAAGCGCCAGCGCCCAATAGGTATTCATCAACGGCCAGCCATCTTTACTGCTGATGGCTGCCGGGCTGGCGGCAAACTCAAGCAACACTGCCTTGGCGTTTGATGCCAACATAGTTTTGGCCAGGCTGCTATCCGGGTGCTTGCGGCTTTCAAACAGTAAAAAGCCATAAGCTCTTAGGGTTTCCCACAGGGCATAGTCCCGCTCGAGTGAAGCAGGTTGTGCTGCCAATTGCTTTAGCTGCGACGCCAGCAGAACAATAAAAGGTGCAATCTCGGCTCCGCGGTCTTTATCGGCGAGGAAGCGATAGCCCACTACGGCGATTTGTTCGCGGCTGCTGGCAGGAGCTGCCTGCGCCTGTTGCGCCAGAACTTCGGCAAGGCGTGAAGCCTGCTTTGCATCCATTACCTCCATATCACCGAAATAACTGTAGGCACGCAGGTAAACGAGTAGTTGCTCATGGTCTGTTTCTGGCCTTTGCAGCAGTGCCAGCGCCAGGTGGAAGTTGGCACTGCTGTAGAGTTCATTATCGGCTGTCAGCGTATGCTCAATGTTGGCAAGCCTGGACTTAAGCGTATCTGTGATTGTGATGTTTGATGTGGGCGTTTGAGCGCAGCCTGCTAGGGTCAGCATCAGGCTGAGGGCGAGGGATTTGGAGTTCACGTTAAGTCTCTATTGTTGTTTTGGATACAATATAACATTGTGCTTATCAGTTTACACCCTAAAGCATTCCTCCATGGTGAAGGTTAGCCGTCACCTGAGGCCTGCGGGTTATTCAACCTTGTTGGCTTTCGGCCAGGCCTGCCAATTGCTAAAATAGCGGCAGTTTGCAGTAGAGGTCGCCATGTCCAAAATAAATCACAGCCTGTTCAGTGCCCACGAGCACGCCCTGGAGCGTGAGTTCGAGCTCTGCCCCGAGTGCGGCAGCGAGCTGTCGGTGCGTCACAGCAAACATGGCAGTTTTGTTGGCTGCAACAACTACCCCAATTGCCAGTACACCCGTCCCCTGGTACAGCATGAATCCATTGAAACTCAGGTTATTGAAGGCTCTGTCTGCCCTGAGTGCGGCCATGAACTGGCGGTGAAATCCGGCCGGTTCGGCATTTTTATCGGTTGTACTCAATACCCGGAGTGTCATCACATCGAAAAGCCGGATCAGGCGACGCCGGAAGAAGCGGTTGCCTGCCCGGTATGCCAAACCGGGGTGATGGAGCACAGAACCAATCGCTATGGAAAAGGCTTTTATGCCTGCTCCTGCTATCCCAAGTGCAAGTTTTTGGTTAACTACCCACCGGTGTCTGAGTCTTGCCCTGATTGCGGTTTCGGGCTGTTGGTTCAACGAAAGGGTGCAAGCGGCACCCGGCTTGAGTGTCCCAATAAACCGTGCAAATACAAACGCCCGCTGTGATTCGGGCCGCAATTCTTTATGCTTGTCCCCCATGTCGCTATAATGAGCGCCCAGCCCAATGACAGCTGGCATTGGTAAGGTGCCATGAATCTTTGAGGTGACGGTGTTGCTACAGGTAAATCCCTCTGAAATTGCTGATATAGTCGCAGCTGGTGGCGTGCTGAGCTATCCCACCGAAGCCGTATATGGGCTGGGTTGTGACCCGGATAATGACGCCGCAATCAAAAAGCTGCTGGCGGTAAAGCAGCGACCGTGGGAAAAGGGGCTGATTCTCATAGCCAGCCGCTTCGAGCAGTTGGCTCCTTATCTGGATTTAAGCCGAGTGACCGAGAGCCAGTTGCAAACAGCCTTGGACAACTGGCCGGGTTCCTTCACCTTTGTGATTCCGGCCGGAGCTGGGGTATCGCGTATGCTCAGGGGCAGCTTTGATACCATAGCCGTGCGGGTGACCGCCCATGAAGGCGTGCGTGCCATGTGTGATGCCTGCCAAAAGCCGCTGGTGTCCACCAGTGCCAACCTGGCAGGTCAGCCGCCGGCTCTGACGCTGGAAGAGGTTCAAACTCAGCTTGGCGATAAAATCGATGCCGTGGTGATGGGCCGGCTGGGTGGGTCCGGTCAACCGTCCACCATTACTGATATTCTAACAGGCCATATTTTCAGACAAGGATAAGAAGGAACACAGCATGGGACTTCCCAACGCCGATGAGGTAAAAGCGTTTTTAATGCAGCTGCAAGCAGACATCTGCGCTGGCCTGGAAGGGCTGGATGGTAAAGCAAGCTTTGCCACCGACAGCTGGCAGCGCGCCGAGGGCGGCGGTGGGATCAGCCGGGTGCTGACCGATGGTGCAGTGTTTGAGCAGGCCGGGGTGAACTTCTCCCATGTGATGGGTGCCTCCATGCCTGCATCGGCTACGGCGCACCGGCCTGAGCTCGCTGGTCGCAGCTTTGAGGCGATGGGGGTTTCCTTGGTTATCCACCCCAAAAACCCGTATATCCCAACTACCCATGCCAACGTACGCTTCTTTATTGCCCGTAAAGACGGTGCTGACCCCGTGTGGTGGTTTGGTGGTGGTTTCGATTTAACGCCTTACTATCCGTTTGAGTCGGATGTGAAAGAGTGGCACCAAAGCGCCAAAGATCTGTGTGAGCCTTTTGGCGATGATGTGTATCCCAAGTACAAAGAGTGGTGCGATAAGTACTTTTTCCTGCCACACCGTGGTGAAACCCGTGGTGTTGGTGGTCTGTTCTTCGATGATCTTAACCATTGGGAATTTGATAAGTGCTTTAACTATATGCAGGCGGTGGGGAAGGGTTTTCTCAAGGCCTATGGACCCATTGTAGAGCGTCGCAAGGACACGGTTTACGGTGAGCGTGAGCGTGATTTTCAGCTTTATCGTCGTGGCCGCTATGTGGAATTTAACCTGGTGTACGACCGTGGCACCCTGTTTGGGCTGCAAACCGGTGGCCGCACCGAATCGATTCTGATGTCGATGCCGCCGCTGGTGCGTTGGCAATATGCCTACGGCCCTGAAGCCGGAACCCCCGAGGCTGAGCTGTACGAGCGCTTCCTCAAGCCTCAGGATTGGCTGGCAAATTGATTCAAAGGAGTAACCAATAAGCTTTTTGATGGCTTATTGGTTACGCATGTGGTCTGCCAGGGTGGCTATGGCCTGGTAGATTACCTTGCGGTGCTCCTCGTTTTTCACTTCCTGTTCCAGCGCATGCTGCATGCACAACAGCCACTGATCACGCATTTGCTCATTTATAGCAAATGGCATATGGCGTGCTCTCAGTGCCGGATGGCCATATTTCTGCTGAAACAGCTGAGGTCCGCCGAGCCAGCCGCTCAAAAACTCATACAGCTTTTGTTCCGAATGTTCGATTGATCCCGGGTGCATAGCCAGCAGATTTTGGGTGTCCTCTCCTTGTTGCATGCGGGCGTAAAATTGCCTGGCAATAGCGCGTATGGTTTTATCGCCACCTATCATCTCATACGCGTTGGACTGATTCGGGTCCCGGTCATCCGCGGGTTGTTGGCGGAATATCTTCTTTATCCAGTTCATGGTGCTACTCAGTTGTTACTGTTTTTGCCTGGCAATCACTGCCGCGCAGTATACCTCAGCTATGCTTTTGTCGCGTGCCTGAAAATTCCTCTGCACGGCACCATTGCCGTAACCAAAAGGGCGAGGGTAGACTGAAGCCAATTCCATCAGCCGATTTGTTATCCATGACAGACAGATACGCCGTAGTTGGCAATCCCATCAGCCACAGCAAGTCGCCGCAAATCCACGCCATGTTTGCCAGAGAAACAGGGCAGGTTCTCAGCTATGAGGCAATATTGGCGCCTCTGGAAGGCTTTGGTGGCACTGTGGCAGACTTTATGGCCGCGGGTGGCAAAGGAGCCAATGTCACAGTGCCTTTTAAAGAACAGGCATTTGCACTTTGTGATGAACTGAGTGACGATGCCCGTATTGCCGGGGCGGTGAATACGCTGATAAAGCTGCCCGATGGACGCCTTCGGGGTGATAACACCGATGGCATGGGGCTGGTGGCCGACCTAATCAGGCATGGCGTTGAGTTAAGTGGCAAGCGGGTTCTTTTGGTGGGGGCTGGTGGTGCCGCCCGTGGTGCCTTACTGCCGCTTATCCGGGCTGGTGCCAAACTAACTATCACTAACCGTACTTTGAACAAGGCCAATGCGCTGGCTGCGCTGTGTCCTGAGGCCAATATCGAAGTCGTTGAAGGTAACAAGATCCGCAGTGCCTTCGATGTCATTATCAATTCAACTTCGGCCAGTCTTAGTGGTGACTTGCCCGCTTTGGCCGCAAGCGCAGTGGACAGCAAGACCCAGTGCTATGACATGATGTATAGCGCCAAGCCAACAGTCTTTAATGAGTGGGCTCAGTCATTGGGAGCCAAAATGTGTATCGATGGTCTGGGAATGTTGGTGAGTCAGGCGGCTGAAAGTTTTTATTTATGGCGTAGGGTGAGACCTAATACTGCGCCAGTGCTGCAAACCTTGCGGCAGAGTCTTATTTCAGGAGTGTAAAATGAATCAGAGTATTATCTTCGCCGATGCCATTTCTATTGATGGTAAAAAGCAGCAGCTTATGCTGGTGGCCCATCAACAGGGGATGCGTATAGAGTGCCTCCTGCCATTTGAGCGTCTTGCCGCGATGAGCGGAGAAGAAGTGACAGTGACCAACGCGGTCGCCCTGCTCGAAAGTGTGCGCTTTGAAGTGGAAGAGATGGCCGAGGCACTCATCGAAGAAGATGCCTTCGATGAGTGGGGGCGAATAGAGCTTTAAGCAGGAGATTGCTCCTGCAAATACTCATCTTTCAGTAATACGTAGTTTTGAGCTGATTGGGGCAGAAACTTAAGTTCAGCTTCGGTCAGCGGTCTGGCTTGTTTGGCCGGGCTGCCTACATATAAGTAGCCACTCTCCAATACCTTGCCAGGGGGGACCAAAGAGCCCGCGCCCAAAATTACATCATCACTCACATGGGCGCCATCCAATACAATAGCGCCCATGCCAATCAGCACCCGGTTACCCACAGTGCAGCCATGCAGCATAGCTTTGTGCCCTACGGTTACGTCATCACCAATGATCAGCGGGTGCCCGTCGGGCTTGGCAGGAGTCTTGCGGGTAACGTGTAAGCAGGTGCCGTCCTGGATACTGCTCCTTTTTCCTATACGGATATGGTTCACGTCACCACGGGCAGCGACCATGGGCCAAATGCTGGCATCATCATCAAGCTCAATATCACCAACCAGCACACAGGCTTCATCTATATACACATTTTCGCCCAGTTTTGGGGCTATTCCTTTATAGGATCTCAGCGCCTTTGACATAAAAATCTCACAAAATGACGGTTTTTTCGCATTATAAGGCCGAAAAATCGGCAGGTCAGGTCGTTTTTCCCGCAAACGAGGTAAAAAAACAAAAAAACTTAAAAACACCCCTTGCGCAAAAGTTTGGGCTCCCTATAATGCGCATCCACTGACACGGCAAGCAGCGCCAAGCGTAGCGGGTTGTGAAGGTGGTTGAAGCGAGCGAAAGCCAACTTCAACAGCGCTTCAAGAAAGTTTGCAAAAACTGCTTGACGCGAAAACAGGAAAGCGTAGAATACGCAGCCCTGACCCGGTGAGCCAAGCG